>WTJY01000024.1 GCA_011524645.1 Anaerolineales bacterium | reverse complement strand
CATCCGCGCTATTGTGGCACGACAGGCATGACCGCAATTGCGAAACATTTGGCGCAAAATTTGACGGTTCATACCCGAACTAAAGTATCAAAAATCGAGTTTTCTGATCAATTGTGGCGGGTGATTACTGAAAACGGCCAGCTTTTTGAGTCGGATGCCCTCTTGCTCACGAGCCCCGCACCCCAAACATTGGCGTTGCTCGATGCGGGTCAAGTTGCGTTAACTGAATCGGTGCGATCTGCGTTAGAGGGGGTTCGTTACAACATGTGTTTGGCGGCCCTTGTGCCACTCACGGCCCCCAGCTTGTTGCCCGCTCCGGGGGGGATTCAAGCGCGGGGTGAAGTCATTGATTGGATCGGAGACAATCAGCAGAAAGGGATTTCGGCCGTGCCGACTCTGACCATTCACGGGTCGGCCGATTTCTCGGCCGCTTGGTTTGATCGGGACCCGGCCGAAATTGCCCAACGCTTAATCGCAGAAGCGGTGGCAAAAGGATGGCTTGATCTAGGTACGGTTCATCAAGATGGTGTGCAAACCCACCGCTGGCGGTACGCACAACCGGCGACCTATCATGATGCCAGAACCTTGTTTACAACCTCACCCGGCCCGCTGGCATTTGCTGGAGATGCGTTTTTGCATGCGAGGGTTGAGGGGGCGGCGCTGTCAGGGCTGGCTGCGGCTGATGCGTTGCTTGAGGCGATGGGGGAGAGATAGAGACAGAGACAGAAGAGGGCTTTTTAGGGGGAGATTTTTTTCTTACTCTAAGCGAAGCGGTCTCTCTTCTCTCTTCTCTGTCTCCTTACATGTTGATAATTTCTTCGGCCGCGCGGACACCGGATAGATATGCCCCATGTACGGTGGATGGGTAGTCGGAGCTGGTCGCTTCGCCGGCGAAAAATAGGGTATCGTCCACTTGGGCTGCTAAATCTTGGCGTACGCTGGGATGGGAGTTGACAGCGATAAAAGAGTATGAGCCTCGTGAATATGGATCACTGAGCCAACGGGTGATGATTGAATCGTTCGGTTCAGGGATATTGGGGCCGAAGATGGTGCGTAAGACATCCATTGCATCGGCGATAATGTTGGCGTCTGACCATGATTCAAGACGACGGCCGTAGTCGGCCGTGCTATAGCCAACAAGCGCCGGAAGGCCGATCGCTTTGTCTAGGTTGAGCCAGCTGGGCCAGCGGTTTTGTTGTTCTGGCACGTAGGCGAGCCAATCGTAATCTTCTGGCCAAAAAACTTCGTCGAAGCGGAGATAACATTTGTTGAAGACGCTAATGCCTAATTGGGAGATGGCTGATTGTTTGGCTGCGGGCAAGCTGGGTTGGAACGAGACGGTGTTTGATTTGAGTACGCCCAGCGGTAGGGTAACGATGACATAGTCGGCCGGATATGATTCCCCATTTTGATCGATGATGGTGGCGGTGTCATTTCCCCAACGAATCGTTTGGATCGGGGTGTTGAGCTGGATGTCAATCCCCTGAGCTAGATGGTCAACGATCTTGCCATACCCATCAACGAGAAGTAAATCGATTCCGCCAAAGCCGCTCCCTTCATCGAACCAGTAAGTTGACATTTGTTGCAAACTGCCTGCGTAATCTTGTTCGATCAGGGCGGAAATATAGAATCGAGCTAATCTCGCCTCTTCGGCCGAAAGCCCTTCTTCGGCAATGATTTGTTCCAGCAATGCCTGCAATGATTGATCGTAATCCGCTTCTTCTTGTCCATAATAGAGCCAATCGCCCCACCCACTGGTAAATGATTGGAGCAATTCTTTTTCCTGTGCCGAAAGAGGTTGCCCATTCGTTCCATAAGTAATGTCTTCTTCTGTCGGGGTCGTTCTGGCATCGGCTTGACGTGCGAGTCGGGTCATCGGGTTGCCTAAACGGCCGTGAATCCAAGCCCCACCTAAATCGACCGGTGTGCCATCCCATGATGCGGTATGGGTCCGGCCGCCGATTCGATCACGGGCTTCTAAAATTTTGACCGTGTATCCGGCATCGACCAAGGTTCTGGCGGCCGCCACCCCAGACATGCCGGCCCCGATGATGATAACGCGATCGCTTGATCCTGTTTCTGAATGGGTTGTGGTGTGTGTGTCCATTTCTTCCTCAAATTCTGCAAAATCTTCAAGCGCACAAGCGGTACCAACCGTACCAGTGGCCATTAGAGCGATTAATTTAACAAAGTCTCTGCGTGATAACATAAGAGTGACCTATTTTTGATTTTGGGTTTTAGATTTTAGATTGTTGGGGAGCGGTTTATTTTACTCGACTCGATAGATTAGGATCGAATAGCCGATGCGAGCATCGGGGTTGCGTTCGCGAAACCAGGCGTATCTAGTTTTTTCTTCGGGGCTTAGCGGGGTTTCCCAATAGTTGGTGACGCTGATCGCATAGACACCGGGAGGGGGCTTGCTGGTATCGAAGGGGACATCCCACCACAGTGGGAAGCCGTAAGGGAGGCCGGGGAGTTGCTGATGGGGGACGGCGAAGTAAGCGGGATCGGCTGTGCCAAACCACGCGAGATTAACTTCGGGAACATCGTTTTGGCGCATCCATTCTTTTAGGCGATAAAGGTCTTGCCCCCAGTCGATATTGCTGTCGATTAAAATGTTGTGTCCATTGCTAGGACCACCTGCGATGAGATTAAAATAGCTGAGGTGATGGGGGTGAATAGACAGAGTGGTAGCGATTAATAAGAGGATGCTGACCCATCCGGCGAGGTTTGGGATTGATTTAACGGCCGGTCGTGATGCCAAAGACAGTTGGGAGAGCCAGCCGGAAATAATCAGGTAGACAAACGGCAGGATCGGCATGAGGTGGCGATAGCCGAGGTTGAGGCCGCTGAGTAGGGTGATGGCGAAATAGCTGAGGGTGGGGACAAGGAGCCAAATCGTTTGCGGCCGTGTTTTCGCTTGTCGCACCATAAAAAAGAGGGCAGGGGCCAGCAGTCCGAGTGTGATGAGCGGGGTTTTGACGAGAAATGCGATCGGAAAATAAAGAAAAAACCCTTCAGTTGAAAATTGTTGTAAGAGAAAGGCGGTGCGGCCGCCGCTACTGAGAAGCGAAATGCGTTCGATGCCGGACCAGAATGTGGGCATCGGGCCGCTGTAGTGATTGAGCCAGAGAAGCCGCTCATCGATAAAGAGGAAATCGCCCCATTCAAAGGCGAATAACATCCAGACAAAGAAGAGTGAGCCGATACCGGCCGTGGCTAAACGGCCGAGGCGTGGCCCAAATCGTTTGGTTTGATCGTTGGGCAAGGGGAAGAGGGTGAGGATGAGCCAGATCGGGATAAAAAGAACGGCCGAGAGTTTGGCCGCAAAGGCACCTGCAATCCCCAGTGTTGCCCAGAAAACAGATATGCGATCCCCTTTTCGCCACATGTGCCAGATCAACATCGTGGCGAGTAGCATAAAAAAGGTGCCGCCCAAATCGGTGGTGATATACCGGCCGTGGGCCAAGATATTGGGGTCAAAAAGGGTAAACAGGAGGGCGAAGGTGGCGGCCGTTCGTCCCCATAAACGACCCGCGAAGCGATACATGAGCAGACCTAAACCGAGTGTTAGACAGACGATCGAAAAGCGGCCGAGGAAAATCATGCGCACGACATCTTGATTGACCCGCCAGAGAAATTGGTCGGCGAAATCATACCAAAATGTCATGATCGGCTCTCTATCTTGCCAGCTGGGTTGGTCGGTTGGGAGGTCGATTTGCGGCAGGGTGAGCACCGGCAAGGCGGCTAGGCTGTTGACCAGTGTGGGGTGTTCGACACTGAGGCGGGGATCGGCCGTTTGTAGGAAGGCGACCCCACGGGCGAGGTGGTTTTGCTCGTCCATGACCGGACTATCATCGGTCAAGCTGTCGAAGGCGAGCCACCAAAAAAGGAGAATAAAGGGGATAAGAAGGGCGCGTTGACGATCAATCATAATTAGGCGAGCTGGGATTGGCGTACCGCTTCAAATAAAATGACGCTTCCCGCGACGGCCGCATTAAGCGATTCTGTTTGATTGTGCATCGGAATATAGATCGGGGTATGGGCTTGGTTGCGGGCGGTCTGGCTGACACCATGTGCTTCATTGCCGATGATGAGCGCGGCCGGTTCTGACCACGGAACGGCCGTATAGGGGGTTTGGGCATCACCGGTCGCCAGATAAAGACAGCATGAGCCGATATGTTGGGGCAACGCATCCCATTTGATTTGACGTAACGGCAGACGAAGGAGGGTTCCCATGGTGCTACGTGTCACTTTAGGGTTGAAAGGATCAACACAACCGGGAAGAAGAATGAGCCCGGAGACACCTGCGGCCGTGGCGGTCCGAATGAGTGTTCCCATATTGCCGGGGTCTTGTAACCCGTCTAACAGTAGGAGCAATTGGGGATTTGTTGGCCAAGGTAAATCTGGCTGGGGGAGAACTGTAAAGACGCCGGGGGCGGTTTCTGTGTCGCTGATCGCTTGGGCGATGGCGGGATCAATTTGTTGATGGGGAATGCTACTTTGGGTGAGCGTGCTGGCAAGGGTTTGGTTTTTGTCGATCCAATCTGGCGTGACTAAGCAGAAGTGGGGTTGGGCCCCAGTGGCTAAGACATCTTCAAGCCAGCGGCTCCCTTCGGCGACAAAGCTGTTTTCCCGCTGGCGAAAACGCCGCTCGGCGAGCAAGCGGCGTACCGTTTTTACTTTTGAGTTGGTCAGGCTGGTAATCATACCGCCTGATTATCCACCAATCGCCTGTAAAAGGGTATTGGCTTCATCGACGCTGATTTTGCCTTGCTCCAGCATTTCTA
>WTJY01000235.1 GCA_011524645.1 Anaerolineales bacterium | reverse complement strand
AAATTCATTTTTAGAATTTAGCTTGGTTTTGCAGTTCTCCCCCACCCTAAATCCCTCCCCTGAGGGGAGGGGCGAAGGCGCGAAACAACAATAACAACCCAAACCGTTTTTACTGAAAATCCGTGACTCGTGTCCTTGAGTCCTTTAAAGTCGTGCAAGAATCAGTTATGAATAGATTCTCATGTTTATGAAGATGTGGGAATTAGCTGAAACTTATTGTTCGGCCGTGCGTAGAAGTTAATGTGATAGGGTTACAACCACAAAATCAAGTCTGTTTTCTATCTAAGAGGTGAAATCTTATGGATGACGAAGTCGTGTATAAAGCACAAGAAAAAGCCGCGCTCAACGTAAACTATAAAAACGGTGGTTGGTTGGTCGCGGGCGGGTTAGGGCTCTTGGCCTTGACTTTGTCCGGCATTAATTTACTAGATTTATTTGCACCGCTGATTTTTATCAGTGGGATTGGGGTATTGCTCATGTGGCCAGCGCATAAAGCGACGGCAACAGAACCAAGCAAAGCCAGCTTTTTGGCTGGTCCCGGCGCGTTTATGGTTGTGTTGGGGGCTTTGGTCTTTATTATGACTATTTTTAATCACGGTGACGCCATGGCGTATGCATGGACCTTATTCCCTGTCGCGTTTACCGGTGGTTTAATGTATGCTCAACGATTCAACGACGCTCATTCGATCCATACAACTGGACCAAAAGTGATTCGCTTTTTCGGCTGGATGTTCGTAGGGCTCGGGTTATTCTTTGAATTGTTGGTGTTTGAATCGCTTGGTCCATGGTGGCCCTTGGCTCTAGTGGCTTATGGCGTCTATATGGCTCGGAAAAACAAAACGAGTGACCAAGCTTAGAACGGGCCGATCGGCTCTATAAAATTATAAAGTAACAGGAGAATTTTCTGATATGTCTGATGAAAACGCAGAATTAAAAGCTGAAGAAGCGGCCGTAGCGGCCGAAGAAGTGATTGAAATCGATGAAGATGAAACGGCCGAAGAAGGCACTTGGACCGAAGAGGTACAAATGGCCGGTAGCCAAGTCTTTGATTTCATCAAAAATCTTTACACAGAAACCACGATTCGTCGCATCATTGTGAAGAATAATGATGGGGATGTCCTCTTGAATATTCCGGTCATTTTGGGTGTGTTCGGTATCTATCCTCCGGTGTTGGCGATTATGGTTGTGGGCTTAGGGATCGCACTCTTGACCCAATGTACTGTCGTCATTGAACGGGTGGCATCGAAAGAGGAAGCGGCCGAGGCGGAAGCAACTGAATAAGCCAAAGCGATTAACTTAATTCCATTTCTTTGTGTTCCTCAAAAACGCTCTACGGTATGCTCCGCTGTAGGGCGTTTTTTTTGTTAGATCTTTTTATAGTCGATATAAACACCCCGCACACGGCCAAGGAGCCATTCGATGCTACTGATCAACATCATAAAGATAAGATCGACGATAATCGTGATGCCGAGCGCGATGCCGATATAGGTAAACACCGTTGCGACCGGTCCGACTAAGCCTTCCCACAAAACCCGCTGAAACCCCATAAAATAGAGAATCACGATGGCCAAGGTGACTGCGGCTAAGAAAAACGGCCACGCCTTACGGTCAGAGGGGCTGGGCATCATGGCGTTGCTAATCGTAAATAGCAGATAGAGCCAGAGCCAAACATCTGGAACGGCGAAAATGTGATTGATGACGGCCGATACTCGATCCGGCTCGTCGGCATAGACGACATTGATGAGATCATTCCCGCCAAAGACGAATATACCGATTGAGATCACGGCCGTGATGCCGAACACGAGCGGGGCGACCCCGATCAAGCTTTCACGAAAAGGGCCGAGATCCTTGGTTTTGTAATATTCCACATAGCCCAAGCGGATATTGCCATCTTTCATGATTTCGGGCCAAAGGGAAAGACGGCCGGTCTGTACCCCGAGCATGTTGGCGGTAAACCAATGGCTGAACTCATGTAAGACGACACCGGGGAACATGATAATGGCATAGATCGCCAATGATGCTTTGCGATGTTTGGTGAGCAGAAAGGCGGTTCCCTGTAGATGAAGTTGAATCCATCGTTCCATGACTAAGACGATGGGGAAGGTGATGAGTACCCAGAGGATGGGGGTGAGGGCGTCGAACATAGTAAAAGGGAAAAGGGAAAAGGGAAAAGGCAAAAGGAAAAAATACCTCCCTTTTGCCTTTCTTCTTTTTCCTTTAGATGGCGTTTTGTACGAGTTCGATAAAGCTTGGTTGTAAGCTGGCACCACCAACGAGGGCGCCGTCGATGTTGTCCATAGCCATATAGGCGGCGATGTTGTGTGGTTTGACGCTGCCACCATATTGGATACGTAGCTTGGCGGCGGTGTCGGCATCGTATAGGGCGGCGACGGTGTCGCGCACGGCGGTGCCGATAATTTGGTCTGCGTCTTCGGCCGTAGCCGATTTGCCTGTGCCGATCGCCCAGATCGGTTCATAAGCGATGACGAGATCGGCGATTTGTGCGGCCGGAATGCCGTCGAGGGCCGCTTTGACTTGGCCACTGACGAAGGCGTTGGTTTCGCCCGCTTCGTTTTGTTCTAGTGTTTCGCCGACACAGATAATCGGAGTTAATCCGTGAGCTAGGGCCGCTTTCGCTTTTTTGTTGACCCCTTCATCAGTTTCGCCAAAATAGGCACGGCGTTCTGAATGGCCGAGGATGACGTATTGGCAGTATGGTGTCAACATGTTTGGCGCACATTCCCCTGTAAACGCCCCACTTTCAGCAAAATACATATTTTGGGCACCGACACCGATTTTTGATCCAGCAACCGCTTCAGCGACGGCGGGAATATTGATCGCTGGCGCACAGAATGCGACATCGACCCCAGTGATCGCATCTAAGCCCGCTTTGACTTCGGCGACAAAGGCGGCCGATTCAGCGGCCGTTTTGTTCATTTTCCAGTTCCCTGCAATAAAAGGTGTTCTCATTTGGTATCTCTCCTGTTGAGTTACAGTAAATATTCGTATAATCGCGGATTATACCGGATTTGCCCGTTTCGAGTGACGAGTAAAGACCGCATTGCAATCACCCTCCCATTTAATTATGAACAACATTGTGACCCAACTTCAAAACAAAGCGAAGCGACTGGGCTTTAGCATGCTCGGTGTGATTCCGGCGCAACCGGCGCGCCGCTTAGATGCGTATATGCGCTGGGTGGATGCGGAGATGTATGGCAAGATGGGGTATTTGGCACGGCCGGATCGGATTATTCGCCGTCAAGACCTCAATGTGATTGTGCCCAAGGTGCAAAGTTTGATTTGTGTTGGGCTCGATTACCATACGATTCGTTTGCCGGATGAGATCGCTAACGATCCGAGTCGCGGCCGGATTTCTAATTATGCGTGGGGAGTCGATTATCATGATATCATGACACCACGCCTGAAAGAGTTGGCGGCATGGTTAGCGAGTACGGCCGATACCGAAACGGCGCATAAAGTATATGTCGATACGGGGGCGATTTTAGAGCGAGATCATGGGGAAACGGCCGGTTTCGGCTTTACAGGGAAGAATACGATGTTGATTTCACCCCGCCGCGGTTCATGGTTCTTTTTGGGGGAGATTTTGACCACGTTGCCGTTGCCGCCGACACCGTTTTTAGATCCGACGCAGATGCCATCATGCGGCCGGTGTACCCGTTGTTTGCAAGCTTGCCCGACCGATGCGTTTCCGAAACCGTATGTGTTGGATGCGCGTCGCTGTATTTCTTATTTGTCGATTGAGTTAAAGGGGGCGATTCCTGAAGAATTTCGGCCGATGATGGGAAACTGGATTTATGGGTGTGATGTGTGCCAAGATGTTTGCCCGTTTAACCGTTTTGCGCCGGAGACGGTAGAGAAGGGATTTGCGGCCGATCATTGGGAGACGGCCGCGCCACCGTTGCTTGATTTGTTGTCGCTGACGGAAGATGGATTTAAGGCGCGATTTGCAGGGAGCCCGATTAAGCGAATTAAACGGGAGCGGTTTTTGCGCAATGTGTGTGTGGCTGCGGGAAATTGGGGAGATGAGCGGGTGAGACAGCCGTTGCAGGTGCTTTTGGCTGATCCGTCCCCTTTGATTCAGGAGCATGCGGCTTGGGCATTGCAGGAGATAGGGTAACTTGCTAGCAGAGAAGGTCGATTTTTGTCTGGCGGACGATCGTAGACGAAAGTTAGAAGAAAAATTCCTAGTCCTGTCGGATTTGGTGGGAATGACAATCGTTAATTGATCAAGTCCCACCAAATCCGACAGGGCTAGTAAAAAAGGAATGATTTTTTATGTATACAGTGGCAGTAAAACGAGATTTTGTAGGTCAACACTTTTTGATTGGTGGGGATTGGGGGCCGGAAAATGATTGGCACTCGCACCATTATTATGTTGAGGTGCAGTTGCAGGGTGAGCGTTTGGATAAGCATGGTTATCTGGTCGATATTGTCGATATTGAGACGCAGTTAGACAAGATTGTGGCGTATTATAAGGATAAGACACTGAATGATTTGCCGGAATTTGCGGAGCTGAATCCGAGTATTGAGCATTTTTCGCGGATTCTTTGTCTGACGCTGGCGGAACGAATTAAGGCGGAGACGCTGAGTTTTGTGACGGTGCAGATTTGGGAGAATGAGATCGCTTGGGCGAGCTATCGACATGCGTTGCAGTAGTGTGTGACTAATCACCGCCTACGGCGGCTCGTAGTTATAAAATCGTGTTTTTGCAACGCGCAGGCGCGCTGCAAAACCCCCTTGGAGGGTAAAAAAATTTTGATGACAACTTGTTCGTGG
>WTJY01000116.1 GCA_011524645.1 Anaerolineales bacterium | reverse complement strand
ATCGACTATTTTTGAACGATTTACGCTTATCCCACCAAATTCGGCAGTATCAGTTTGTTTTTAAGTGATGGTTTTATTTTACATCAATGTCGGGATTGATGTGCCATTTGAGTGGGTAGTGTTGCAGAGAATCCCAAAGTTTGTTGAAAAATAGGTCGCTGTTATCTAGCCAGAAGATGCATTCTTCTGGGTTGGCGCGAATACCATCATCAACGACATCGATTAGATGGGGGTGGACCCATGCTAACAAATAATCGATGGATTGCCCTTCAGTTAGGATTTTATGATAAATGTGTGATTCTTGAAGATAAGCTATCCATGTATCCCATGGTGGGCAATTGTTGTTATCAAAGTAGCCAAATGTTTCGAGGTTTGCTGCACCGTCGGCTAAGTTTTGATATGGCAAATAGGCGATAAATCGGCCGTCTGCGACGAGTTCCGCTGGGTTTCTGTGAAACCGTTGCCGGTGTGTTGAAATGCGGTGTTCACAGGTCGACTCAACTACATTTTGGTAGCTAGATTCAAATGGATGGGGACTTGAATCAAAGTTCCTTAAACTGTGTTGTAAATTCTCTAGATCAAGATGACTGTCGACCCAAACGGCCGTTTCTGCGAGACGTAACCATAGGTTGATTAATGGCTCATTTCTGCCATAAGATGTATTTATCCACGATGATGCTCGATAACGCCAAGCGTTTTTGAATAGATCTTTAATGAATTGATTCAGTTCTGTTTCTGTATGCATGGTAATTTTATTCTGTGCCGGAGGCACGTTTGTTTTGGGCTGTGAGTCGTTCTTAGATGGAGACATATTTGTCGGGAGGGATTTAGGGTGGAGGACGGCCGTAGAATCGTTAAGTCGGTAGCTATGGGTCATGATCGCGTAACATGAGTTTATAAGTTACAACCCAGATTGATTCGGTTTGAGTATGATGGGCGTCGAGCCATTGGTGCTGTTCTTGCATTTTTGTCATGACTTTTTGATTTGGTCAGATGGGTAAGGATATGTTGATGTAGGCAATTATTTTCATTTTTCGCCCAGAGGGGAATAATTATCGATCTTTCTAAGATTTGTTTTGTTGGTTGTTGTAGACTGAATTGAAATCTAGTGAGTGTGTAGGTGGCTAAATTGAAAAGAATTGTTTTATTGAGCTTGATTTTTGTGGTGGGGTGTCGGGTATTTGGGGCGGAAACGGCCGATTTGACTTGTCCGGCCGCGACGACTTTGGAAAGTTTGGTGGCTTGTATCGATGGGCAAATGCCGACGAAAGATTCGGAGGGGTTTGTGGAGCCTTCGGCCGAGGTTCAAGCCGATTGGCGTGGGGTGATTCAGCAGATGTTGCGCAATGATTGTGGGAATGTAGTCTTGCCTAGCAGTTTGGTGACGATTTATCGGGTGCAAACGTTTGTCGATGCGGATAATGGGAAGAGCTATTGTGTGCTGTTTGAAGTGCTCGATGGGAATGTGGATGGAGTGGTCGATCGGGGTTGGGGGACATTTATCGTTCATAGTCAGCCGAGACGGCCGTTGAGTATTCAGATCGCTCATCCGAAATTTGATTTGGGGACACGAGAGCAGGGGATTGCGCTATTTAAGCAAGCTGAAGCGCATACCTTTTTAATGGCGGGGGCCCATCGGAATGCGAATGCGGCGGTGAGTAGCTGTCAGGCGGCGTATAAACAAGCGGATGCATCTCATAATGTGGCTAATTTATTTCACGCGGCCGTGGCTGAGTTGGTTTCTTATGATAATCAGTTGCCGTGGCAGATGATCGCGTTGCAATTTCACTCGATGGGGGAAACGAGCTGTGCTGGGGTTGATGTTTACTTGACATATGGGGAAGGGGCATCGCCACAAATGGAAGAGAAAGTGGTCGGTTTGCGAAATAATTTGCGCCAAGCGAACCCTAGCTGGACGGTGACGATTCCGGGGGATACGCCGACTTGTAACTTGCATGGGGATAGCAACGTTCAAGGGCGTTTGTACAATGGGGTTGCGGCGGCTAATCTGTGTACTGTGGGAACAGATTTGTATACGGGGCAGTTTATTCATATTGAACAGCGCATTTGTTGTCGTGATGGGGTGAATTGGGTGCAGGCGATTCAGGACACTTGGACGGCCGTCCATTTGCCATTGGTCGCGAAGCCCTAAATGTAAATATCGAGGAATCTGCAGATTCTTTTTACATTTGGTTTACATCTTCGTATTTTCTCGCCGTAAAATGGATTTTGTTGAGCTCATTTAAGTTCATCTAATGGCAGAGAAAATTAGTTGTGTTGAACAGCTAGGAATGGAAAACAGGTGTAGAAAGAGATGATACGTTATAAAAATTGGCTGGTTATGGCGGTCGCTTTAGCGGCCGTTCTGGCGGGTGGGTACTACTATACTCAGGCGAATGGGAGTGATGGGGTTGTGGTCGAGAGTCAGGAGCCGGAAATACAGACGGCGACAGTGCGGCAGGGAGAGCTGGTGATTTCTGCGTTGGGTGCAGGGACGGTGGTTCCAGCGGCCGAAATTAATTTGGGGTTTCGTTCGGCCGGTGTGCTGACCGGATTGGCGGTGCGCGTGGGGGATACGGTCGCGGCCGGTGACGAATTGGCGCGGATCGATACGGCCGAGGCTGAGCAAGGTTTGATCAATGCGGAGCTAGCATTGGCGAAATTAATGATGCAGAGTGATGCGACCACGGCCGAGGCGGGGACGAGCTATAATGAAATTGCGCTGGCACAGGCTCAGCTTAATTTGTCACAAGCGGAAAACTTCTTAAATGAGTTGCGCAATTGGTCGCCAGATGAAGGGGAAATTGCGGTGGCGGAAGCGAATGTGGCAGCGGCCGAAGCCGGTTTAAATTCGGCACAAGGGCAATCTTCTTCGGCTTACTATGGGTTAGAAATTTCCCAGCTTAATTTGACCCAAGCTGAGCGGAGTTTGGCTGAAGCCCAAGCGAATCACGCGGCGGTGTGGGACGAAGCGCGGGACTGGGAAGTGGTGTATACGGAGTCGATTTGTGATGCGGGGGAGCAAGAACCGTGTACCGGTCAAACATGGGCGGACCGTATCGCTCGTGAGCGGGAGTCGGCCGATACGTCGCTATTGCGAGCGCAGGAAGATTTGCAGTTGGCTCAATTTCAATACAACCAAACGGCGGCCGGAAACAGCAATGGGAGTTCTGTAGCCAGTGCGGAGACTTCGCTTTTGAATGCTCAGCTCAGTCTGACTGCGGCCCAAACGGGGCCAACCGAGGCGGAATTGGAAGCGGCAGAGGCGGCGGTACTGCAGGCGGAATTGGCGTATCAACAAGCGTTGTTGAACCAAGAATCCGGTTTGCTCGATTTAGAGCAGGCGCGATTGAATGTGGTGGCGGCACAAACCGCACTAACTGAAACGGTTTTGGTGGCACCGATTGCGGGAACGATTATGGAGGTAACGGCCGAAGTTGGGGAGAGTGTCGGTACGGCCACATTTATCCTGCTGGCCGATTTAGAACAGCCGGTGCTAGAGATTTTCCTAGACGAATCAGACCTCAATATGGTCGGGGTCGGGTTTGAAGTGGAAGTGGTGTTTGATGCGTTGCCAGACGATACGTTTGTCGGCACGATCGTTCAGGTTGATCCTCAGTTGACCGAGCAAAGTGGGCTGAATGTGGTGCGGGCGGTGGTGCAATTGAATGAAGAATCATTTGCGAAGCCGCAGACCTTGCCGGTGGGCTTAAATGCGACGGTTGAAGTAATTGGCGGCCGTGCTGAAAACGCCTTGCTGATTCCGGTCGAAGCGTTGCGTGAGCTGACCCCTGAGAATTACAGCGTCTTTGTGATGAACGGGGATGATTTAGAACTTCGTTCGGTTGAAGTGGGGCTGGCGGACTTTACCTTTGCGGAAATCACGGCCGGTTTAGAAGCGGGTGAAATCGTGACGACCGGTATCGTTGAAACGGAATAAGGAGGGGGTGGCCGATGGGATCGATTATAGAAATCCGTGAGTTGCGGAAGACATATGGGATGGGAGATATACAGGTTCACGCGTTGGCTGGGGTCGATGTGACGATTCAATCTGGGGAGTTTGTGGCGGTGATGGGGCCGTCTGGGTCGGGAAAAAGTACGCTGATGAACATTATCGGCTGCTTAGACCGGCCGACCTCTGGTCAATATTATTTGGCAGGGATCGATGTGAGCCAACTAGATAAGCCGCAATTGGCTCGCATTCGCAATCAGCAGCTGGGCTTTATTTTTCAATCTTTTAATTTGTTGGCACGGACTTCGGCTTTGGATAATGTGTTGTTGCCGCTGATTTACCAGCGGCCGAGCCCACTTTCTATGGCGGAACGGAGAGACAAAGGGATGGCCGCGCTAGAAGCGGTCGGTTTGGCGGAGCGGGCCCATCACGAGCCGAATGAGATGTCGGGTGGACAGCGACAGCGGGTGGCGATTGCGCGAGCTTTGGTCAATGATCCGGTTTTGATTATGGCGGATGAGCCGACCGGTAATTTAGATACGCGGACCGGCAAAGAGATTATGGGGCTGTTGCATGATTTGCACGGCCGTGGCCGAACCATTGTGATGGTGACCCACGAACCCCATATCGCCCGACAAACTGAGCGGACGATTACGCTGGTTGATGGCGAAATTCGAGCGGATGGGCAAGTGGTTTTGTCTGAGGAGGGATGGGGATGAGTGAGTTAAATGATGAGATAAGTACTGTACCGGCCGTGGCTGTAGACGAGATCGATTTGAGTGAAAGTTATACCCCGATTTCGCCCTTAGAAATCGCCCGTATCGCTTGGGAAGGGGTGATGCGTAACAAAATTCGCTCCTTGCTGACGATGCTGGGGGTGATTATCGGGGTAGCGGCCGTGATCATCATGGTCGCCATTAGTGCCGGAACCGAAGCGACGATCGCCGATCAGATTGAAGGTCTGGGGTCTAATTTGGTCTTCATTCAAGGGGGGATCGCCCGTCGTGGGGCGGGTGGTGGAGGTGATACCCCTACCCTGATTTATGACGATGTTGCTTTGTTGGGAGGGATTACGGGAGTGGCGGGCACGGCCGTCGAGCAAACCTCGGCCCAAACGGTGAAAAGCGAGCAAGCGACCCTGACAGAAGTGTCGTTGGTGGGAACAACGCCGGATTTCCCATCAGTACGTGATGTGGATTTGGCTCAGGGGCGCTTTTTTCACCAGCAAGAGCTTGATCGCAAATCGAAGCTGGCGGTTTTGGGACATAGCGCGGCGGTTGCTCTATTTGGAGAAAGTGATCCGATCGGACAATCGATTACGGTGGGGACGACCCGCTTGACGATAATCGGGGTGGCGGCCGAGCGTGGGGTGGTCGGCAATACCGACTTTGATAGCTTGATTTACACTCCGATTACCTTGCTGTTTGATCGTTTTGTCCCGGCTCAGTTTGCGCGAGTTGTGGGAAATCGGGTGCGAATTATCTATGTCGAACTGGATGAGACGGCCGATATGGAGCATGTGATTACCCAAATGCAGCTTCGTTTGGCTGGGGCGAAAGATGTTGCTGTTGAAGAGTTACCGTTTAGTATTCAAAGCCAAAATGACATTATCGAAACACAAGGGGCAACAACTGAAGCGTTTCGCAATTTGCTCGCTTGGGTAGCCGGTGTGTCTTTGTTGGTCGGGGGGATCGGGATTATGAATATTATGCTGGTCAGTGTGACCGAACGGACGAGAGAGATCGGGATTCGGCAGTCGGTGGGTGCTACACCGAACGATATTCGACTGCAGTTTTTAACAGAAGCGGTTCTGTTGAGCTTGGTTGGTGGTTTGTTGGGGGTGCTGACCGGTGTTGGGGGGGCGATTTTGTTTGGTGAAACGAGTGAGATGCGTACGGTGATTGTGCCGGAATCGATCTTGTTGGCGTTTGGCTCGGCGGCGGCCGTGGGGATATTCTTCGGGTTTTTCCCGGCTAATATCGCGGCGCAGTTGGACCCGATTGATGCGTTGAGACATGAATAATAAGTAAATTGATAGGGACCGGTGATAGGGATAGGGCGTCTGCTTTGTTGAGGCGGCTTCGCTATCTCTATCCTCAATCTCTATCCAAAAAATTGACATAAGACTATTTTCGATAATGTCTAATTGCAGCGTCTCGAAAGTAATCTGTTGTTTTCCTCCCCTCCTATGAGGAGGGGTTGGGGGAGGTGGATTTTATAAATTTCCCTCTCCCCCAGCCCCTCTCCCAACGGGAGAGGGGGGCGAAACAGACGAGTTCTGAAAAATCATAAAATTTCTGAGACGATGTACTAATGATAAGGACTGGTAAATAATGAAACGAATTATTTTGATCTTGAGTATATTTTTATTATTGGTGGGGTGCAGTAGTGAGTCGGCCGAGCCGGCCGCTCAAGTAGCTGACACGCCCGTGAATGGAAACAATGGTGGCGGTGGTCAAATTGAGTTTGAAGGAGAGTTGTCAGATGTGGGGGCGTTGGCACTAGGGGTCTTGCAGCTTGATGATGATTTGGTGCTAACTGAGGGGCAAGCGACCGAGATGTTGCCATTGTGGCAAGCATTGGAAATATTGTTACAGGAAGATACAACGGCCGATTTGGAACTGCAAGCGGTTGCGAGCCAAATTGAGCAAGGGTTGACCGCTGAGCAGCAAGCGGCACTGGCAGAGATGGATTTGACGATGGCTGGTCTGAATGCACTGCAGGAAAGTGGTGATTCGGTTCTCGGCCGTGGCGGCGGCCCAGGAGGGGCTGAAGGGCAAGATGGCGCTCGCGGAGCTGGCGGTGGTCAAGGTGGTGGCGGCCGTGGTGGTGGCTTAGGTGGACCAGCCGCTGGTGGCGGCCAAGGTGGCGGCCAAGGTGGTGGCCAAGGTGGCGGACAACCTGACCCAGATACCTTGGCGACTCGTCAAGCTCGTTTTAGCAATGGGGATGCGGTGAATGATCTTTTGGTAGCTGCTATGCTTCGCCAATTGAATCAAACTTTGGGTGTGGTGCAACCTCGTCAAGTTGTGGGGCAAACGATTGATGTGGTTATTGCGGATGTGGCCGGTTTGTCGCTTGAGGAATTGCGGGCCAAATATGAAGAAGGGATGACGCTTACAGATGTGGTTGCGGAGGCCGGTTTGGATACGGCCGAGGTGCAGGAATCGTTGCTGGTCGCCCTGGGTGAAGCTGATTTGCCGGAAGATTTTGATACGGCTACGGTGGTAGAAAACTTATTTGCGGTAGAAGAGTAAATTTGCCTATGACCTCCTTGATCGTCTGTCTTGTTGTGTGCGGTTTGTCT
Organism: Anaerolineales bacterium; assembly: GCA_011524645.1. Taxonomy (GTDB): domain Bacteria; phylum Chloroflexota; class Anaerolineae; order Promineifilales; family Promineifilaceae; genus WTJY01. The sequence goes on along the minus strand of WTJY01000116.1, from coordinate 7,521 downwards.
AGAAACCGCTATTATTTTAATAAGACGACGACAACAATACCTTCGCCATTTTTAGACCTTTGTGACAAATAATTTGCCTTGAAGGTAAATTTGTTCCATGAATTAAAAATATCTCGGGCTGATCGCTCAATTATTTTTAATTCGCGTCAAATCAAAAGCTCCCCTCTCCCGTTGGGAGAGGGGCTGGGGGAGAGGGGTAATCCACCTCCCCCAACCCCTCCTCATAGGAGGGGAGCAAATCCAAACAGTTGATTAATTTGGCGAAGGTATTGGACAAGGAGGTATCTTGATGAAAATAGAAAAAGAAAGCTTGACTGAAGAGGAAGATAATCAAATCTCAAACGAAAAACGCAAGCGGAATAGGCGAATATTTGGGGGGCTTTTAGTGGGGGCCGCAGTTAGCATATTTGGGCTTTTCGCGCTGGGGGTGATGTCTTTGGTGGCGTTTCTGCGATTTGTTGAGAATATGGTCAATCCAGATGCCGAGACGGTTCAAGCGAATATAGAACGAACCGCTCAACTTAGAGAGGAGCAAAAGGATCGCGTTTTGGACAATTTCGTTTTTGACATTCCGATTACGCAAAGTGAGTTTTTGCCTGATATGGGGGATGTTTTGCTTGTGTCACTCTCTGATAATCCCAACGCTTATATTCATTATATTCCCTTGGATCAGCCGAAGCTTGTGGCATGGGAGAAAATTGAGAGTGATTTCGAGACCTATAATGATACGGTTGTTTTGCAAGTTCCCACTGTGTTCCATTCGAAATTCTTGATCGATGATGAGGGTTGGTAGCTCGTTAATCATAGATACGAGTTGCTTGTTCTGGCGCCCCTTTTTATGTGGTCATGGCTGGAAGCCCAATGCTTTAGAGCAACTTACTGCTTGCTTGATAACGATTTCGGCTAGCTCTGGGACTTTGGACAGGGTGACGCGCACGGTTGGGCCGGAGATACCCATTGATGCGATGGCACGGCCGGTTTCATCATAGACGGGTGCGGCGAGACAACGGACCCCCAGTTCGTGTTCTTCATCATCGATGGCGTAGCCACGGGCGCGGATTTGTTCCATGTGGAGGCGGAGTTGGTCAGCGGCCGTGATTGTTCGAGGGGTAAAAGATTGTAAATTTGTCGGGAGCGGAAAAGAGCCAAAGGCGATTAAGGTTTTGCCAATAGCGGTGCAATGGTTGGGAATTAAGCGCCCTTCACCGCTCACCACACGTAATTGCGCACGGGATTCTACATCGGCAATGACTAAACATTGAGCTTGGGAGTAAATCGCGACATGGGCATTTTCCCCTGTTTTGTCACGAAGCTCTTTTATAAATGGGAGCGCATTACGCTTTAGGGGAAGCGGTTCAATTGAGTCTGTTAATAGCTCTGACAGTCTCGGTCCTAACATATATCGTCTTGAATTGAGATCTTTGGCGGCAAAGCGGTGATGGACCAAGGTTTGCAAAAGACGGGTTGCGCTACTTTTGTCAACCTTGAGTTTCTGGGCGATCTCAGTAACACTCAGACTTTCAGGCGATTCTGCTAAAAGCTCAACAACGGTTAAGCCACGGGAGAGAGATTGAATAACACTCACGAAAGCATCCTATGGGGTGAATGGGTTGGTTGTAGAGGTACACATTCTTAATGTATCTTCTTGTTGCTTAATACGCAACAAATATGCATCTCGTCTGTTTTTTGACCTGATTGTTGACAAATACGCAATTGGGGAATATATTTGCACAAAGATGACATTAAATTTTGGTCAGTTTGTACAAAAAATTGACTGCTCATAATTTGCAAGAGGAAAAAAGTTTTGGCATCTCTATCATCACCTAGTAATTTTCAAAAAGTAAAAGCGCGATTGTCCAATTATTCGGAATTGGTTGTATCGATCAGTTTCGTATCGCTTTTCTTAGTTTTTGCCTTCACCGCAGATAATTTCTTAAGCTTACTCTCGATTACCAACATTTTGACAATTGCGAGTATCAGAGGGATTTTCGTAATTGGTGTGGCGATGCTCATGATTTCTGGCGAATTTGATTTGTCAGTTGGGTCTACACTTGCGGTGGGCGCTTATGTATTCGCAATCTTAATGGAGCATGGGTTTATCCTTGGTGGGAATCAGATTCTGGCTCCCGGCCTTGGGGTATTAGCCCTTATCATTTCTTTGATCGTTTGTGGTCTCTTGGGGTTGGTCAATGGTTTGATTGTGGTTCGATCTGGCATCCCTTCATTTATTGCGACCCTTGGAACGATGTTGGCTTTTCGTGGGATTGCGCGGGCTATGGGTAATTCTGAACTGGCTAAGACATCTGGTAATGCGGATGTGGTGCGGTTTACTGGGGAGCATCCATTTTTGTTTCGGGTCTTGAATGGAGACATTGAATGGCTGAACCAGATGGGGACACCGGCCGGAGGGGCACGGATGGCGATTGTTTGGTTCTTTTTGGTGGTGTTTGCGGCCGTATTGGTGATGCGCTATACCCAATATGGAAGCTGGGTTTATGCGACCGGCGGGAATCGCTTGGCAGCACTGGCACAAGGGGTTCGCACCAATCGGGTCATTATCACGAACTTTATTATCACCGGTGTTTTAGCCGGTTTAGCTGGGGTGGTGCAGTTTGCATCACGGCCGGCGATCGACCCTGCACGTGGCGAAGGTTGGGAGCTTATCGCCGTGGCCGCTTGCGTGATCGGTGGGATTTGGTTGCAAGGGGGGTACGGCACCATTATCGGTGCGGCGATCGGGATGTTGCTGTTGCAAATGGTTGAACAAGGCTTGATCTTAGCTGGCGTTGATATTCAACTGTTCCAAATGACGATCGGATTTATCTTAATCGGGGCCGTTCTTAGCAATACTTGGCTAAGTCAAACATAATCGTAACTATTCAGTCGCTTTCTTGACACCCCTCTCCCTTGAGGGAGAGGGGGAATCTATTTCAATCCACCTCCCCCAGCCCATCCTGATAAGAGGGGAGCAAACCCAATTAGACGGTTGCTGAATAGTTACACATAATCATCTATAGAGAAAAGCGTGCTTGATCACTCGTGATTGGAGATTCGTTTTGTGTCTTTTGCGAGCTAATCATTCATCATTAAGCATTGAGCACTTTCTATGTCGGCTCCGGCCGACTTTTATTGAAAATTGTTGACCTGTCTATGGAGGACAAGAATACATGAAGAAGTCAACTTTGTTCAGATTTGTTGTTATTATTTTGGCACTCTCTGCGTTTATCGTGGCGTGCCAGCCTCAAGAAGTAGAAGTCGAAGTCACTCGCGAGGTTGAGGTTGAAGTTGAAACTGAAGTCGAAGTCACCCGTGAAGTCGAAGTTGAGACTGAAGTTGAAGTTGCTGTAGAAGTCGAAGTCACTCGTGAAGTCGAAGTAGAAACCGTCGTTGAAGTTCCCGTTCCTGTGATTGTCGACGATCCAAATCGGACCCTTAACATCATCGCTGTGCAACATGCGGAATGTGCTTGGGATAGCTTCTGGTGTACGGTTCAAGCTGGTATCGAACAAGGTGCGCTTGATAACAATGTCAACGTGACCATTTTGGCACCAGACTCGTTTGATGTTGATGCGACCGCATCATTGATCGAACAAGCTGTTGCCGCACAACCGGACGCGATCATGTTGACCGTAACTGACGCAACCGTATTTGCCGATCCGATTCAAGCAGCACTTGATCTTGGTATCCCTGTTGTCGCTTACAACGCGGGTGCGGGTCCGGTCGAAGATGGTATCGGTTATTTGACCTACTTGGGTCAAGACGAATATGCCGGTGGTTACTTGGGTGGTCAACGTTTGGCGGCTGAAGGTGGCAACAAAGGTGTTTGTGTCAACCATGCTCCGGGTCATACAGGTGTGGCGAAACGTTGTGCCGGTTTTGAAGCGGCAATGACTGAAGCTGGTTTGGGCTATGAAGAGCTTGTAACGACTGATGACCCTGCTGAATCAGCCACCATTATCGGCGACTACTATGCGGCTAACCCAGATGCTGACATCTTCATCACTATGGGACCAAACAGCGCGGTTCCATTCTACGCTTTCATGGACAACGAAGGTCTTTCAGCTGGCGATGTGGTTCATGGGACATTTGATAATAGCCCTGAAATTACCGCTCGTATCCAAGATGGCACCACAATGTTCGGTATCGACCAACAACCATTCCTACAAGGGTATGGTGGTGTAACCGCATTGTCTTTGGCGGCTCGTTACGGCATCTTGCCTGCTGGTCCTGTTACGGCGACCGGTCCTGGCTTCATCACGGCCGATAGCTTGGGTGAACCCGCTGGTGCAGACGCACCAATGAGCATCATCGCTGTGCAACATGCTGAATGTGCGTGGGACGCCTTCTGGTGTGTTGTACAAAACGGTGCGACCACAGCGGCCGAGCAAATGAACATCGATTTGCAAATCTTGGCACCAGACTCATTCGATGTTGATGCGACCGCATCACTCATCGAACAAGCTGTTGCGGCGGCCCCTGATGGGATTATGCTGACAGTGACCGACCCAACCGTATTTGCTGGTCCAATTCAATCTGCATTGGATGCTGGTATCCCTGTTGTGGCTTACAACGCCGGTTCAGGTCCAGCTAACGACGGTATCAACTATTTGACCTATTTAGGTCAAGATGAGTACGCGGGTGGTTATCAAGGTGGACAACGCTTGGCCGCTTTGGGTGGTACCAAAGGTGTTTGTGTCAACCATGCTCCTGGTAACACCAACGTTGCACTCCGTTGTGCTGGCTTCGAAGCGGCTATGACGGAAGCGGGCTTGGCTTATGAAGAGCTTGTGACCAACGATGACCCAGCAGAATCAGCCACCATTATCGGTGACTACTACAGCGCGAACCCAGATGTGGACATCTTCCTCACCATGGGACCAAACAGCGCGGTACCATTCTACGCCTTCGTTGAAAACGAAGGGTTGACCACTGATGACTTCATCCACGGTACGTTTGACCTTAGCCCAGAAATCAGTGCGAACATCCAAAACGGTACAACTCAGTTCGGTATTGACCAACAACCATTCTTGCAAGGGTATGGTGCGGTTCAAGCGTTGAACTTGCTTTATCGTCACGGTGTTGTGCCTGCATTGCCCGTGACCCCAACCGGTCCAGGGTTTGTTACGGTTGATAACTTGACCGTTGTTCAAGCTTTGGCAGGTGAATTCCGTTAATTCGGTGATTCGTTAGTTGTTGTTGGGAGTAATTGATTCTGATTACTCCCAACGTACTGAAGAGACAAAAGTATGAAGTATGAAAGATGAAGTATGAAGGACTCGTTCCGTTTCATATTTCCTACCTCATATTTCCTACTTTCATTGAAAGGTTGTTGAACGATGAACAATGATTCCTTAAGAGTACGCGCACTGCGCCTCTTCGAAAATTCACCCATTGCAGGGCCGTTGATCACGCTGATTGTGGTCTATGTTTTATTTCTTTTCATCGTGCCCAACTTTGCTACATGGCGCACGCTATCGGGAATTATCACGGCCGTATCGATTTCCGGTATTGTGACAATCGGTATTACCTTGTTGATGATTTCTGGCGAGTTTGATCTATCGCTAGCGCCAATGATCGCCATGAGTGGTTATCTATTTGGATCGATTTCTGTGGGTGCTGATTCGCTCATTACCAATACATTGTCTTCGTGGGGGCTTCCTGTGGCGGTCGGGGAAGGAAATATATGGATGGCTGTTTTATTCGGCTTAGGGGTTCCGGCTTTAATGGGAACGCTGAACGGGCTGATTTTAATTACAACCAATATTCCATCCTTTATTGTGACCTTGGGGACACGCCAAATTTTCCGAGGGGTTGTCTGGATTGTGGCGGGAGCGGAGCTGCTGCAGGTTTTAGATGAACCGTTTATTTATGAAGTTTTAAACGGCCGGTTTGATAGTTTTAATGATTTTATCAAAGCCTATGTTTTGAATCCTGAAAGCCGAGATCGCGTCAACTTTCGTGTGGCGACACTCTGGCTCATGGGGCTGGTGATCGTCTATCAGCTATTGTTGGTTTGGACCCCGTTTGGCAATCATCTGTTTGCGATTGGGGGGAACGATGGTGCGGCTCGGGCTCAAGGGGTGCGGAGCGCACGGGCACGTGTATTCGCCTTTATGATTAGCGGTTTGTTGGCCGGTTTTGCTGGGATGGTCCAGTTTAGCCAGTTTAAGAGCGTACGTGTGGCTGAACAGACCGGTATTGAATTGACGGCGATTGCGGGTGCGGTTGTGGGTGGGGCGTTACTCAACGGTGGTTATGGCAGTGTATGGGGGGCTTTAATCGGCGTTTTACTCATTAGTGTTTTACGCTCTGGCGTGATTCTTTTGAAAATACCGTTTGTGCCTGCAGACAATTTTCCGGCCGTTGTCGGCGTCACGATTATTGCGTCGGTGATGTTGAATAACTATTTACGAACGAGATCAACAAGCTAAGAAAGTATGAAAGAAGAAGTATGAAGTAGGAAATGCTTCATATGGGGTGTTGGATTCGCTCTATTTTCATACTTCAACCCTCATACTTCATATTTTTGATAGATATTATGGAACAAGTAGCAGAAAAAAAACGTGTTGACCCATTTAAAGATGAACCGGTCATTGTGGATATGCAAGATATCGTCAAGCGGTTTGGAACGGTTGAAGCTTTGCGTGGGGTAAATTTTACGGTACGCAAAGGTGAAGTTCGGGCGTTGATGGGAGACAATGGTGCTGGTAAATCGACGCTGATTAAAGTGTTGACCGGTGTACATACACCAACGGCCGGACAAATTGTTTTTGATGGGGAAGCGGTGCAGATTAACGCCCCAGCCGATGCCCGTGCGCTTGGTATCGAAACCTGTTATCAGGACTTGGCGTTGATCCCTTTGATGAGCATTTGGCGGAACTTCTTCCTCGGCCGTGAGTTGGTGAACCAAGTTGGTCCGATTAAATGGCTAAAACGGGCGGAAATGGCGAATCAGTGTCGCGATTCATTAAAAGATATCGGGATTCATATCCGTTCGGCCGAAGAGAAAGTGGGCAAGATGTCTGGTGGTGAGCGGCAATCGATTGCGATCGGCCGTGCGATTCACTTTGGGGCGAAGCTGTTGATTTTAGATGAGCCGACATCTGCGTTATCTGTGAAAGAAACCAATAAAGTGCTGGACTATATTCGAGCGGCGAAAGCGCGTGGATTGCCGGTTATCTTTATTACCCATAATGTGAACCACATTTACCAAGTTTCGGATAGTTATACGATTATTCGCCAAGGTCAAAGTGTGGGAACTTATATGAAAGGTGAACTCACCCAGCAAGATATTGCTGACTTGATTACGGGAGCGCGAGAAAAGTAAATTTTCTCCAAGATTTTGTGGTAGTTCCGCCTACATTGTAGATTCTTTCCGGCAAGGCGCGTTACAGTTTGGCTGGTTAAAAATAAATGATCGACTCTTAAATCCCGTTTTTTCGACTTTGAGCTGAAAGAACGGGATTTTTACTGATACTGCCGAATTTGGTGGGATAAGTGTAAATCGTTCAAAAATAGTCG
>WTJY01000266.1 GCA_011524645.1 Anaerolineales bacterium | reverse complement strand
CACGCCCCAACACAGCCCCCACAAACCACCTCTCCGTACGGGCTAGGCAAACGGCCAACCACCTACACATCTCCACCAAGCCAACCGCCGTTTGTCTCGCCCAAACACCACACACGCCCCAACACAGCCCCCACAAACCACCTCTCCGTACGGGCTAGGCAAACGGCTAACCACCACCACATCTTCACCAAGCCAGCCGCCGTTTGTCTCGCCCAAACACAACACGTACCGCTACACAAGGCGAGACAAATCGCCCTCCACTTTATTCAAATTCAAGACCGTTCCGCGATTTGCCTAGCCCCTACCCACCCCCATCAATAATCGCATCCACCTCAATCTCCACCACCATATCGGGTGAAATCAACCCACTCACCTCAACCATCGTCGCGGCCGGTTTAATCGCGCGAAAATGCTCCCCATGCGCCCGGCCGACCGCCTCCCAATTCTCCCCGATATTGACCACAAACATCCGCGTCCGCACCACATCCTTCATCGATGCACCCACGCCGACTAGCCCTTGTTCAATATTCTTAAACGCCTGCATCGCCTGCGCATACGCATCCCCCACGCCAACCACTTGGCTATTCTCATCCGTCCCTGTCGTCCCCGCCACATGCACCGTGTTTCCCACACGCACAGCCCGCGAATATCCGACAATATCTTCCCATTTCGCACCTGTTCCAACTTGCTGTCTACTCATTTTCCTTCTCCATTCATATTGATCTAAAAACACCTGTTTATAATTGTCGCTTGCTATCAAAGTCAACAAAATCCGCTAGATAGCCACACGATGGACAACCATACGTCACAACCTCGTATTTCTCAAGACCTTTTAGCTTAATCCCCCCTTGCAGTCGGCCGACAGCGGGACCACGAAACCACAAAAGATGCCAAAACCCGCTTTTCCCATGATCAATTTTAAAACCGATTTCCATCGTCGTTTGACAATGAATACATTTTTTCTGTTCTTTATTATCCATAATTTTTATTCCTCTCAATTAACCACTCTGTAACATTAATTATCTGACAATTGCCATCACGGACTTCGACGAGCCTAGATTTTGAGATTACTATTGTTACAGTGTATTAACCTCATCGTAGCAAAAGAAACACATAGATTTATAGCAAAATTCTTTCACTCAATTCCCTCTTGCCACAACCTACCAGCCCCTAGCCCCCAGCCCTCACCCACACCCAAATCACCCCACCAAAAACTTGCATTTCGCACAAATGTTCTATATAATATATACCATGTTCTGGCAAAAAAACTCCCCACAAAATTTGTCACAGCACCTCACACGAAGGTGCTAGCCCACACCCCAATATGACCAAATCATATTGATTTTTCCCCTAACGAGAACCAAGTCAAACAGCCGCTGAGGAATACACCTTGCTTGTGTATTGCAACGCCTTTATTAATTTCTACGCCCCTATGGAGGTTTATCGTGCGTGGTTTAGAATTTTTATTGTTAGGTTTACTGTTTATCGCATGTGGGTTAACCGGCAGTTTATTGCTAGAAACAAACACCGCCCTTCTCGTGGCGATCGTGGGGATGATTTTGGTGCTGTTTAGCATCTTCGATCTAACGGCCGACGAAACAAATTAGTGACGAGCTACGAGTGACAAATGACGAGTGAAACCTGCTGCCTCGCCATTCGCCGCTCAGCTCATCACACCGGTTATCAAATTGGATATGATCCAAATAATTAGCTCAAATAAATAGAGAAAAACAAAAAAGAACAAGCCTGTAGTTGGGGTATGGCGGGTAGGTGCGATATCCCACGCACGCGATGGATCAACACTGAACCTGATAGCCACCTAGAACGGCCGAGGATTGGAGCCCTCGGCCGTTTTCCGCGTCAAAAAATACCCCAACCGCCAGAACGAAGTTCAACTTTTCCCTCTTGCAACCCACACCCACTCGTTAGAACAAAGTTGAACTTCTCACCCACCCCAAACACCACCAAACCCTTAATAAAGCACTCAAACCCATTGACATTTCGCCGTGACCCTTCCACAATTACGGCATGAGCTTTACCTCTCCATATGCCCTTCTATTATTGCTCCTTTTGCCAGCGGTTTATTGGCTCGGCCGACCACGGCCAACCGCCCCACGCAAACAGCGCGATTGGGCCAGTCTAATCCTGCGGCTGGTATTGCTCACCCTGCTCATTTTCGCCTTCTCTGGTGCCCAAGCGGTCCAAAACGCCGACGAGCTCGCCGTTGTCTTTCTCGTCGACGGCTCAGACTCGATCAGCGCCGCCCAAGCGAGCCAAGCGGAAAATTTTGTCCGTGACGCCATCAGCACCATGACTCCCGAGGACTCGGCCGCCATTATCGTCTTCGGCTCCAACGCACTTGTCGAACGGCCGATGAGCAAAATCAGCGAACTCACCCGCCTCACCTCACTCCCACAAACCTTACATACCGACCTCGCCGAAGCGATCCGCTTGGGCTTGGCGCTATTTCCGGCCGGCTCCGCCCGCCGCCTCGTCATTCTCAGCGATGGCACCGCCACCATCGGGGACACAGCGGCCGCCGGCCGCCTTGCGGTCGCCAACGGGGTACAAATCGACTATGTCCCCCTCCTACGCGATGAAACGGCCGTCGAAGTCTGGCTCACCGATGTCTCCGCCCCCACGCGGGCCAGCATGGGGGAAATCTTCGCCCTCGACATCGCCGCCCAAAGCACGGCCGACACCCCCGCAACGTTGCGCGTTCTAGCCGGTGGCCAAATCATTTCCGAACAAACCGTCCAGCTCCGCTCCGGTAGCAACAACTACAACATTCGTCTTGAAGCGGCCGAACAAGAATTCACCCGCTACACCGTTCAGCTCACCCCTGAACAAGATACCTACTACCAAAACAATCAGCTTTCAACCTACACCGAAATCGTCGGCCCACCGCGCGTGCTACTCGTTTCCTCAGATGGCACTCTCGATGATCAAGGAAACCCTTATCCTGATGAATCGAGTCAGCTTGTTAACGCCCTAATCGCGGCAGGTCTAATCGTCGAGCAAATCACTCCGGCCGATCTCCCCAGCAACTTCGCCGACCTCAGCAATTATGCCAGCATCGTCTTGGTCAACGTCAACGCCAAACTGCTTACCCCGCGTCAAATGGACTCTCTCCAGACCTATGTGCGCGATCTCGGGGGTGGTTTAGTCGCCGTGGGTGGCCCCGAAAGCTATGCGATGGGGGGCTATTTCCGCACCCCACTCGAAGCGGCTCTGCCGGTCAACATGCAAATCGAAGACGAAGAGCGCTTCCCATCGGTTAGCATGGTCATCGTGATTGACCGCTCCGGCAGTATGGGAGCCAGCGAAGCGGGGCTCACCAAAATCCAGCTCGCGGCCGAAGGGGCGGTCCGTGTAGTCGAACTACTCAATAATTTCGACGAAATCACCGTCATTCCGGTCGACACCGGCCCCACCGGCCAAGTCGGCCCCTACCCCGCCTCACAGCGGACCCAAGCGATCGACGAAATTCGCCGTATCGGGGCTGGTGGTGGTGGCATCTACGTCTATAGCGGCCTGAAAGCGGCCGAAACCGCCCTCGCCAGCACAGACAATCAGGTTAAACATATTATCGTCTTGGCCGATGGTGCCGACTCGGAAGAGAAATCTGGCGTTCCCGAACTGCTCGACGATTTAGTCGGTGAAGGAGTCACTATCTCGATGGTCAGCATCGGCAATGGACCAGACACCCCGTGGCTCCAAGAAATGGCGGAGCGGGGGAACGGCCGTTTCCATTTCACCGACCGCGCCGCCAATCTCCCCCAAATCTTTACCCAAGAAACAACATCGATTCAACGGAGTTATCTGGTCGAAGAACAGTTCTTCCCCGAACTCGGCCAGCGCAGCCCGATTCTCAGCGGTATTCAGCAAGTCCCTTCACTCGATGGCTATGTTGGCACCTCCGCCAAAGGAACCGCCCAAGTTGTGCTCCAAAGCCATTTAGAAGACCCGCTACTGGTCACTTGGCAATATGGCCTCGGCCGTTCTGTCGCCTGGACCTCCGATGTCAGCGGCCGTTGGGCCGGAAATTGGGTCGCTTGGGAAGGATTTCCCGCCTTTTGGGCCCAAACCGTACGCTGGACCGTCTCTGAAGGGCGTAACAGCGCGGTAGAAACGGTCGTTGAACTCAATGGAGAAAATGCGGAACTGATCGTCGATGCCCGCAACCCGGGCGGGGAATATCTAAATGGCTTAGATGTTGAAGCCAGCATCGTTTCCCCATCGGGTGCAAGTGAGCTGCTCACCCTACAGCAAATCGCCCCCGGCCGCTATGCCAGCAACTTCGTCCCCACGGAAGAAGGGGCCTATTTCGTCCGCGTAGCCGGTGGCAACGAACAAGAAGATTCAATCATCGGCCAAACGAGCGGCTGGGTACTCGGCTACTCCCCCGAATACCAACAGTTTGATGCCCAACCAGAAGTATTAGAAGCGTTAGCCACCCAAACCGGCGGCCGTAACCTTGGTGATTTAACTGAAGCGGTCTTTGAACACAACTTGCCAACCGAGCCCGCCACGCGACCGCTCTGGCCTTGGCTCCTCCTCGCGGCCGTCCTTCTTTTACCGATCGACATCGGCATTCGTCGCATTGTCATCAGCCGCCGCGACTGGCAACGAGCCTGGGCTGCTACCGGCGGCCGTTTCGCCCGCCAACCTGAGATCGAGCAAGAGCGCTCCCCCGAAATGGCTACGCTCTTCCAAGCCAAAGAGCGGGTTCAACAGCGCAACACGGCCGATAGCTCACAAACCGGCCGGTCACTGGCCGACCGTTTGCGCCAACAGCAAACGGCCGAGCGCACAGACACATCACAGC
>WTJY01000177.1 GCA_011524645.1 Anaerolineales bacterium | reverse complement strand
AGAGATAAGGGGTGTGGGGGTTAGGGTGTTCGGGATGAGTGTGTCGGTGGCTGTGGCGACGGCGGCGATTTCGGCCGCTGTGGGGACGATGATTTGGGTGGGCAGGGGGGATGTGTCGGCCGTGCGGCTACAGCCTAGTAATAGAAGTAGGGATGAGAGTTTTAGATAAAAAAGAATGCGGGATAAATTGATCATGCCTCCATTTAAACCAAGTTTGGGTAGAAATGCTAGGTTCTGGGTTTTCCGCCATCAAATTTTTATTTATGGAGGTGGGGTATTGATTTGTTGTTCGTCATTCGTTATGTTTTTTCTGTTAAAATTTTGGGATGAATCAAAAGAAACAACTTATTGCGATTTTGGCGTTTTTGATTGCGGTGGGGCTGATTGGGTATACGTTTGTGTCGGCGCCGACGGTGCCGGAGGATGTTTTGCAAGAGCAGGTGCGAGCACAGGGTGAGGTGATTTATTTAGAAAACTGTGCGGAGTGCCACGGCCGTGAAGGAAAAGCTGTGGCGTGCTATACGGAGGATGGGGAGCGGGTGGCGTGTGTAGGACGGTTGTTGCAGACGCCTGATTTGTTGTGTGGAGCCCCCTCTCTTCGACTGCAAGCTATGAGTTGGAATGGGAGTTTAGAGAGCTATTTGATTGCGGTGACGACGGTCGGCCGTAGCGAAAATGGGATGCCCGCTTATGGCCTGACCTATGGGGGAGCATTGACTGAAGCGCGTATCGAGTTGGTTTCGACGTATATAGCCGGATGGCAGACAGAAAATCTTTGTCAAGGCTGATGATTAAGCTTCTGACAAATCATTGCTATTAACTCATGTTACGCGCTACCGAGGGTGAGGACGTAGCACGCTACGTCCTTACAACCCTTAAAATGCGCCATGACCGCGTAACATCAGTTATTAATTGTGACATCGGTTTCTTCGTGGATTGCGGTTGTGGTGCGGGTTCGGACAATGGTGATATTGTCTGCGACGATGTTATCTCCAAGGGTGATGTCTCCTATGACGATATTGCCGTTTGCTGTTCCCTCGATAGAGATATTGATGTCGTTCTTTCGGCCGTTTGTGCTTTGTGTCATATTGATTTTGACACTGGGTGGATTGAGTACCTGCTTAACATCGGCCCAAAGGTCATGCTGAATGATTTTTGTAGCCAATGACCGTAACCGGTCGCGTAATACCGACCCTCTTAGTTGGTCATACGCGAGAACGTTGGGCATTTTGGAGCAAAACGCTTTAAGTTGTTCTAGGGTGTGGATGCCTTTTTCTAGCTCTTCATAGATTTCTGTAGCGATCGGTTTTTTCATGGTTGATCTCCTTGTATGTTGCGTTTTTTTATTTTTGTTGTTCTCGTAAATCTTGAGCAATGAGTTCGGCCGCTTTTTTCTGCCAATTATATAGGGTGCGTTCTGGAACTTGTTGCTGAAACCAAGTTAAAACATTTTTTTCTTCGGCCGTTAGCCGATCCATGACGGTGCGCCGACTGTATGGTTTTAAGCCAGCGACATAGGGGAAGTAGACCGCATTGTAGAAGCGCCAGCCATCGGTTGTGGCGAATGGGCCAGACGGCCGTAAACGGCCGATGCTTTCTTCGAGCAAGCTACGCAAAATAGCGGCGCGAGCCAATGTTTCTCCCCCTGTTTCCCATTGCTCGTCTTGGGCCAAACGAGCGGTCACGAGTTCTAAGTGGGTTAGGGGGCTGGCGGCCAGTTTAGGCAAATCCCCCATGTGACTTAGGGCGCGACGGGTGAGGCGGGTAAACGTGGCGTCGTCCCACTGTTGCACTTCTGCGGAGTCGGCGCGACGCACCACGGCCGTTTCGGCCGCGCGGAGTTGGGCACGTGCTTCTTGTAACTGTGGCGATTGCAAAAATATGACGCGATCTAATGCGGATGCGAGGCGATCACCGAACGTTTGGGTGATGACGGCGGTCGTAATGACCGTTAAGAGCAAGAGCAATAGAGGCCAACTGTTCCCTTGCCACCAGATCGCTAAGGCGACTTGACCACCGAAGAAAAAGACGGCCGCACATGTGTAGATCATTGAGCGTAAGACATCCCGTTGCATCATCTCCCCTTGCTCGTAGGCATCTAGCCAAACGATGACGAGCCCCAGAATTTCTAAATCGAGACTAAGCGCTAAGAGGACCCAAACGGGAGCGAGCCAAGGTATTTGTAGGGGGAGAATTAGCCCTCCTGCCCCGACGACAAAAAAAAGGGTAACGATGAGGGTCCATAAACGTATTTGTCGCTCAACACCTTCCGGATGATCGGTGCGTTGCCAGAGCCAAACGGCCGCGAGCGCCGAGCCGAGCAGGGCGAGGACGACGAGATTGGCGACAAACCAACGACCTTGCCCGATGATTTCTGCGCCCCAGCCCAATAAGTAGATGATAATCGCGACCAACGGCAACATATAGTCGAGCAATGGTGCTTGCCAGCCATTTTCAGTTTCGTCATTGGGGATGAGGGCGAGGGTTGCACCCAGCCAAAACACAGCGGGTAGATAGAGCAACGGCCGACTAAATGGCGCATCGGGGGCGAGGACCAAACCGGCTAGTGCGGTTGCATAACTGACCAGCCCTAAACCGGCGTAGCGCAAACGTCGGTCCGCACTGTTCCTGCCGAGTAAATAACAGCCGAGCCAGAGGCAATAGGTGTAGAGAAGAAGTTGCAACGAGAGCAGAATCATTGGGTAAATGGTAAATGGAGAACGGCCGATGATCAACGGTGGTAAGGTGATGGCATATCAACAGGTTGCATCATTCCTCATTTTTAAGACCGGAAATGTGATCCTGTACTAAGCGTTTGAATATTGTGTTAATGGCAATAAGATAAAGGACCAAAACACTGGCGAGTGTAGAAAAAAGCATCAAGATACCAAACAAAAGAAGAGATCCCTCTACCTCATTATTGCGTAAGCTGCTGAAAATCCTGAAGAACAACGTTATCAGAAAGGTGTTAAAGCCAGCTAGTAGGCCAACTTGCCACGAACTCATCGGATAGCTATTGAAAACGTGTTTAATGATTGCTGATTTTTCTTCTGGTGGAAAATTAGCTAAGTCTGGATATTTTTTGGGGCTCAGATAGATGCTCATGTGTTTTTGTCCGTAGGATCTCGATTGGATGTTTTTATTAATTGGACTTTGCACCTACACGACAATACACTTTTGCTTAAGTTTTAGGGTTCTATATTTGCCCTTCAGCTTTAAGCGACTGTTGGGGGGCGTGTTGGCCAGAGGTCGACTTTAACTTACCAAGATTTTTATTAGACTGCAACACGCATCTACAAACGCGCCTCCCTTAATTAAATGATTAGTTCTGTAACACTTACGTTTTCGACTACGAATTGGCGATAGTCTTGCACATTAACTCCGTTTCCTAAGCATAAGCAGACTTGGACGATAACCCCATGTGCCACAACGGCAACCGTTTCGTTTGTGGTGCTTTCGGCGATGAGTTGGGTTAACCACGGCCGTAATCGGGTCGCTACATCAACTACCGTTTCTCCGCCGTGAGGAGGGATTTCGGCCGCATGGACCTGTGGACACTCAGCCTCGATCTCTTCATAAGTGCGCCCTTGCCAGCTGCCCAAATAAAGCTCGATCAGTGCAGGTTCCTGTTCGACGGCTAATTGATGGGGTTGTGCGATGTGTTCTGCGGTCTGCCAAGCTCGTTTGAGCGGACTGCTAATGACACGAGAGAGAGGCTCTTTTGCTAGGTGTTGGGCGATCACGGCCGCCTGTTCACGGCCGGTTTGATTCAGCTCGGTATCGGTTTGCCCTTGAAAGCGACGGGCCCGATTCCAATCTGTTTCACCATGTCGAACCAAAAGCAAACGCATCATTTACCCCGAGAAGCGATTTATTGATTTTCAATTGCTAAGAAATCGCGGGCGACCCACCCTTCTTCACCCAAAAACGTTCGCACTTTCACCCAGATAAAACCGTTGACATCTGCGGTCCCTTCATCCTCCAAAACCGTGATAAATTCATCCTCTTGGATCACCAATACCTGTTCCCCACCAGGAACATCACGCATGGTGAGGCCGTTGCCCCCCGTGTTGATCACAAAGGCGCGAACGATGACCGGTGTAGGGGTGGCGGTTGGCAAATCGGGGTCTAGGGTTGGTGTGGCGATGGCTGTGGTGATCGGCGGAATTTGAATGGTGCCGACCGGTGTGGGGAGGATATTGTCATCGACCATCGCCGGTTCTGAATCCATTTGGTCGGTGTCTGTGTTTTCGGTTGTGGTGTTTTCGGCGGGCACGGCCGGTGCCGCTTCGTCGGCGACCGTTTCGGCCGAATTGGTGACTTGTTGCAAATAGAGTAACCAAGAAATAGTCAGGACAAATAGGCCGGTTCCCAAAAACATGGCGGCTGCGGATCGCCGTAAAATCGCTTCACGTTCTAATGTGTAAACGCGCGCCCCCCCTTGGCGCATATTGGTATAAGCGATGATCATGACAATCACGCCCAAAACGGTTAAACCTATCGGTAAGAAAAATGCCATATTGAGTTTAGTACAGCGTCTCAGAAATCTTCTGAAATTTTATAATTTGTCTGTTTTGCCCCCTTTCCCGTTGGGTGAGGGGCTGAGGGAGAGGGAAATTTATAAAATCCACCTCCCCCAGCCCCTCCTCATAGGAGGGGAGTAAAACAATAGATCACTTTTGAGACGCTGTATTTAGTGCAGTGTCTCAGAAATCTTCTGAAATTTTATAATTTGTCTGTTTTGCCCCCTTTCCCGTTGGGTGAGGGGCTGAGGGAGAGGGAAATTTATAAAATCCACCTCCCCCAGCCCCTCCTCATAGGAGGGGAG
>WTJY01000014.1 GCA_011524645.1 Anaerolineales bacterium | reverse complement strand
CGACTATTTTTGAACGATTTACGCTTATCCCACCAAATTCGGCAGTATCAGAAATGTTCTCCGCTGGGATAGAGTTTTCGAACATCTATCCCTTTTTTATTGTTACAAATCGCTCAATTAGAGATTTATTATGTCAGATAATCTATTTGTACCCCAAAAACCGGCCGAGCCCCAAAAAGGATTTTCGGTGAATCGCCTAATTGGAATCGCGCTGATGGTTCGCATCGTGGTTGATACCAGTGTGCAACTGTTTTTCCCATTTTTACCGGTGATTGCGGCCGGTCTTAATGTTAGCACGGTGCGCTTGGGCAATCTGTTGAGTGTGCGTGCCTTGGTGGGGATGTCATCCCCTTTGTTTGGGGCCTCGGCCGATCGGTGGGGGTATCGCAAGATTCTTTGTTTGCAACTCTGTTTGGCCTCGGTCGGTATGTTTTTGATTGGGAGCAGTCAGAGTTTCGTGATCGCTGTGGTGGGGATGGTGCTAGCCGGTTTTGGAGGGATGACCTTTTCACCGACGATGAGCGCTTATATGAGTTCCCATTTACCCTTTGAGCGACGCTCGCGCGGGCTTGGTATCGTTGAATATGCGTGGGCTTTGTCCGGCATTGTGGGGTTGTCTGCATTGGGCTGGCTGATCGGAGCGTTTGATTGGCGCGCTCCGTTTTTTGTGCTTTCTTTCGGCATGTTTTTAGGGGCGATTCGGGTTTGGTTTTTACCCCCCGCGACGACTGAAAAGTCGGCCGAAGCATTGCTTCGTGAAGGGCAAGACGCGGGATCGTTGCTGTCTCAGATTCGGACATTTTTCGATATTGGCCCAAACTGGCGCTCGGCCGTGAGTGTGATGGTGTCCGGTTTTTTTGTTATGCTGGGAGGGATGACGCTGCTTATCAACTATGGGACATGGTTTTTCGATCAGTATCGATTAACCCCCGCCCAGCTTGGCTCGCTGGCGTTTGCGCTCGGTTTTGCCGATATTTGTGCGACCGGTTTGCTTAGTTTGATTGGTGATCGCTTGGGTAAGCGGAACAGCTTGCTGTGTGCTTGTGTGGCAGGCATGATTACATTTTCGATGCTCCCTTTCTTCAATGTGGGGTATTGGCCCGCGTTGGCTGGGACGGTTTTGGCTCGTTTTTCATTTGAGTTTGGCCTTGTGGCCAATATGATTTTGAGCAGTGAGCAGGTGCCTGAGCAACGTGGCAAGGTAATGACGCTTAGCGCGGCCGTGGTGACCTTGAGTGTGGCCACCGCGAGTACGGCCGGTCCGTCTGTTTTTGCCCAATATGGGGTCGCGGGGATTAGCGCGGTCGCGGTGACTTCTTTCTTTCTTGCGGGTTGTTTGATCTGGCTTTTCGCCAACGAATCTGGCTAGACCAGCGGCGTGCTCCGTTTGGCGAGCTGAATGGTTAGCCCCCACGGATCACGCATAAAGCAGAGCTGGGAGCCATCGGGTAATGTTTCGATGTCACCCAGAGCGGTAGCACCGGCCGTGATGAGCCGTTGGTGTTCCGTTTGCATATCTTCCACGACGAACGCGAAGTGTAAAATACGTGGCTTCATGTTTCGATAATCGGGCAAGGGGACTTCTGGATTTGAATACAATTCAATGACGCTCTGCCCGCTTGAGTCGAGTAAAAAGTGAATATATGGGATTGTGTCAGTTTTACGGATATAGCTCATGCCACAGTGCTCAACATACCAAGCGGCCATAGCCCGAGCATCTTCTACATTAATGGCAACATGTTCAAGTTTCATTTGTAAATTCCTTTGTAAATTCCTTTTGTGAAAAACGATAGACACCCTTAATGATAGACGTTATGTGTGATCTGTTCCAACAAATATAAATTTAGCCTCTTAATGGAAACAAAGGAACTTGACATAAAAACAAATTTGTTTTACTCCCCTCCTATCAGGAGGGGTCGGGGAAGGTGAAATTTAAAGGAATTTTTCCCTCTCCCAACGGGAAAGGGGGGCAAAACAGACGAATTATAAAAATTCAGAAGATTTTTGAGACGCTGTAATTAGTACGATTAAAAGGATGTTTTTATATGGAAATAAAATCATTTGAGACTGAGCATTTTTTCGCGCAGTATGAATTTAATACCCCTTATCAGCTTTGTAATTCAGATTGCGAAACGGTGAGCACGGCCGAATTGCTAGATATGGCCGATATGTCGCTGGATCAATTGGGGGGAATGCGTTTGGGGTATACGGAATCGATGGGGAATCCGCATTTGCGTGAAATGATCGCGGCCGGTTATCCGAAAAATGTGGGAGTAGATGATGTATTTGTGTTGGGGACTCCCGTTGAAGGGATTTATCTGGCGGCACGGGCTGCCCTAAATCCGGGGGACGAAGTCGTCGTATTGACTCCCGCTTATGATGCCTTGATCAATATGTTTGAACATGTTGTCGGCGAAGACAATGTTAAAAAATGGGCCTTTGTAGCGGGAGACGGCCGTTGGGAGCTTCACCTTGACGACTTGCGTGCCTTGATTACCCCGAAAACGAAAATGGTGGTGGTGAATTTTCCCCATAACCCAACCGGCTATTTGCCCACACCTGAACAGCAAGCGGCGTTAGTTGAAATCATTGAAGCGCATAACTTGTGGCTGTTTTATGATGAAATGTATTACGGTTTGGTTCACTCCGATACGCCGGAAATCCCTTCCGCTTGCGAGTTAAGTGATCGGGCCATCGTTTTGTCTGGTCTGTCAAAGACTTATGGGTTGCCCGGTTTGCGCACCGGTTGGATGGTTGTCCGTGACCCTGAACTACGTGCCAATATTTTTAATTGGAAGTTTTACACCAGTATTTGCCCACCCGCGCCGTCTGAATTTTTGGCGATTGCCGCTCTGCGAGCGCGAGAACAGCTGCGCTTGAAAAATATTGAAATCATTGAAAAGAATCTTGATTTGGCCGATCAGTTTTTTGCTAGACATGCGGAGCTGTTTACATGGCGACGGCCGCATGCTGGTAGTACCGCTTTGGTTGGCATGAATGTTCCTTCAACGGCCGCTTATTCCGCTAAATTAGCTGAAGATGCCGGTGTTTTGATTCAGTCTGCTGAAATGCTTGGGTCTGATGATCGGCATATTCGTATGGGATTCGGCCGTGTCGCGTTTGGTGAAGCGCTGGCAAAATTTGAAGAGTATTTGCTGGACCAATATAAGTGATGCCTCAAAAGCTATTTTCGATTGGCGACCGGTGGCTATACTGAAAGCAAAATTAAAATCCGCTCGGTACTCTTTGCTGATTGAGCCAAAGCGGATTTAAAAAACGGAGAAAACCGATGAGCAATGAATACATTCCGGAGCGGGCGATGTTTGTGTGTGCCCATCCTGATGATCTTGAATTTGGCATTGCGGGAACGGCCGCGAAGTGGGCCGCAAATGGATGTGAAGTCACCTATGTGGTGATTACAGATGGGAATGCAGGGAGCCATGAAGAGGGGATGACCCGTGAGCGAATCGCGGAAATTCGTCGTGAAGAACAGCGTGTGGCGGCCGCGATTTGCGGGGTGCAAAATGTTATCTTTTTGGGCTATGATGATGGCTTTTTGCAACCGACTTTAGAGTTGCGCAAAAAGTTGGTCCGCTTGGTGCGTCAGTATCGCCCCAATGTGGTAGGGGCGATGGACCCGACCAACTTCTTCCCGAGTGATGAATATATTAACCATCCGGATCATCGCGCGGCTGGGACCGCCACGATTGATGCGGTTTTCCCGGCCGCTGAAATGGATTTGCTGTATCCCGATATGGCGGCCGAAGGGTTGAAAGGGCATAAGCCGAATTACGTTTATCTCTTCTTTACTGCACAAGAGGGGATTAATTTGTACGTTGATACGTCCGATTACGTGGAGACGAAAATCGAATCACTCAAAGCGCATGTGAGCCAAATGGGTGATTGGGACCCGACCGATCGGATTCGCGCTTGGGCGGCCGAATCGGGTAAAAAAGTTGGCTTTGCGGCGGCCGAACGTTTTCGTCGCATTACGCTAAAAGTACCTGAATCCCCTAAATCTGAAGAAGAGAGCGATTAATTATGAGTTCTAGAAATGTTTTTCAACGGGAATTGCTGTTTAAATTGCTTTTAGTGCGACACGGTGAAACGGAAGCGAATCGGATGGGCATGTTTCAAGGGCGGATCGATTGGCCCCTGAATGACAATGGGCGGGGACAGATTAGTCAGACGGCTGAAAAGTTGGCCGATTATGTGGTTGACCATGTTTATGTTAGCCCTGCACAGCGTGCCCAACAAACGGCCGAAATCTTGAACCAAAAGTGGGATGCCCCGCTGACGCTTGATGAGCGATTATGGGAGATCGATCACGGGACATGGGAAGGGAAGTCATTTCAAGAAGTGCGTGATGCGGATCCAGAAGCATGGCGGGCTTGGTTAGCACTGGAAATCGATGCCCCACATGGCGGGGAAACGTTGCAAGAGACGTCAAACCGTTTGCAGCAATGGTATGGTGAGGTAAAAAAACGTTATGTGGGACAAGAGCCGACATTAGCGGTGGTGGCGCATGGGGGCTGTTTGCAACTGCTTCTAGCTGATTTGCTACGGACCCCGCATTCGAATTTATGGCCTTACCAGTTTCACAACGGTGCGGTCGCCGAAGTGTGGGTGTTCGCTTTAGGGGCTAAATTGACGCGGCTTGGAATTTGATGGTGTGAAGAGCATAAATACAGCGTCTCAGAAATCTTCTGTTTTTTTAGAATTCGTCTGTTTTGCCCCCTCTCCCAACAGGAAAGGGGGCAAACGATAGATTACTTTTGAGACGGTGTGCTAAATGTCATAGCTGGAAGGATTGCCATGAAAAAGTTGAATGTGTTGGTGGCCGATTATGCCTGGCCCGATCTTGAAATTGAACAAGCGGTTTTATCGACTGTTGGAGCGGAATTGGTGGTGGCCGAATCGGGGAGTGAAGCGGAGCTGATCGCTCTGGCGCAAACGCATGATCCGGCCGCGATTATGGTTAATTGGGCGGAAATTACACCGGCCGTGCTGGCGGCCGCGCCCAACTGCCAAGTGGTGGCACGCTTTGGGGTGGGGGTTGACAATATCGCTGTAGACGAAGCGACTGAGCGGGGGATGATTGTAGCCAACGTGCCTGATTACTGTTACGAAGAGACGTCGGATCATGCGCTGGCTTTGATTTTGGCGTTGGCACGTAACATTGTGCCGTTGGTCAATGATACTCGGCAAGGGAATTGGAATTTGCATGTGTCGCCACGGCCGTTTGCCCGTTTGAATACCCAAACGGTCGGCGTTGTTGGCTTTGGGCGGATCGGCCGTGCCTTGGCTGAAAAGGGGGTGGGGATCGGGATGCGGGTGATCGCTTATACACCGCGCTTAACGGCTGATCGTGTACCGGCCGGTGTGATTGCCACGCAAGATTTAGACGAGTTATTGCAACAGGCCGATTATGTTTCGCTTCATTTGCCAGCAACTGCGGCGACGCAGAATATGGTCAATCAGGAATTTCTAGGGTCGATGAAGCGGTCCGCATATCTAATCAATACGGCGCGGGGGGCGATTGTTCATGAAGGGGATTTGTATGATGCACTGCGAGATGGGGTAATCGCTGGGGCCGGTTTAGATGTGTTGAAGAGTGAGTATGCCCAAAGTGGCAATCGGTTGCTTGAATTAGAAAATGTGTTGGCGACCCCTCATGCCGCTTTTTACTCGCCTGATGCGATTGCCGATTTAAGCCGGAAGGCGGCCGAAAATGTAGTGGCCGTTTTGCGAGGAGAACGGCCACCGGAAGATTATATTGTGAATTAATTGCCAGCTGTGCGGCGGAGGCGGCGGCGCCCCGGCTCTTGAATGGTGGTCATGCGGGTCTCGGCATCGGTCGCGATTTGATCGACAAGTGTGTTGACCGCTTTTTCGATCCGCCCGGCTTGATTGAGCCAACTCTTTTTAATCTTTTCATTTTTGACCTCTTTGAGATTCGCCTTCATGTTGAGGACTGAGGCCTGTATGGCGGCGCGGGCGATAAATGCCCCGGCCGCAGCATCGGCGATGGCATGTTCATTGCCGATTTTAGCCAAGCGATCTAGTAAGTTCACCGTATCTTGGCAACGACGAGCCACATTGAGTGGCACTTGGGCGGCACTCGTGAGCGCGTCTTCAATCGCTTGAATAGCGGTTTGATCGTTGTTGCTGGTGCGGTGTTGCAAAATCGTGATGACACGTTGATAGACAAAGGCATCATCTTCGATCGCTTGGGTTAATTCGGTGCGGAGTTCTTCGGCACGTTGTTGAATTTGCTGGACTTCTTCTTGGGCCGCTTGGTATTTGCGACGGCCGATGGTCAGATTGGCGACCATTTGGGCTAGGGCAGCTGCCAGCGCGCCTGCGAGTGCGGCCGCGCCACCCCCACCCGGAGTGGGGGTGCCTTGCGCGAGTTCATCGAGAAATTGATTCATAACGGTTTATTACTCTAGTGGGTTAGTCAATGACGATGAACGGGAGATAGACGATCGTATTCACCGTGGTTATAAATGGAATAACCGCAATTTTACTGGCATCTGTTTGTGATGTGACAGTGACATTGAATGTTTCCGATGAATCGTTAATATCGCTGGAGGGGGTAACTTCTAGCGTGATGTCGGCCGTTTGATTTGGCCCTAATGTGACCGATGTTTGTGACAAGACGGCCGTCCAAGGGGTATTTGTGCCTGTCCGTGCCGAATTGACAGAGATTGAGAATGTATCGGTTACGCTTGTGGTATTGGTCACTTGGAAGCTATAGGTGACCGCCTGACCGGCAACTGTTGTTTTGTTTGTTTCGCTTTCGGATGTTACGCCTGCGAATGATTTAGCAGAAGTTACGAGGTCGACGGTGGTTGTTTCTTGGGTCGCTTGATTTAAGATGCTGACTTGTGTTGCTGCGCTGCTGCTATTGCTCGCCGTTGTCGGCACGGTCACGCTCACCACGGCCGTGGCGGTTTGGTTTTCACTTAAGTTGAGCGACGTGGGTGAGATCGTGGCTTGCCATTCGCTGTTTACGCTGAGGGTAAAATCGCCCGCTGCGGTACCTGTGTTCGTCATATTGAGTGTGTAGGTCACTGTTGAGCCGGTATCTGCAGAGAGTTGAGTTTGCGGAGCTGTGACTGTAATGGCTGGATTGGCGCCACAGTTGGGAAACTTGAAGCTGGCGATTTGAGTATTCCATGTGCCGGAATTGGTGGCATACATATTGGTGTACCAGAATGTACAGTCATCGACAGGATCAACACTTAAAGCTGAGTAATCTCCCCAACGGCCGCTTGTGGATGAGCTAACGCCGGTGGCCAGCCTGTTTGTCCCTTGGCTCATCGTGCCCAAGGTGTCGTCTGCTAAACGGCCGGTGTATCCCATGCTTGGAAAGAGGGTGTTGCTAGATACGCTGTAGCCGAGAGCGATGTTGCCATCTTGGTCGCTAGCCGCGCTTCCCATCCAATAATGATGGGTATCGGGTGAAAAAGTTCCTTCTTGATAGAGCTCCCAATCTCCCGCGTTATTGGTACGTAATTCAAACCAGCGAATTGCGGAGCGGCCATTTCCATCTACATCGACCACAAAGTTGCCGATCAACGTTTGGTATGTGCCGAGATTCCGATACTGTACGCGCCACATCATGACTTCGCGCAGTGTGTCGAGCGTGACACTGCTGCTGGGTTGAGGGACACAAAAAACAGCACCACCGCATATAATGGAACTAAATTCGGCAACAGGGACTGAGGTGAGTAGGGTCAAATGGCTATTGGCGGTCGTGTTGAAGTCGGGTGAGAAGCCCCAGATTTGGATATAGTCTTCTGTGCTGTTGGGGGTTGGATTACTGGGCAGCTCGTCATCATATTGGCGGATAAGCAGTCCGGGTAGATTTGTGGGTGGTTCGGTTTCTCCGTCTACGTCGGCCGGTGTCATGACATCGAATCCGCCCCAGATATCGGGGGCGGTCAGGCGGATCATGGTGGCAGGCTGCCCGGCTAACATCGCTGTGCGGTCGAACGCATAAGCGGCGGTGGCTCCGATCGTGCCATTTTCATTGGCTCCTACATAATAGGCATCGTGCCAAACGCCATACTTAGGATAATCGGGGAATGCAGGGGCAGCATATTGATAGGCGTAATAGGCTCCTGTTGGATCGGCGGTTTGGGAAATATATAAACAAAGCCGGTTGGTCCCATTGGCTGAAAATTCGCTAAGGAACCAGCGATCGGCCGCTTCATCATAGAGAACGATCGGATCGCCTAGCCCATTTGCACAGACCCCACTGCCTAATGTGTCGAGATCGAACGCTGATTGTGCGACCGAGCCATCTTTGTTGTGAATGACAACGGTTGAGCCACCCGGTGCATTTACCATTTGGACATAGTGATTTGGGCCAACTTCCCCGACGGTATCGGGTGGGCTGACCCCGTTGCTCGGAATTCCGGCAAAGTTGAGTTCGGGGGTGGTAAATGAGGTTAAAGCGGTGCTGTTGGTACTATCCCGATTTTGCAACCAGAGAATATCGGGCTGTCCATCAACATAGTTGCTGTCTGATACACTGTCGTTTAAGCCGAACCTTGGGTTGATTTCTCGGTTTAGGACGATGTCGGTTGCTGGATCAGCAGGGGGGAGATCACGAACTGCTGACGTTAAGGTTGGTGTAAACACGGTTGTGTATTCCTCTAGTTCGGCCGACTCTTGACTCGTTTGTAATCGATTCTGCGCGCGGCTTGTTGAGCTGTTTTGCGAGGCGAACTGTGCTGAATGCTGGCTCCCCATATACCATAAAGAAGCTAAGATCGTAATGGCGACTAGATTGATAAAAAGTAGGGCGACTGTTTTTCTTTTCATATAAATTCCGATTGTGTACGATTGCGAAATAACATCTAAGGGGTATCAGTTTAGCAAAGATCGGCCGTAAATGATAGGGAACACAATGGTTAGATTGTATGGGTGCCGTCATTTTTTGCCTACCTGTGTTGTGGGACAAAAGATACAATAGGAAAATGAATCAACCACTAACTGTAGAAAATATCGAGACGGTTGTTTATCGTCTGCCACTGTTTTCTCCACTGCGGTGGGGTAAACACAGTGTTTTGACCGAAGTCAAGCATGTGTTGGTGCGAGTGACACTGAGTGATGGAAGTGTGGGGGTGGCTGAAGCGCCACCACGGCCGACAATTTATGGCGAGACGGCCGCTAGCATTACATCGATTATTGCTAACGAGGTCAATATTCGTGTATTGGGGCAAGCACCAGATATCGCGTTGGGGATGTTGTATCAGGTTAAAAATAACCATACCGCTCTCGGTGCGGTCGATATGGCGATCCATCATGCTCTGGCGCAGAGTCAGGGCAAGGGGTTGGCCGACTATTTAGGATGCACGGCCGAGCGATTGCGCGTGAGCTATATTTTGGGTATTGGCCCCCATGATGCGGTTTTGGCCGAAGCGGAGCGGGTCTTTAACCTTGGGGTTCGTGTCTTGAAAGTGAAGGTCGGCCGAAACTGGGACGAAGATATTGAGCGGATCAAGCTATTGCGTCAGAGTTATGGGGATCAGCTCGATTTATATGCGGATGCCAATGAGTGTTTTACGGCCGATGATGCGGCCCGTAAATTAGATCAATTAAGCACATTGGGGGTTTTGTACTGCGAAGAACCTCTGCCGGTCGAACAGATTAAAAATCGCGCTTCATTGCGGCGTGGAGAGCATCTGCCGATTATCGGAGATGATAGTACGTTTACGATACGGGATTTGCG
Organism: Anaerolineales bacterium; assembly: GCA_011524645.1. Lineage (GTDB taxonomy): Bacteria > Chloroflexota > Anaerolineae > Promineifilales > Promineifilaceae > WTJY01. The sequence continues at coordinate 5,062 of WTJY01000014.1, read as the reverse complement.
CCGCGAATTGTCGTTTGACACGTTTGATATTCTCAATATCAAAACGGCCCGCACCGGATATAGCCAATCGCGCGGCATGTGGCAAATGGCTCGGAATGGGGGCAAAGGGGTGATGATCGGCTCTCAGGCGAGCACGTTGCTGGGGACAGCGCGTGCTGGATTGTTTGCCGCACTTCCTGATATTGATCATCCTTCAGAATTAAGTTTTTATCTTAATGTGAAGGATGAGATCGCCGGACCGAAACCGGTTTTGCAAGATGGATATTTAGCAACGGCCGATTTGGATCGGGTCACAATTGACGATGATTTGCTACGTGATGCGGCCGTTTTAGCATAAACAGGGTAACTATTCAGCAACCGTTTAATTGGATTTGCTCCCTTCCCATCAGGAGGGGCTGGGGGAGGTGGATCTAAATAAATTTCCCCTCTCCCCCAAAAAAGAGGGGCGCCAAGAAAGCTGCTGAACAGTTACCAAAAAGGATAATTTATGGATCGTACAGTACCAACTTCAGGAAATGAAGAGATCATTTTATATATGCGGACTTATTACTCGCTGTTGCGTAGCTCGCGTGCGGTTAAGATTCGCTCCCTCGTGGAAGCCCATAAACGGACCAATTCGGCATTGCATGTGGATGCGCAAAAAACGACGCCTGATATGTCCGCATTGCTTTATTCGATACTGCGTTTGCCTGATCAACTGATTACCGAGACAGATTTGGTGATTATGGGGCAATCGGAATGGGTTTTCGCCCAAAATGGGTATCCCAATATCGACGATTGGCAAGCGGTGAGTGCGCCTGCACGGCGGCGGAGAGCTTACTGGGACGGGAAAAATACCTTGGCTTTATATCTGGCCAGCCGTTCAGACATTGATGATATTATTCCGAAGCTGACCGCATTTCAGATTGAACGAGATAAGTTGCATCTGTTGTTAAACCAACCGTTGGTGCTCGATTGTTTGCAGACGGCCGTGGACAATAACGAACCTCTTGGCGATCTTGCTTGGCAGCAAATCGCCAATTGTGCGGGGGTATCGCGCGAAGATTTGAACAAGTTGGCTGGGGTGTGGGGGACGAAAACGGCCGAACGTCTACTTCATATCGCTCAAGTTGATCATTCATTGTCGGTGCGTTTGCTGGCCGGTTCTTTTGCGGAGTACAAGCGGGCAACCCGACGCTGGTGGGACAATATTCGTGCCGATATGGCTGATTTGGAATTTTATAATCGGCCGATTTATTTCGTGTCTAGCAACACCCATAGCATCGCGAACCTATTAAGCGGGTATGCTCAGGGAATCGAAGATGAATTAACTGATTTCGTGCAATCGAGTGGCCCGGAATCGCTCAAACAAGAGTATCACGATATTGTGCAGAACAATGTGCCAAGCAGTTTGGACAACTTTTTGTACTATATTTTGCGAAGTTATGAAAAGCAAAATAAGGACAGTATTACGGCACGCGAGGTGCAAGAGCGGCTGACCGGTATTTATAGGGTCGCGAGTAAGCATGTGTTTGATGTTGAGGCGCAGGTGATTGAGCTAAGTAAGCTTAATCCGGAACAGTTCGATCCTCGTTTACAAGATGGTGATCTGGCGAAGCTGGCGCAAAGTGATGCCCTTATCATTAATATCGATTATCCGTTGGGAATGGCGGCGTACCAGATTTTGAGCGAAATCGCCCGAAATATCGCTAAGATTCGCGGGATTTATATTATGGGGAAAGCGGCCACTTTGAACGGCCGTATCGGGGATGTGATGATTCCTCGTGTGGTCCATGATGAGCATTCCGCCAACACCTATCTGTTCCAAAACCAGATCACGGCCGATGATATCGCCCCGTATTTGGTCCATAGCATGGTGCTTGATAATCAAAAAGCGATCACAGCGCCTGGGACATTCTTGCAAAACCATGAATATATGTCGGTCTTTTACAAAGAAGGGTATACCGACTTAGAAATGGAAGCTGGCCCTTATTTGAGCTGTGTTTATGAAATCGTCCGGCCGCGTCGCTATCCACAAAATGAGATTGTGACTTTGCATCATGCACCCTTTCCGATCGGTGTGGTGCATTACGCCTCTGATACCCCGTTTAGCAAAGGGATGAACTTGGGGGCACAAACGTTGTCTTATTTCGGTATGGACCCGACTTACGCGACAACGATTGCGATTATGAAAGCGATTTTTGCCGAAGAATTGAAGTATGTTGAGTAAATCTCGTTGTGGAGAATGAAATGAATGTAACAGAAGAACGATTGGCTGCCGTACGTAGCCTGTTAGAACAGTGGGAAGTGGATGGAATTGTTGTCACTTATGGAGACAATTATCGCTGGCTGAGCGGTTTTACCGGCACAAATTGCACGTTGGTGGTCACGGCCGATCAAGCTTTGCTGGGAACCGACTTTCGCTATTGGGAGCAGGCTGAACGACAATCGCCAGAATTTGAGTTGGTCCATATGGGTCGCGGCGAGCAATTTGCTCAGTTTGTTGACTTGGTCAAAATGGTCGGCGGCGGCCGTTTGGTGATCGAAGGGAGCCATGTCTCTATCGCTAAATTTCGTGCTTGGAAGAAAGAATGTGCCGATGTAGAAGGGGTCGCGTTTGTGGCTCGAACAACTACGGTTGAAGGGATGCGCATGGTCAAAACGGCCGCTGAAATCGAAATGATTCGTGAGGCGGCCGCGATTACCGATGCGGTCATGGCGCAAGTCAACGATTTGGCTAAAGTCGGCATGACAGAAAAGGGGTTGGCGTGGGAATTAGAAAAACGGATGCGTGAAATGGGGGCGGATGACATGGCGTTCGATGTGATTGTGGCGGCCGGTGAAAATGGGGCTTTGGCCCATCATCGGCCCAGCGACCGGCCGTTGCAAGAAGGGGATAGCATCGTGATCGATATGGGGGCGAAGCTCAATGGGTATCACAGTGATTTGACCCGCTCATTCCACATGGGTGAAAACCCCGATGATAAATTCTGGTATGTTTACAACCTTGTTCACATGGCTCAGAAAAACGCTCTCGAAAACATGAAAGCGGGCATGACCGGCATTGAGATCGATGCGTTGGCCCGTGATGTGATCGCTGATGCGGGGCATGGTGATGCGTTCGGTCATTCTTTAGGACATGGGGTTGGCTTAGATATTCATGAAGGGCCGAGTTTGTCATTTGTCTCGAAACCGAAAGTAATGGCAGGGTCTGTGGTCACGGTTGAACCGGGGGTTTATCTGTCCGGCTGGGGTGGCGTCCGCATTGAGGATTTGGTTGTGGTTACCAAGCATGGGGTTGAGTTTTTAAGCCACTGCCCGAAAACGCCGATTATTAAAATGTGATAGCGGTTTGATTTGTATGGGCTCGCTTTTTTGTTTGTGATGTGTGTATGTTGCAGAGAAGCGAGCCTGTTTGCTACGAGGATATATGACAGTTAACGAAACAATTATTGGTGAGCCACACTTGCATCGTTTTGAGTGGAATTGTGATTGATTTATTGTGATGGATTTATAGGGGGAAGGTAGGGGTATAAGTGTCGCTTATGCCTCGTTGCCATTTTTTGTGTCTAACATGATTTCTGCATTCCCTGTTACCTTTAATTTGTCATTCTCAAATTAAAGATAAAGGTAAGGAATCATGAAACATCGTTTTTACGTAGCAAATGTATTGGTGATCGGGTCTGGTGCGGCCGGTATGCGGTCGGCGATTGCGGCCCATGAAGAAGGGGTTGATGTCGTTGTTGTGGGCAAGCGACTGCGCCGTGATGCGCATACGGTATTGGCCGCAGGGGGGATCAATGCAGCACTCGGTACGGTGGACGCTGAAGATAGCTGGCAGCAACATTTTGCCGACACCGTGAAGGAGGGGTATAGCCTGAGCGATCCGCGTACGGTTGAATTGATGGTGCGCAACGCGCCACGAGCAATTGATGAATTGGTTGGGTACGGGGTTGATTTTGCGCGTAATCACGATGGTGAATTGGATCAGCGCTATTTCGGTGCCCATAAATATCGCCGGACCTGCTATGCGGGTGACTTTACCGGCCGTGCCATCATGTATGGGCTTGCGGATAAGGTAGAAGCGCTCAATATTCCGATTCATGAGCACCAATATGTGACCCATTTGCTGGTCGATAACGACAAATGTTTTGGCGCGATGTCATTTAACCTGTTTACCGGTGAACGAACAGTTTATTTGGCTGATGCGGTGATTTTAGCGGCCGGTGGTCATACCCGTTTGTGGCGTCGCAGTTCTTCACGACGGGATGAAAATACCGGTGATGGGATGTGGCTGGCGTTACAGGCTGGGGCGGAAATCGCCGATATGGAGTTGGTGCAGTTTCACCCGACCGGCATGGTTGCGCCCGAAGGGATCGCCGGTACGTTGGTGACAGAAGCGGTTCGTGGTGAGGGAGGCCAACTGTATAACGCGGCCGGTGAACGGTTTATGAAGAATTACGATCCGGACCGTATGGAGCTATCTACCCGTGATCGGGTCGCTTTGGCTAACTATACCGAAGTAATCGAAGGGCGTGGTGGCCCAAATGGTGGGGTATTCCTCGACATTAGCCATTTAGATAAAGCGACGATTATCAAGAAATTGCCCCGTATGTATCGACAGTTTTTAGAGCACCAGCTATTAGACATTAGCAAAAAACCGATGGAAGTGGCTCCGACCGCGCATTACACGATGGGTGGCGTGATTGTCGATGCGGAAACCCATGCGACGAGTATTGTCGGTTTATATGCGGCGGGTGAAGTGACCAGTCGTCTGCATGGTGCGAACCGTTTGGGTGGCAATTCGCTGGCGGAGACGGTGGTATTCGGCCGCTTTGCGGGAGAAGCGGCGGCCGCTTATGCCCAAGGGATTCCGTCACAGCATCGCTCACGCTTGGCGATCGATCAAGCCCATGCCGATCTCGATCTATTTATGCAAGATGGGGAGGAGATGGCCCGGCCGTTGCAACGTGAAGTGCGCGATATTATGTGGAACCATTGCGGGGTTGTCCGTTCTGAAGAGCGATTGCAGGAAGGTTTAGCTAAGCTCATTGAGGTCAGAAAGAAAGCGGCTCGTGTCGAT
>WTJY01000509.1 GCA_011524645.1 Anaerolineales bacterium | reverse complement strand
CTGGTATCCCCCAAGAAGCGATGAAGGGGGATTCATTCAAGGATACCAAGAAGAAGGTAGTCAAGTGGCTGTCTGGTGACCACTCTTGGCAATGTGACGACAACCCGCAATTTTTCCAAGTCGGCAAGGTTGAGGTAGCAGGCCAACCTCAAGGGGTTATTATGGACTACATGCTCGACGATACGGGGCGAGTAATTAGCGGGCGTGAGGGTGTAACACGAATGGATAAACTATTGATTACGGTTGGCTTTAACACCGTCGAATTACTCGGTATGAGTGGCAAGTCAGTGGTGCCAAACCTAACAGACGGCCGAGCGCTTGGGGTTCATCGCGTCCGAGCGCACATGCGGAACGGCCAGCACCTAACATACGGTCAAGTTGATACAAAAATCCGCAATAGTACTCGAGACACCAAAGGAGCTATCAAAGCATGGGAAGGGGAGGTGCTAGGCTACATCCGAGACACATGGGGCAATCAGTGGCACAACTATCCTATCATCATTGCCAGTGGTGGTGGTGCGGTTCTTCTGAATGGCTCCCTGAGTGGCATGTTTGCTGGTAAATGTCAGATCGCTGACGATCCTGTGCAAGCTGTGGCACGCGGTCTATACAAAATGGGGGTATTCAAGCATGGGTAAAGGGGGCCGGCCAAAAAGCGACAAGAAACGATATCGGCTAAAGCCTACAATCACACTTGTTGAAGGTCGGGATGATGATTTGATCAAGGTGCTACTCAAGGCAAGAGCGGACGGTCGTATGTCTCAGGAAATGATACGCTTGATGCGAAGCAGTGGAGCAATCGAGATAGACGAGGGTGAGGTTGAAACGGCCGTTGATGACATCAGCGACATGATCGACGACTTCTTTATGTAGTTTTCTGCGGTCAATAATTCAGCTTGGGTTTTTGACCGCAAAAAACAATTATGAGAGAATCGCCCCATTGTATTCTATTGTGAGGTGGCAATTTTGATCATGGCCGATTTCGACCCTTACGACGACGGTTTAACCGATGAGTTGCGAGAACTCTACAATCAAATAATGGAATCACAGCGCAATCTACCACGCGCTGTCATCATCGGCTGGGATATTGTCGATATGGTAGCGGGGGAGGTTCCAGACATTACTATTTATGGTGTCAAGGCTCACAGGATGGAACGTGGGCGACTGTATGGAGCGACCGGCCGTAATGCTATCGGGTTCTATGAACCGTATATCGACGATTTAGAAGTGGGCACACTCGTCGAGGGTGTTGTTGTTTGGTGGTAGTTGACATAATGAGATTGTGTGCTATATTTAAAGCAACTTTCGGCACAAAGAAAGCACGCTTTAACCTAGCCCACCAAAGCAATTCTGGTTTAAGCATTTTCAAAATCTCTTGTTGACGCAAGAGATTTTTTTTTGCCTAAAATTAATTTGACATAATGTATTTTTATCATCTATAATGACTGTACGTATATTTGCCTTTGTGGATCAATTGGCAGAGCAACGCTCTTGTAAAGAGTAGGTTATGGGTTCGACTCCCATTAAAGGCTTCCTCCTTTGATTAGATGGAGTGGGTTAGTGAGAAAGCAACAAAAAAGGACACCTTTCGAGGTGTCCTTTTTTGTTTTAAAACGTGTGAGCCCATGAGCTTCTGAGGCCTGTGTCCCTTTGGTGGATGAACACTTCCATAGCCGCTCGGCTTATATAGCCCTGCTCTCTGTGCCAATCGTCGGACGCGGAGGGGCTGTAAACGGATTCAACCACACAAGCAGGAAAGGTTTGCACCTCTTTGCTGTGTATATGGTGACGGTAAAAATACCTGACTTGATTCGCGGCCCAATGATCGGCCGCCTCTTGCGGCATTAACTGGGCCAGCTTGGCCGGTTTCGGGCCGTCGCCGTGAGTCTGTCCGATTAGATGACGGCCGTATTTGTAGTACTTTCTTGGAGCGGGGCTAACATCGAATGTAATGTCTTTGTTTTTGCTATATTGTGCTTGCATAATCAAAGACAGAGACACACCGCTGAATTTGTCATGGTTGCTAACTGTGTGCATGTAGTGAACAGGTGCAAGCCGTGTAAGCTTGTCGAGCAATACAGTGTAAAGCTTTTGCGCTTTGAGCATGTTCGTGAACCATGTCCCGCTAGTGTCTTGAGGTGTTCCCCGCGTGGTGGTCCGTCCGTTGTCAGTATGCAGGATGTCATTGCCCCCGATGAAGAGAATTTGTTCGATATTCTGTCCAAACACGGCCGATTCTAGTGCCCTCATGCCGTCTAGTGCACGATTTACTGCTATTTGTTCATTGTAAATTTCGCCGGTCGCCTGAGTGTAAGCAAATTTTCCGATATGCAGATCGGCAATATCGACAATCATTAGGCTCGGGGGAAGGGGCGCTGGTTTGTTTCGGCGGTATTTAATATATTTTGGAGCGTGTTTGCTGACCTGCTTTATTAGCTGCTCCGCAAACAAATTGTGGTCTAGCTGTGGAGGCTTAAAGGCGATGCTGTAATCGTCTGTTTTGTGCCAATAGTATGATATATCGGCCGGATTAGCTCCTACAGACTTGGCGACGGCCGACGCTCCGATATGCGCGTTCTTGCGTTGCCTTAGCTGTTCGATTATTGATCGCTCTTCATCGCTTAGTTGCATGGCTGTATTTGTAGCCATATTGCGCTAATCCTCCTGCTATCCCGAATCAGTATCGCGCCCGCTGACTGTGACGTTGCCCCCATCATTTTTTATGGTGACTTGCATCGCGTTACTCCGATCCGTTTTGTTCGCCTGCGCAGCCGATTGCTTTACGGCCGATGATGTATCCATATTGCGGACCGTTGGAGCATCGTTGTTTTCTTTGAATTTGGTATATCGATCATACAGATATGAATCGCTGTTCATTTGTACCTCGATCAATGCTTCGGCGGTTTTGTATTCTCCATGTTCTATTTTCACCAAGACGGCCGCAATTAAATCAGCATAGCGAGCTACAGTACTCTCGCTAAGTAGATTTTTTAGTGTTGCAATTTCTTCTTTTAATCCGGCAATCTCATGGCGAATCATAGAATTTTCTTCTTTTTGCTGGTCGTGCTCTTGGTTTTTTTCATTTAATTGGCTTTTCCACCAATTAACGCTAGTGCGGAGCTCATCAACGCTTCTTCGTAATTCGTCGATTAATCCTGTGTAGTACTCTTCGTTTTGTGATAGACGGTGTGTCGGTTTTTCTGAGGTGGGGCGAGAGATGAGGTATCGCTTAAAAAGAACTTGCTTTAGAGACAGTATCACTACACCGCCAGCCAAAGGTAAAAATATATTAAAAAAAAGAATCCAATCAATCATTATGCCTGTCCTTGGTTCGGTGTCACTGTGTTGTATTTATGTCAACTCTTTTGCTTGTGCTTGTGTGGGTCTTGTGTGTAGTCCTCCTGTCGTTTTATCCGCAAATAATCGCTTGGTATGGCATGCCTAGCCGGTCGTCTCCTTGCATTCCCTGAAACAAAATACGCTCATCCATTAAATATCCTCCAGTGTCTCTTAATGGATCATTGATGTAGTATCGGCCGTCGTCCGCACGTCCTACGATGGTGAAAAAATTCCATCCTCGGTATCGTGTATGGCGCAAATGTTGCGGAGGGAATGCGGACATATCGACCTGCGCAATGACTATCTTTTTCGCTTTCATTGCCGCCCGCATCCGATCACGAGTCATCGGCCGTACGAAGACGCGGTAGACACCGTAACGGCTTAGTGCGTTCATCAATGCTCGCATACCGAGCATTTCGCCACCAAATTTTCTAAGCAAATTGCTTACCCAATCAACGGCCGGTCGATGGTTCGAGAAGTGATGGATCGCGACCGCTACAGCCGCGGCCCCGCAATCATTGCGAATCTTTGCTTCATCGCCAAATATCGACACATGAGCAGGCAGGCCGGCGACGTTCTTTTCCTTCTTCTTAGATTTGTTGTCCAACCATACATTGAGCAACTCTTCTCCCACATCGCCGACAACTATGCCGTCACCTAAATTTTCTGGTTTTACGAGTGCTAGAATGTAAGACATTAGCTTGTGATAGTCGCCGTTTCGACTGTGGTTTCTGCTGACTGCAGTTCTTCACGCTCTTCTGATCCGGCCGTGAGCATCATTTTCGGCTTCAAATCGCCTACTGGCAATTCCTCATGGTCGCTGTAGCCTAATGCGGCGCGGAGTCGGTAATTTTCATCCTTTCTGGCGTTGAGGCTGTCGATAATATTTTGAGGAACCTCCTTGACGGGAGGCTGATTCGCCAGCTGAGAGGCGTAGCGTACTAGCGAATCTGTTGCACGATCAAGGTTTTCCTTATGGACATCAATCGAGGTTTTAGTATCGTGCGGCAGCGGGGTAATCCGTAAGGCAGCTTCGAAGCCTTGTCGCTGGCGTTGGATTTCTCGGTTCAGGTTTGTAATTTCTTGTTGCGGTGTACTCATTTACTGTCTTTCTCTTTGTGCTGTGGTTTGTGTCGGCCGGTCTTGATAACCGGCCGACGAGTTATCAGGCGAATCGCCTGCTAATTGGTTGCGACTAGATCGCTACCGCGTCCAAAGTTGTGATTGCTCCAACTTTGTTAACTTCCAAGAGGCCGTAAAGGGTGCTGAGATCGGCATTGGTGCCAGCGACTGAGATTTCCACAGAGTTCGTTGCTGGGTCAACAGCAATGCTTGCACGTGCTTTTTGGTGTGTCACGCTGTTGTAAACCTCGAAGTCGGCCGTGTCGACGCTGTAAGCAGTGTCTACGGTGACGCGAGCGCGGTTACCGGCTGGGAATGACACTTTGAACTGACGTTGCATTTTGTCAAGTTCTGCATTCGTGTCGGTGACAAACGTGTTGTAACCACTGACGAATGTATCGTAGTCAGTTTTGGCAACCTTCGTGCCGATTGCAGTGTTGAGCGTAGAAACTTGACCATCGACGTAAGCTGTGTCAGCTTTAGTGCTCAAAGCAGTATTGGTGTCGCCGACAAACTGATCGTAATCATCTTGAGCCACTTTTTGATCGATCAAACCGCGCAATGCAGTATCGATGTTGTCAACGTAGGTTGTAGAAGCTTTTTGGCTGAGTGCGGTATTTGTCGCTCCGACAAACAAATCGTAATCATCTTGAGCCACTTTTTGATCGATCAAACCGCGCAATGCAGTATCGATGCTGTCGACATAAGTCGTAGACGCTTTGGTACCTAATGCAGTGTTTGTATCACTGACGAATGTATCGTAAGCTGTTTTAGCGACTTTTGTACCGATTGCGGTGTTGAGTGTTTCGACTTCGCTATCGACATAATCCGTGTCGGCTTTTAACGACAAAGCATTGTCAACAACGATGATCCGATCATCATAGTCAGCTTGCGCGACTTTAGCAGAGATCAAGGTACGCAATGTGGTATCGAGGCTGTTGATTTGAGCGGTTACCGATGTTTGGTCCGCTTTCGGAGCAACGGCCGTATCGATCAAGCCTTGAATAGCCGCTTGTTTCAAGTAACCTTCAACGCCCAATTGAGTGTCGAGCCCTGACCAATCAAGAGCGATGATCACACCGCCGTTTCCGTCCAATGACTGCGCCAAGTAGTCACCGGCCGAGATGGTTTTACCCACGATTTCGTTACCGCTGGAACTAACCAGCGCAACACCATCGCCAGAGCTTGAAACCACGTCGAATTGAGCAATACCTTGATAGTCACGGATCGGCTCAAAAGTAAAGATCGCGTCTACATCCAATGTGATACCAGACTGCAGGTAGGGCGATTGAATCGTACGAGCCGCTGAACCATAGAGAACGTAACCGTAACCGCGTTCGATTTCTTCCATCGCGTCAGCATACGCCAAGCGTGTCAATGTGTCGCCAGCACCAACAACCCACCATCCGTTTTCTGTCGAGCTAGGAAGATCGCGAATGAACACGTGACCTTCAGCAACAGTGACGCTGTGAGCAACTACCGTACCGTCTGGTAAGATTTGGTCTTGGTTGATGACTGTGCCGATTGCAAGGCTTTGGCCCGGATCGGTAATAACCATTTGCGCGTTCGGCATAGCGAACACGTTACCGGTTACCATTTCTTGTAACTGGCTAAGATTCACGCCATCAGTCGGATCGATGCCTGCGCCCACGTTGGTCAAGCGGTGACCGCCGATTGATAGGTCGGCTGTCGCTGTCGGCAATTGGTCCATCGATGCGATATACGATGGTTCGATAACAGCATCACCATTCAAGGCGATCATGTCACCAGCAGCACCGCCAGCTGATTGTACGAATACATCTGTCCCGTCCATTTTCTTGAATGCGACATAGCCGGTAACGGTGTCGATGTAGTATTCACCCGCGTTAGCGGTTGCTGATGTTTTTTGCGGTAGTACGGCGTTGTCGATGACATTGCCATGCAAATTAAGTCCTAAATAAAAATCTTCGTAAGACATAGTTTCTTCGGAGCCTCCTGAGCTCTCGGTGCGCACATTTACAGTTTGTGCGACAGGGTTGATTTCGTAAAGCTTGGTATAGTCTGCATTCCATGCATAAATCAGAGTGTCGCTGATAATATCCAGATACACTAATGTTTCGGATGTATCTACATCCATTGTATATGTGCCGTTGATGTAATCGTTGGTGTAATAAATTTTCCCACCGGCGGACATATACCCGAACCCAGAATTATCATAAGTGGCGCTGTCGATAGGCGTGATTGTTCCTGCAGATTCGGGGGACTCCTTCAGCGTCGCATCCATCAAAATGCTAGCATAGTTTATTTGACCACTGGAGGTCACATAAACGAAAAATTGTTGGCCCCCAAGCGAATAATACAGGTCTTTTGCGTCGGGCGCGCTCAGATGATTCAGTGTTCCTTTGATTATTCCGATTTGGTCCGTATATTTCAGCGTACCGTCTGATAGTGCATATAGATGGTACGGACCTTCTTCGTGCCACATATGCGCTACTACTGGTAGCGTTTCTGTTGTTTCGTAATGGTACACCTCGAATCCACCGTTTCCAGATTCGCGAATGTTGTACAAAACTCCATCTTTAAGTAGTAATACTTTATCCATGCTCATTGAGCTCTCCGTTTTTGTTGGTACCAGAGTCGGCGTTGCCGCTGGTTCTGGCGTATTTGTCGGGAATATCGTCGGGTTTGATGTCATGGGCGGTATCGAACAGCTTTTTATTACTGCTCCGCTACTGCCTCCTGATATGTGAGGTAGGTAGACGGTGTGATTTACCTGCAATTCCTCAAAGCAATAGCCGTCACTAGCTATCGCCCCCGCCCATGCAAGAGTCATCAAGACTAAAAACCCAAAAACCCATGCGCTCTTTTTGATCAATCCGACTCTCCTATATCTATCAATATGATTTCACATTCATCGATCAACGGTCGGGAAAATGAAACTATCATCGAATTTTTCGGGTCTAGGCTATTCGGAAATGTCATCGCTCTAACCTGACCGTGATCTGATGTTCTGCGAAATCGCCATATATCCACTGAACTTGAATCAAAATTGTGATCCATAGTGAATGATGTGGATCCAATGGGTACGATAAACCTCTTGGCTCTTAAATTGGTTCCGCCAGATAGAGACTCTGGCGGGGCGGTGGTGGCGGTGGCTAGGCTTGTATCTACGGCCGGATTCTCTTCAACAATCCAATCGACCGGTATAGAGACAAGGCCATCGTGGCGAAAAACAACACGCCATGGATCTTGTATGGTCGAGAACTCGGCCGTGTCGGTCGCGTCGATGTCCCAATATAAAACGGTTGAGCCCTCTTCGTTTGGCAAAGATAGCGAACCGCTAATCGAGTAAAACGTATCGGGGTCGCTCTCTTTCCATCGGTGACCGGTCACCGTACCGCTTATCGCTATCGGATTATTGTCTAATCCGACAACCTCAACGACAATTCTGCCGGCCGCGCCCTGTGTGACATCCGGCAAAGACCCCTCGGCGGTTCCGTTTGGACTTGGTGTAAAAACGATTTTGGTACTGTCGTCTATACTCATTTTGTGTACCTGTTTTTTTCACCGCGTTATTCGTAAACGTGAATCAAAACGGTCGCATTGATTAGCAAATCAGAGGATACAATCCCATTTCTTGTCGCATAAATCTCTATTTCCGTTTTGCTCACACGCCGAGCGTGATACGTTGCCGACTCACTGCCTCCACCTACATAAACCATTGTCTGTGAGTCTTCTCGAAGTTCAAAGTTTCCGGAGAGGATTACTTTCTCATCCGCGACGGTTGCTAGCAATGGGCCTATATCGTTTCTAGCGATAGAAAAAACAGCATCGTCACCTTCTATGGAACACACAGCCTCACAAACGCGACGAGAGGATCGCGTGTCGGCCGTAACTCCGTTTATTATTCGGCTCTCTTGCACGATCCATTCAACCGGATCGGTTATCAGTCCATTACATGAGAAGACTACTAGCCACGGCTGTTGTATGGTCGAGAACTCGGATGTGTCTGTTGCTGATATGTCCCACAAAATTTTTGCCCCTTCGGCCGTTAGATTTCCGGTGATGAGGAAGACATCGCCCCCCTCTTTCCACCTGTAACCCGAAACTTCGCCATCCAGAGCAACGGGCTTGTTATCGCGGCCGACAACTTCAATAGTGATCGGGCCATAACTGCCTTGTGACACGATTGGCAAAATGCCTTGCGCTGTTCCGTTGGCTGACGGTGTTACCACGACCTTTGTTTCGTCTATCGACATGGCTTTTACCAGTTGTTTTTCACGGTGTTGTAGATACCGTGAACGATATTTTCAGCGTCCTGCCGATCAAGGCTGACATCTTGACGCGATGCCCATTCTAGTAATCTTTTGACTACCCATTCGTGCTTGCCGCCCTTGTTGGCGGCTGATTCCTCTGCAGATCGAATGAGCGTTTCCGCCATGCGAACCGTAGTCGAAAAAAGGGATTCCTTTTCGGCCGCTTTCAATTGATCCCGCACCGCCTTAGTTCCCCAGCCAACAAGTCCGAGAAGCGCGACCGTGAAAACAATGATAATTGTCTGAAAAATCGTAAACATTTTTATATCTCCTATTAATTGGTTTGTATTCGTATGTTGCAAAACGAAACCCAGTTGCATGCTATTGGTGAATTGTCTATCAGGAAATCGCCATTAGGTTTTAGCCATGCCCACACAACCTCAATGCTCGAAGCTGTGGGGTTTTGCGCTATTGTGAATATTTGATTTGTCGATGGTCGGTACGGAGCGGGCAAATTGAACGCGATCCTATTGGTCCCCGTTGTTGCCGCTCGTCCTCTAAATTCCACGTGACCTGTTGGTAGCATCCGGTATTGAACCGGCTCTCCTGAGTAGTTGGTCCATCCACCTGCAAGAGAGGCGTTGTTCCAGTCGTCAGTAATCTCTATCCATGTGTCTGTTTTCTTCCGGTTAGGATATGTTGCCCAAAAATAATCGTGGAAATATCGAAGCTTCCCGCCGACTTGCACTTCTGCGAGCGTTGTGTTTGGTGTCTCAGTGGAGGATGTCAAGCTGATCGTGTCGGCGCGCATCGATATACGAGAAAAATACTGTGCATCGCCGAGGACTGCTTCTTGACCATAAATTTCGATAGAAGCGTTTTCCCGATCATCATTTGCAGTTGTCACACCAACTATTATTGAGCCAAAACCGTTGTAAAAAACGCCAGAATGAACATCATCTCCGGGCCCAAATGTAAGCATATATTTGTTTTGTGTGGATGCTCCAAGCCCTGCATTGCCTCCAACCTCAGCACTGTCTATGTGTATGCCTGCCGAATCGAGAACAACGGCCCCATCCCCCGCCAAAATCTGACCCTTCGTGTTTATTTCCACTTGCTTAGTGCCCGCGAGGTACGTCTCCATTACGCCTACACCAGACGCTCTGTGTAGGCTAAGGCCTGTGAAATCGTCGTTTCCGAATATTCCTGTACCTTGGCGCAGTGCGCCGGCCGTGCCGATCTCAACAACGCCATCAAAGCGCCCATCTTGGGCGTATATCGTTCCGCTAGTCTCCAGCTTATTTGTATCTCCTCTGTATCTAACATAGTTGGACGCACCATCGCCAGCATAGAAACCGTAAACATCGCTATTGATACCCCCGAGCCCGTTCAGGTTTCCCGCTCTAAACACTTCGGCCGAATTGTTATAGGCAGTGCCGGTTTTTAGCACACTTATTCTAGGTGCACCGCTTTGCGACTGTGCATCTAGCTCGATCCATCCGTCGCCGGATTGACCGAGTACATGATAAGGCTGAGATTCGGCCCATTCATTAGACCCTGTTCCGTCTAAATTTCGCACGACATTGTAAATACTCCCCTCGGCCTTGCTGTCCACTCGCATGTATTCAAATTGAGGGATACCTGTACTATCAAGTCCTCTAAATTCCACAATGTCGCCAGCCGATACCGACACGCCTGAGAAATCAATCTGAGAATCACCCGCACCAAAAGAGGCGGCTAAAATACCAGACTGGTGCGGGATGACCACGCGGCCGCCTGATAGCGTTGTCGTATCTTTAGAAAATAGCTCGACACGCAATTCTGATCCGTGAATCATTCGATACCGGTTTTGCAAGGAGCCTATGTCGTAAGTGTCGTCTATCTGAGGAATGAGCGAGCGTGTTTTCGAGTCTGCATTTATCGAGAATGTCCGTGCGGAAAAATCGCCTGACAAAAACGGCTCACCAATTGCATTCGCCAACCTAAATTGATTGCTACCGATTGTCACGTCTCGACCAGCGTAGGAGCCAATGAATACATTGCTACTTCCTGACTGCAAAAGGTTTCCGGCGTAAGCCCCGATAGCTACATTATTATCCCCTGTGGAGAGCGCATCCAATGCATGGACCCCTGTGCCTACATTTCTGCTGCCCGCGCTAAGCATGCGCATGACGGCCGACCCCGTTGCGGTGTTGCCTGTTCCGCGCAATCCCAAAAACCCCGAACCTCTACCCAAGAATGTGTTGCTAGGATCGCTTCCGAGTGGCGCATTAATGCGACCAGTGCCATCCACGAGAAACAATTCGCTTCCGCTTGAATCTTCTACGGAGAAAATATGTTCTGTCTGTGTTGTGTGGGCGCGAATCCGATATTGCAACCGGTTGGCGTTGCCTAGCACATCGATTCCGACACGTGATCGCAATCGACCAGACGACTCGACCGCAAACAAATCAGAACCGACCTGATTTTCTATCCGCAAAGTATCTACAGATTGTGTCGAGTTGTTTCGTAATCTAAGCTGATGGACATTTTCGCCACCAACAATATCCAATCGTGCGGCTGGGGCGGTCGTCCCCAGACCCAGCTTTCCGTTTTTCCATGCAATATCTGCAAATAAGCCAAGTTGTGAATTTTTCGGCAATCCAAGGAATTGCCCCTCCGTTCCTGATATTGAATGATCCTCGGTGGATAGCAGATCGTGTCGGCGGTAGTGGTGAGCGTTTGGGTCGTTTTGGTGTGCTTGAAAATCTGAGGTTGATACACCGGCCGTACCCCCCGTGCTTATCGATGCGTTTGAATTGTATCCAGCCCCCTCTATTTCTTTCCATGTGATCGGCTGGCGGCTTGACGTTTGCGCATTACTCAGTTCCATAAATTGAGTGAGTAGGTCTTTTCCAGTGGTGGGGCGTGTGTCATCTACCGACAGAACAAGGCTGCAAACAAGTGATCCATCACTCTTGAATGTGTATTTGATTCTCAAAATTACATACGTGCCCGATTCAGTGTACCCGCCCTGCAAGCTAGAATAATTGATTGTTATCTTGTCGCCAGCACGCAAAACTTTTTCGAGTCCGGCTATATCCATCTCGATGGATTTGCGCCCGATGAGTGATGCACGGTCTAAATATTTGACACCGTAGGAGAGAAGTTCGTTTGATGCCTGAATAGATCGACCGGAACTGCCTATGGTGCTAATGTTTTTAAATTGGATTGTTTTTTCTCGGCGGTATCCTAATACCGATTCAGCAGTCGTGTTTGTCAGGCTGCTTTGTGGCCCATTAAGGATATACCCCCCCGTGTCGGCGGTTGCGTCGGTCATTCTGAGACGCGCCTCACCGTTGCCGGCACCATAAACATATATCTTTGTAGCCTCTGGCTCGTGATGCGTTACAGTAAATCGAGTTATATAGGCATCATTCTCGGTTTTTTCTCCAACTTTTCGCCGAGCCGTCACCCCAGAATGCGGAAATGATTTTAATATCTTTATATTACGGCCGTTGTCTTGTCTGAATGATTCGCCGTTTCGCTTTGTGTATTGTCGCAAGACTTGAAAAACCGTTTCATCTTCAAATAGATGATACATTTCCCCCGATGTTGCATCACCCGTCACCCCCCATCCGGCCGGTCCGTGACTAATAATGGAAGATAGAGCGCCCGATGTGGGGCCATCTGTTCTTATCTGCACTTGGTCTATGAAAACTTCATGCTTCCCTGTCGTGTCAAATGGCAAGAACAGCCGAACCCAGTGCCGGTACAAATCGGAGTGAGTTTCTTTTCCCCAATGCCCGCCAGCTGGGGGACTCCACGTGATATGACCATTTTGAGACATGGTCCCGTAAGCCGTGCGTGTTCCATCCCAAAAATCTTGCAAGTCGTGCCAATGCCCATCAACTTGGAAATACTGTCCACGCAAAAACGCCGTGTTCTCGTTGTCGTGCGGACGGGCGACAACGTAAGCACCGTAGATAGGCGCATGGGATCCAAGGTATAAATAATATTCCTCTTCAGGATTTATCTTTACTTTTGTCTCCACGCCATCTCTATCGTTGAGTGTGGTGTAAATAATCGGTTCCTCTAAATCGTTGCCGATCAGCTCAATCCGGTTTGGGGCCTCTGTTACAATCTCAGATATTTTGACACCGCTCATGCGTTCATTGGCAAGCTCGTCCAGATTGGACACACCCTCAACGGTTACGCTTAAACCATCATTGCCGGCTTGGACGTTCTTGAACTCTTCAATCAAACCTACGAATATTTCATTCCCGCTCTGGCCCTCAATCACAATAGCACGCCCGTATTGCAAATGATTGTAAGCACCACCATCACCATAGGTAAATTTAAGAGTGAACTTGCCTATACCGCTCAATATTTCTTCACAGCTAATCGTCTCAATAGTCCGAGCGGGAAAAGTGTAGTGCAGAACAGACAGATTCCTCGATTTGATTTTTACTATTCCTTCTAGTCTAGCCATGATTAAACAGGAGGCACGGCCGGTGACCATGCATCAATAATTGTGAATGATATAGTTACTTGCAAATGATTTAAGTGATTAGCCGAATGATTGACCGTCCGCTCCGACACCCTAGCCGTGACCGATTCCCAAGTTCCGTCAGCCCAAGACAGATACAGCTTTCCGCACCTCCCCGTACATCCCCTGATCGCCTTTGATTTGCTAATCGTGTCAGCTAGGTCAACACCGTGGACAATTCCAGAAAATCGCAAGGAACCTCGGCCGATGTCTGCAACGCCGTCGCCGTATTCATCATAAAAACCACCAATGACTGAAGTGATAACCTCTTTTGCAGACGCACGGTCGGCCGCTTGTGGGCTTTTAGTGGGAAGGTGCACCACAACAGGCTCTAGGTCTTCATAAACAAAATATGGATACTTAACAACGCTCATTATCTAAATCCCGCCTCACTTGAGGCACTTTCCACAAGATCATTAACCACATCGGCCTCGTTGGTGTAGACATTAACTGTCTTTTGATCGTTGTAGACAACTTGGCTAGATGTGCCGGATGAACCTCCACTCTGAATACCAGAACTCGCCGCATCGCCTATGGTAGCTCCGTGCTGGCGAGACGCGATACTCTCTGCTTCAGCCGCGCCGAGTTCGCGGACAAGCTGGTGAGCATTCTGCAATTGTTCTAATCCGTTTGTCAGAATGGTAACATTTACCTGATGTTCTCTTGATAATTCGTCTAGCAGCCCCACCTGCTCTTTTGTGAGATCGATTCCTTTTTGCAACGAATCGCTTACCTCTCCATCAATAACCTCGGCGAATGACATCGCCTGCTCGATTGTCGTGACATATCCACCACGCAATAGACCAATCGCCTCGGCCTGATCCTCAGTTGCTAATGCGTAGAAAGCGGAAGATTCTGTCAATCTCTGAAGTGCGTCAGTTGTCTGCACATACTGAAGCCTTACTTCTGCCTCTTGCTCGCTGATGAGGCCCATCGCAACCATTAAATCTAGCGTTCCCTGCGTCACTCCTTGCTGTGCAAGAAGCGCATCAACTACGGTTTGATTGTACGAATCGCTTATTGCTGAATTAGCCGCAAGGATCGCTGCCTCTGCCGCCTCTGCTGCTTCTATGTCGCCGGTATATACTTCGTACATACCGGATTTGAAATCAGTACCAGCAAGTTCCACGACAACACTTTGGCGCTGAGAGTCAGACAAATCATTTTGCAATTTATTGTAAGCATCAACATAAGCGGCCGACCCCTCGGCCGCCTCGCCCAAAACGCCTTGCCAATGCTTCCGCTCTTCGTCCGTGAGGTCGTATGCAAGCTGTTGCTGTAGCGATGAAATCTCCGCACTATTGTCGTAGTAATGATTGACCCAATCCCCTTGCGCCGCTTCCAAATCTGCATAAGCCGTCGCTAAATTACCGAACAGCCCCTCGCTTGTGCGAAAGCTCGATACCATGGCGGCCTGCCGTGCCTCGATAACTGCAATTTGCTGGTCAATAGTTTTTGTTACATCGCCCTGAAGATTGGAAACGTCAAGGCCTTGCAGACTGGATGCGACATCGTCTATAGCGTAACTATACTCTCGGACATGTTCAGGTGTTCCCCCAATGACATTAGGACCAAAACCCTCACTACTACC
>WTJY01000506.1 GCA_011524645.1 Anaerolineales bacterium | reverse complement strand
GCCCTCTACACCCCCACCCCTCCCCCACCAACAGCTGAACCCACCGCGACATTAGGACCGGCCGTAGGATACTTCCTTTCACCACAAGATGGGGAAACCCTCACCATGAATGAGTTCTATGAACTCAGTGTACAAGTCACAGATAGCGCGGGGATCAAAAATGTCCAAATTCAAGTCAATCGCGGGCAAAATGTGTTTAGCCAACCCTATAGCGGCGACACCGAGTTAACCTATACCAACAATTGGGCACCGGTTTCTGACGGCCGTAACATCCTCACCCTCGAAACAACCAATGTCGCTGGGGAGCGCATCGTGCTCGATGAAATTACGGTACGGGTCATCGATGAAAAATTCTTGGAACGCAATGCGGAAACATTTTCCAAAGTCCAAGCCAATGTCGCCGCCATTCGCGGTTTAGCTCTACAAACTGATGTCTACCCATATCTAATGGGAGAGGGAGAATTGCGCCGGTACTTGCGTGAAAACGGCTACACCGAAGAAGAAGCGCGCTTAGACTCGGCCGTTCTCAGCGTGTTCGATTTTGTAGATCGTGGTTACGATTTGTATGAAGCATCTACTCAATATGCGGGGCTGACAATCGCAGGATTTTATGATCCATCAACCAAAGATTTTGTACTGGTCAGCAATGACAACGAAATAAACGCCCTAGAAGAATATGTTTATGCCCATGAACTCATCCATGCACTTCAGGATCAATATTTCACGCTTGGTGACCTAACCAATGAAGAAAGCGGTTTTAACTTTGAGCAGGCGTTGGCTCTACGTGCTTTGGCAGAAGGGGAAGCGATGCTTGTTCAAGAACAATACATAGAAGATGGCTACTTTAGTTATGAAGAGCGCGTTGAGCTATTTAATGTAAGCCAAACCCTATACCGGCCGACCCAAACCACGATCGATCCACCACAAATTTTGGTCGAAACGTTCGCATTCCCCTATGAAAAAGGATTGGAATTTGTCCGTGCCGCTTACATCCGTGGCGGG
Organism: Anaerolineales bacterium; assembly: GCA_011524645.1. Classification (GTDB taxonomy): domain Bacteria; phylum Chloroflexota; class Anaerolineae; order Promineifilales; family Promineifilaceae; genus WTJY01. Next base: position 3,851 of record WTJY01000506.1, on the reverse strand, counting down.
TGGGAAGGGGTTGATGCGCTGTGGGCCAATCCCCCTCAATCGACAGAACACATTCTTAATCCCAACACCTATTTCAACGGTGAGTTACCGATCAACGTCACGCTAGCTCCGTCCGATGCTGTCTTGTCCGACTGGACCCTTATTCGGGACGATGTATTCGGGGAATATTATCTCAATGAATTCTTTAAACAGCAGTTAAGTGAAACGGATGCCAGTTATGGGTCGGTCGGCTGGGGGGGCGACCGTTACCATGTCTATATCCAAGGTGACCCCTCCGTCACGATGGGCATTAATGACATCGCGCTGGTCTGGCGCTTGGCATGGGATGATGCGAACGAAAGTGATCATTTCGGCCGTGTGTTTAAGCTTTACGCCGATGCAGCCTACGGGACAAACTATCTAACCGACATCCCAGAAACAACCTGTCGAGTATCAACCGACATCATTTGCACCCGCGCCATCGGCACCGACTGGCTCATTGTTCGTGCACCAGATATAGCCACAGCCGAAGCCTTGATTAATCTGCAATTAGCCCAAGTCACCACGGAGTAAGAAGTTTCATCTACATGAAGTCGATAGAAGCGGTACAGGAATCTGTACCGCTTTTTTAATGCTCATGCAACGTAAACTTAACTAAAAAGGAGCAGAGAGATGAAAAAAACTTTGTTTGGTGTCGTGACAATATTCCTTCTATTGGGTGTTGTTGCGTGTGCCTCGCCCACGGGCGTCGAGCCGGAGGTCGAACCGGCCGCTGAGATCAAGGAAGTTGAAGTCGTCGCCGAAGTGGAACCGGTCGCCACCGCGCTTCCACCAGCAACGCCGACCCCTGTGCCGGTTGCCACAGATATTCCCGCACCTCGTGTCGAACCCACCGCTGAACCGGCCGACAATACCGAAAGCACTGAAAACGCGGAAGGGGCTGACGAAGAACCGGTCGAATCAGATTCAGACCAAGCGGAAGGGGATACCGCAGAGGTCGTAGAGGAACCGTTCTACGGACGTAACGCCGAAGGGGTCTTCACCGTCGGATATGACTCCGCATCAGTCAAAATTATCGACTATTCAGACTTTCTCTGACCGGTTTGTCGCTCCTTCGTGCAAGGAACAGAACCTGAACTACTTGCTAATGAAATCGCTAATGGGGATGCACAGCTCATCTTTTGGCCGGTGATTAATCATGGCAATCCCAGTGTATATGCCTCAGTATCTATGGAATGTGCTGGACAACAAGACCTCAAAGCGGCTTGGGATATGCATGGGGCACTCTTCAACAATCTCAGTGCGCTCTATTCAGCCGATCTTGAATTTTATATCGGCCTCGCCAATAACATCGGGCTCGATCAAGATCAGTTTGTCGCGTGCTATGGGGATCAAGCAACGGTTGACCATATCATGACCCTCGATGGCATCCGCCGCGAACGTGGCATTACCGGCCAGCCTATCTTCGATATCGCTGGCGAAGGGTTTATCATCGGAGCACAGCCTTATGAGGTGTTTGCTGAAGCGATCGCTTACGTCAAAACGCTAGAATAGGACAAGTGGGATAAGCTCATTACAGCGTCTCAAAAGTGATCTGTTGTTTTCCTCCCCTCCTATGAGGAGGGGGTGGGGGAGGTGGATTTTATAAATTTCCCTCTCCCCCACCCCCTAGCTCAACAGGCTCCCCGCCGCTCTGTATCTAAATTAAGCGAGCCAGGCACATCATTTACGCCAGCATCTGCTGCCCCGCCATTTTGGTAAGCGGAATTAAAATCGCTTGGGCAAAGAATTACTCAACGTTGGTCACGGGCTGTTCAGTTTCAGGAAAATAAGGAGCCAACCAAGCTTCAATATCGGGTGCAGAGACAGGCTGTCCTTGCACCGAAACACCGCTTGAACCGGCCGATACCAACGATAAACTGGCTTGACAAGATGGCGGTTCTAATCCGCGCACCGGCCCCCGCGCAATCTCAACTTGTGTGCTCTGATTCACCAACCATATTTCAACTTCATAGGCGTAGCGTTCAACCGTAACTCCGTCAAACTGGCAGGTTTCAAGCAGCACGTTCGTTTGTTCAGGCGCGGCACAAACCACTAAATCCGCAGCTTGCTGAAAACTAAAGAAGTTCGCAAACCCGTTCGGCATAATGCTATTCGGATCATCTCCATAACAAGCGACCAAAACTGGATCAGGTGGCGATACACTTAGATCCATCACGCTCAAAAACGTAACAAAGCTACCACATCCCACCGTTAAAAGAACCACCATGACAGCGACCCAGCCCTGACGGCCGCGCAACAAACGAAATACTCTCATCTAATTTACCTTTTTCTGTGTGATAATCCGCGAAATTTGCTCAATATGGTCATTGTCATGCAAGCCGACTTGCATCACCGAATCGGTCATATCGAAATAATCCCGCTCGGGATGAACACCGGTTCGTTCCCATTGCTCGGCCGTGAGCCCTTTGAAAAAAGCCACAAACTGAGCTCGCGATTGACGCAACTCATCATATACAGCGAAAACATCTTGGTCATTGTAGCGCCGTTCAAGCACCAACGCATCGTGATCATAACCGGGCAATACAGGATGATCTTCAGCAACCATCGTCTGCGCGCGCCCCAAGAAAAACCCATCGAAATCGCGCAAATGACACATCACCTCAGTGACAGTCCACCCATCACCCCCATCACGCCATGTTTGCGCGTCTTCTAGTGATAAATTAGCGATTAAATTGCCTAACGTTTGGCAACTTTTTTCCATTAACCGAATGTGCCGCTCACGCACAACTTGCATTCTTGACATAGATTCTACAGGATCAGAGATAAGAGACAGAGACAGAAAGACAAAATCGATAGTTCAGTCTCTAAGCTCTGTCTCTATCTAACAACTATTTTGAAAGATTGGCAAATGCGCTCATACCCGCATATTTACCGGTACCGGCCAATTCATCTTCGATACGAAGAAGTTGGTTGTACTTAGCGACACGATCACTACGCGCAGGAGCGCCGGTTTTGATTTGACCAGCGTTTAATGCAACCACAAGGTCCGCAATCGTGTTGTCTTCAGTTTCACCGCTACGGTGAGACACAACGGCCGTCCAACCATGTTGTTGTACCATTTGCACCGCGTCAATCGCTTCAGTGAGCGTACCAATTTGATTCACCTTACACAACAAACTGTTCGCAGCTTTCAAATCAAACCCTTTTTGGATCCGTTTTACATTGGTAACCAACAAGTCGTCACCAACGATTTGCACCCGATCACCCACACGATCAACCAGCATCGCCCATGAATCCCAGTCATCTTCGTGCAAGCCGTCTTCGATAGAAATAATCGGATATTTGTCACACCATGTGGCCAACAAATCAACCATTTCTGGACCGGTCAACAATTTCCCTTCGGTCGCCAAATTGTATTTGCCATCTTCATAAATTTCAGAACAAGCGGCATCCATCGCCAACATGATTTGTTCGCCGGGGATATAACCCGCTTTTTCAATCGCTTCTAAGATCAAGTCAAACGCTTCACTATTGGCCGAAACACGTGGGGCGAAACCACCTTCGTCACCAACGGTGGTACGATACCCTTTGCTAGACAATACTTTTTTCAAGTTGTGATAGATTTCCACACCCCACCGCAACCCTTCCGCAAAGGTTTCAGCGCCAACCGGCATGATCATAAATTCTTGCAAGTCGGTCGAACCCAACGCATGCTTCCCACCATTCATGATGTTCATCATGGGAACGGGCAATACTTTTGCGTTGCTACCGCCGAGGTAACGATACAAAGGGAGTTGACAGCTAATCGCGGCCGCTTTAGCGGTTGCTAAAGAAACGCCAAGAATCGCATTCGCGCCAAGAGCGCTTTT
>WTJY01000380.1 GCA_011524645.1 Anaerolineales bacterium | reverse complement strand
GTTTTAATACAAAATAACACATTTTCATATAAATATTAAAATCAATTACAACCCCACGGCAATAACAACGGACGCTTTGTCTGTGGGGGTTTTGTGTGATGGCTTATGATGTTTTTTCAGCTAGCCATGCCTGTACATGTCGTTCGACTTGGTGGATAAGATCGGCCGTATCGGCCGCAAACCAGTGGATTCTTTCATCATCACGCCGGAACCATGTGTTTTGTTGACGGGCGAAACGATGGGTTTCCGTTTTTATTTTTTCGACCGCATCGGCTAGTCGGCACACACCGTCTAGGTAAGGCTGAAATTGGCGATAGCCTAAGCCGCTCATGGCGGGGGTTTGCCAATTGTACCCTTGGTCAAGTAGTGCTTGAACTTCGTCTAACAGTCCGGCCTTCATCATTTGATCGACACGGCCGTCGATGCGCCGATATAGATCGGCTCGATCACGGTCCAAACCGATGACAAACATATCGTAGGGGGGCGGGCTTTTCGCCTGTAATGTAGAGATCGGAATCCCCTTCACAAAGGTCACTTCGAGGGCGCGAACGATGCGTCGGGTGTTGTGGGGGTGGATAGCGACGGCCGCTTGAGGATCAAGCACTGCGAGCCAGCGCGCGAGTTCAAGCCGGTCGATTTTTTCTAGCGCGGCCCGTAAGTCAGGCTGTGGCGGTACACGCGGAATCCCCCACCCTTCAACAACCGCTTTGAAATATTGTCCCGTACCGCCAACGAGCATCGGCAGTTTGCCCCGCTGGTGGCAATCATCTATCACCCGATACGCTTTTTCTTGATACTCACCCAAGGTGAGTGTTTCATCTAAATCACAAATATCGATGAAATGGTGGGGGACAATCGCTTGTTCGGCCGGACTCGGCTTTGCGGTGCCGATGTCCATACCACGATAGAAGAGGCGGGAATCGGATGAGACGATTTCCCCCTGAAACTGCTGGGCGAGTGCCAGAGAGAGGGCGGTTTTGCCGACTGCGGTTTGCCCGACAATGGCAAGCAGTGGCTTTTTCGATGAAGGGGTTTGATGCATGGCTAAATTTTAGCGCAACCGGCCGATAAATTCCCGCTTATGACCGCTTTTGTTAGAGGTCGGTCAAATCTTGTGGTGATGTGCCTGAGACGATCTGTTCCTTGTTATATTTTCACCTAAACCATAGTAGCTGGAGGATAAATTTATGAAAACGATTTTAATTACAGGTGGGAACCGTGGCATCGGGTTGGCGATGACAAAGCTCTCGTTAGAGGCGGGGCATCAGGTTTTGGCCGGATGTCGGCGGCCGGATAAGGCTGATATGTTACAGCAACTTGGGCAGCAATTTGGTCATCTTTCTGTGTTTCAGATCGATGTCGCCAGTGACGACTCTGTTGCGGCCGCCTATACGGCCGTGTCCGGTTTGGCAACGACAATCGATCTGTTGATCAATAACGCTGGGGTTAATCCGCGAGATAACTTCGCTACTTTTTCAGCCGAAACGATGGTTGAAACCCTCAATATCAATGCGGTGGGGGCGATGCGAGTCGGTCATGTTTTCGCTTCGCTGATAAGTAAAAATGGGGGCAAAATTGTCAATGTTTCTTCACAGTTGGGTTCGTTGCATAAGGCACGGCCGAATTGGGGCGGTGTTAGCTATAACACCAGCAAAGCGGCGATGAATATGGTAAGCCGACAGCTATCATTTGACTTTGCGGCCGATGGGGTGGCGGTCATTGCGATTCATCCGGGATGGGTGCAAACCGATATGGGTGGTATGGATGCGGCGGTGACACCGCATGATTCGGCCGCCGGTATCTTGCGCGTGGCGCATGGGCTGACCATGAAAGATAGCGGTGAGTTCTTTGTGTATAGTGGTGAGAAGCACCCTTGGTAGAAGACAGGGCGAAATCACGTTTCGTCGAGATGCTCGGCGCTTAAAATCCATGCCCCGTCACCGGCCGGATCATAGTAAATGTCAAAGATTCGGCCGGTTGTGACTTGGACCCGAAAGTAGATACGGGCAACCCCTAACCGTCTTTTCGCGCTGGAAATGCGGGGTGAGTTACTGTGACGCCATTCACGGAGCAGCGCTTCGATTTGATAGGGGTGCCCTTTCCATATAAAGCTTTGCGGGCAGTGGGGCTTGCGGACGAAGCGGGGTGGCTCGCTAAATTGCACTTGAATCGGGTTTGTGATGAGGTGGAGAGCCATAAGAACAAGTCGAGCTGTTGGCTAATTTTCGAGCCCGAGACCGATCCGGCCACGCTCTTTTTCGATGTTAAGAATCACAATTTCGATGACATCGCCGACCTGCGGAGGTTGGCCGTCCGGCCATTGACTACGGTGCAAAAGCCCATTTTTCTTGACCCCAATATCGACAAACGCGCCAAAGTCAACCACATTGGTGACCGTCCCTTTTAACCGTAATCCTTCTGCAAGATCGTCCATAGATAGGATGTCGCTACGGAGAATGGGAGCGGGGACATCTTCGCGCGGGTCACGGCCGGGACGAACAAGCTGGCTAAAAATATCCCGCACGGTCGGTTCCCCTGCGCCCAATTCTTGGGCGACAACGGCCGGTTTGAGTGCTTTAATCGTCTCTTCACGCCGTGGAATATCCATATCCGGTTTGAGTCCCACTTTTTTGATGATTTTGCGGGCGATCGCATAACTTTCGGGGTGAATGGCACTTTCATCTAGCCAATTGTCCCCCTCACGGATGCGGAGAAATCCGGCCGCTTGTTCAAACGCTTTGGCTCCCAGCCCTTTGACACTATTGAGGGCGGTGCGGCTGGTAAAACGGCCGTTTTCATCGCGATGTTTTACGATTCGCTCAGCCAAGCTCGGGCCGATGCCCGCAACATAAGTGAGTAGCGCAGGAGAGGCGCTATTGACATCGACCCCTACCTGATTGACGACCGATTCGACGACCCCATCAAGGGTACGGGCCAGTTCTCGTTGATTTACATCGTGCTGATAAAGCCCGACACCGATCGCTTTCGGGTCGATTTTTACCAATTCCGCCAGCGGGTCTTGGACGCGACGCGCAATCGAGACGGCCCCCCGTAAGGTAACATCGAGCTCTGGCAATTCTTCACGAGCGAGCGGACTGGCACTGTACACACTGGCCCCTGCTTCATTGACAATAAGATAGTGCAAGTCGGGGTTGTTAAGCTGTGTAATCAGTTCTGCGACTAGCTTTTCTGTTTCGCGGCTGGCGGTGCCATTGCCGATGGTAATCAGCGTGACGCGGTGTTTTTTGATGAGCGTTTGCAACGTTTGCAACGCTTCGCGCCATTTTTTTTGGGGCTGATGGGGGTAGACAGCGGCCGTGTCGATCACTTGGCCGGTTTCATCGATGATAGCGACTTTACAGCCGGTGCGAAAGGCGGGATCTAAGCCGAGGACGACACGATCGCTGAGCGGCGGCTGGGTAAGTAGCCCGCGTAGGTTGTTGGCGAAGATTTGAATCGCATGGGTTTCTGATTCTCCACTTAATGTCCGCCGGACATCCCGTTCGATAGCGGGCAGGAGCAGGCGTTGGGCGGAATCTTGGATCGCCATATCAAGTTGGCTAAAAAGGGGGGATTGGCGGCGGGGTAAAAAAACACGGGCGACCGCTCGTAACCAGTCGCGCTGGGCGATTTCGACTTTGACGCGCAGAATTTTCTCGCTTTCCCCGCGATTGATGGCCAGAATTTGGTGCGGCCGTAGGCGATCCACTCGTTGCGAGAAATCGTAGTAGAGCTGATAGGTTCCTTTGGGGTCCTCGGCCGTTTTGATTTTTGTGGTCGTGACAACCGCGAATTTTTGGGCGGATTCCCGTAATGGCCCCCGAACATCGGCGTGTTCACTAATCATTTCAGCAACAATGTCTCGCGCACCCGCCCACGCCAGATCGGTGCTGGTGACCTCTTCATTGAGATAGGGCATAGCCAAGCTCTGCAAGTCATCTGCTCGTTTGGGTTGAGTGAGGATGAAATTGGCCAACGGTTCTAACCCTTTTTGCCGCGCTTTTTCGGCACGGGTTTGTTTTTTCTTTTTATACGGTAAATAAATATCTTCGAGCAGGGTGAGGGTATCGGCCGTGTTGATTTTTTTTGTCAATTCATCGGTCAGTTTCCCTTGTTCGCTAATCGCTTTTAAGATCGTTTCACGTCGCTCGTCAAGGGCGCGTAGACGGCCGATTCCTTCTTGAATCGCTCGTAACTGCTCTTCGTCCAGCTCGCCAGTGACCTCTTTGCGATAGCGCGCGATAAATGGGAGTGTATTCCCTTCATCAAGCAAGGTAATGGTGCTTTCGATTTGCTTGGTAGAAATTTTTAGTAACTGAGATAATTTTTGAATATGCATGAGGGGTTCAATTAAAAAGTCTGAAGTATGAATGATGAAGTATGAAAGGGGGTGGTGGATGGAGATTGATCGCCGAGGTTATTTCATCTTTCTTACTTCATGTTTGATAGTTTTTTACTGGCTCTATGATACAAAATTGGCAATCAAAAAGGCGACCTTTCGGTCGCCTTGCTGATTAAATCAATATATTCAGTTTACTAGGTAAAGTAGAAAGCAGGAATATTATTGACGTCGTTGCGAACGTGCGCGTACGCGTGCTTTCTGTAGTTTTTCTTCCTCTTTCTTTTTTGCTACGTATAAGAGGTAAAGAAATGCCGGTACTGATACGCCGACTACAATTGCACCGCCAATTAACATATTAATCATGATGACCTGCCTTGCTTCTAATTTGAAATGTTGTTTGTTTGTTGACCCGATTAAAAACTATGTTGTGTTTCATTTACTTGATGAAATAGCGCAACTTTTTAACTGTTTTTGTGTTGGGCACTATTCCTCGTCATCATAACGAAAAAAAAGGGGGATGGCAAT
>WTJY01000316.1 GCA_011524645.1 Anaerolineales bacterium | reverse complement strand
CCATATACGAGCGCATGAATGTCGGCCGAGCTAATCAGTTTTTGATAGCTTAGATTGTCGATCGCACTACCCCAATCGTGAGCACCCAAGCCGACATAGTAGCTACCATTTTTAAGCTCGATTTTCTTCGGCCGGTTCTTGGCACGGCCGAAGATGGAACCTGTTTCCTCATAATCGACTGTATCTCGGTTGGCGGTTGCTAAATGACTTGGTAGTTCGACCGAACCGTGAGGTCCGCAGATTTTGATTGCTCCCATACCGAGATCTAAGCCGAAGATGATTTTTTTTGTTTTCATTTATTTCTAATTCCTTGTCTTGTGTTTGTTTGTTGTATAGGCCGAGTACTTGGCGGTGACTCGGCCGGTTTGTTGATTGTTAGTTGTATTTGGATGGTTGATAATTGTGCGGACTCCCCCCCATTACACACACGGATGCATTTAAGCCTCTACTTTCTTCACACTAGCCCCAGCGATCTCACCCCCCTCTTTCACCGCGGCTTTGACATACTTGAAGGTTTTGGGGTTCTTGCTTCCGTAAGCCATGTTACACACTTGTGTGTAACTGCCGTGATCGTTGTAGAGCTTGCGAATATACGTTCGCTCTGCCGGATTTGGCGGCCGACTCGCGTCCAGCTTTTCACCTTCCTCGATAACCAGCACCGCTTCCGGGGCGGTGTCAACACCAGTGCTAGGCAGTGTTGGGGGCGGTGTCAACACCGGTGCTGGGGCGGTGTTGGTGTCAAAAACACGGTGTTTTGCGGTGTTGGGGCGGTGCTGGGGCGGTGTTGGTGTCAAAAACACGGTGTTTTGCGGTGTTGGGGCGGTGCTGGGGCGGTGTTGGGCGCCTTCTCCAGCACCGCTTGAAAATTCCACCATTTCGGACGATTCTGTTTGGGCGTATTCGGAAAATAGCTCTTCAGTTAGATCGCGTTTCGGCTTGTGGCTCGGCGGGGGGCCGGTTCTTGCCTCGATATATTTGACGGCCGATTCACCAACCTTTGATTTTGCCTTTTCGCGCCTAGTCTCGATTCGAGCATCATTCCACATCACGCCGACCACTGAAACGAGTAGGGCGATAACTGTAACAGAACCGTAAAATACAGCGTTGTCCCAGCGTTTCTGTTTTGCCGCTTCTAAATCATTCAGGTTTTGCTGGTGCGTTATTTCAACCCGAGTCGCCTCTACTGCATTTAAATCAGACAAATAGGCGATTTGAGTATCATTCTCTTCTTTCTGTGCGGCTATATCTTCCTGACGCTTTTCGATTTGCCCACGTATCTGTGAAAGCTGTATCTCGGCCTCTTGCTTGTTTAGGTTGATTTCAGCTTGTCTCTGTGCTGTAATTTGTCCATTGACGGCCGATAGCTCGTTGATACGCGCTTGTGCCTGCGCCTCTTCCAGATAAAGATTTTCAAGTTGCGCGTCTGTCTGCAGTTCCGCAACTGCTAGCCCTTCTCGGGCGTTCACAACTCGGGCACTTGGCGTGTTGGCCGGTTGTGGTGAAGCTGAAATAATTAGGTCATTCTGGGTCGGTGTTGATCCGCTAGGGAACAACCAGCTAGATGCGACTAGTAAAAAGCAGAGGCCAACCATAAACAACATGTACACCTTGCCACTTATGGTGCTCAAAATCCCGCGTCGGCCGGTTGGGCGCTGGGTAATTGGTTGCTGATGTGCGTATATCTCTCTGTTTACAGGTTCTAATGAATCCAATTTTGTACTCCTTATGTGCTGCTATTAGCGTTTTGCGATTCGGTGGTAAATAGTGTCGGCGACGTAAATAAGCGCCAGCACCATTACTGCGATGGAAACCCGCTCATCAGAGGAAGCGAATAGCCCGCCACCCTCCGAAATGGCGGGTACGATATTTAAATCGTGCCCGATCACCATTCCTGTATAAAAGACTATCATCGTGCGAACAATTCGAAACATAAACCTCCTAGACCCCGCCACGCGGGGTCGTATTGTAATAAATAACCATTGCGTGACCACGCTCGAATCGGCCGTCTTCGTCTCGCTTGCTTATATTTGCTTGCGCAAAGCTCACACCATTAATTGGCGGTGTGAGCGTCGGCCGGTCTGTCGGCCATACGGTCATGGCTGGCTTAATTTTCTTGCCAGATTGCTCGGCTTGGATTTGAACTAGCCGGCGACTTGCGAACAAATAACCGCTGTGATAATCGCTGTGCTCTCTTGACCAGTCGCACAAGCAAGGAGGGGTATAACCTCGGCCGGTGAATGCATCATCAAGGCCTTTTAACCAAGCGTCAGACCTGTTTGTTAGTCTGGTATCGCCTGCCAAATCTTTAGCTAACTGACTTAAGATAATTTGCATGTATATTAATCCTCGATGTGGTGCATTGCGCCTAGATTGTCTTCCCACATCACTTCGCCTTTCGCGTTGATGAACACTCGGTCTACACCTTCTGGCAAATTCTCGACGCAAACTGGATGATACGCACGGCCGAGCAGATGCATGATCTCGATATGGATTTCATCCTCGTGCGATTCGGTGGACATTATTCGGCGTAATCCGCCATGGGGGGTTGAGCCAACTCCGACAACTGCTCGATTCTTCTCATCGAGAGAGTTGAATAGATTGGTCATACTATCATAAGAGCGGCCGACCATTGCCAAGAATGCAATTTTCCCTAGGACGTGGTCAGCAAAATCGCCGCGTCGCTGGTCCATTTCCTCGGCGAGCATCTTGATGATTTCTCGGCCGCCTTCTTCCATCGTGACGATTCGCCAGTCATCTGATTCTATGAATTGTCCGCCGACATTGATCTCGACAAAACCTTCATGTCGCCATAGCGCGAAGCCATCGAAGCGATAGAGAAAAACGTTCGTGCTATTGTGGTAGAGGTTGAAGCGAACACCCTCGCCGGTTGCTAGTAGGTCGTGAATTGATAGATTGTCATCGACCGGCCGTTCGTCGGCTTGGCTAACTTTCGCCTTTTCAGCATGTTCTTGATGCTTAATACGCGATCGCATCGTTTCAGTGGCACATTTGTCTCGGTCCTCCGCTGTTCGCGGTGGATGAACCGTTGTCGGTTTCCATTTCTGGTTGCTGTAAGGCCGATTGTAGTGGCCGTTAGGCCAGTAATTAGGAGTACTGTTGTTGTCGGTCATAAATTCCTTTATATGGGGATGGGGAGCGTCTAACTACAACCTCGCGGCTATCCCGTTGTTAATTTACGATGATCAAAATGAGGGCGATTTCTGTCAGGAATAGCGTTACCATCTCTGCCCGGAGATAGAATCGCTTTCGTGGTGTGCGCTGGTCGTACTTGAGGTGATAGGAGATCGATAAACATAGGAGCCACAGACAGGTTGCCACCAAGATTACTTGACCTAGATCGTTGAACATGGTTTCCTCATGGTTATCATTGTTGCGCTTGTGAAATTTGATAAACGGTTTGCAGAATCGGCCGAATCGGTGTTAATGGAACTGGTGTGATATTTTTTTCTCGACACCAACGCTGGTACATGATTTGCTGCACGTGTTCTATGTATTGGATGTAATCGGCCGTGACAAAAATTTCCACTCTTGGATTCTGCTTGTCGTCGCCTTGCGCGGTGTGAATGGATTTGATTTGCTTGTCATCCTTGTAAGCGAATCCTTGTATGGAGTCGAGTAAGATTTTCAAGCTATTGTCTAGGTCACCTCGCTTTATCGGCCGATAAACATCGACGATGACATAAACCGGCTTGTCAATTATCGGATCTTGCCCGAACATTTGGACCCAGACGAGTTGTTTGTAATTTTTGGCCTGTTGAGTTGCGTAAGGTCGGCCGTTCTTGCCGACTCGCCAATATCTGTTGGCCGATGGTGGGTAGGGGAGGGTGGCTTTAATAGTGCCCATAGAAACACACCCCCGCTTTTTTAGCTCCGGCCTCTCGTGACTGATAACCCATTAGCCGTTCATATCCTGTGCCTTGAAAGACCCAGTTCGGAGCAAGTACGTCGTCCTGCAACAAGTACGACAACTCCATCGGGAACGGCAGTCTCGTCAAGTTCTCAGATGTCCCGAAATGGCGCGTTTCATTGATCCTAGGCACATAAAAGGTCAGAGGTTCGTCATTGAATAAAAATTGACCAACGACTCTGACAAAATCCGCATGATGTTCGGATTTCCAAACCGCATAATCCCCCGCCTTTAACGTGGTATCTGGTTGAATGCTGCACACCCGCAATTGGTCAAGGCTAGCAAAAAAGCAACACGATTCCTTGTAAGAGTAAACCCAGTAATATTGGATGGGATTAAAACCGACGACGATTGCGTATCCTTGATGATATTCAACTAGTGTGCCGATTGGTATGACCTGCGCGGGATTTTTGTAGCTTAACCAGTGTGACGACTGTCTTGGTGTGTGGCATACAGGCCACCCGAGTTCGGTCGTGTTTTTCACTGTAGAAAAATCAACCCATTGCTTGCATCCGCCATTACTCAAAAATGAGCGGGCGCTACTATGGTCTAGAATCGCATCAATGCCCAAGTCTTTGAAAACAACGTCAATGCAACAAATTAATTCATCACCGTATTCGTTTTCTATTGCACCCATCAGCTTGCCCAAATCACCAGAGTTGCAAAACAATCTATTAGGCCTCACTCCATAAAGCTCCTCGAACACCTTTATATTTTCCAGAAACTTTAGTCCATACAAATTGTTATGAAGTCTATAGCTGTCATAGACTATTACATGATCTCTTGTCATTATTCGCCTCCTGTGTGATTGATATGGTGCCAATTAGTTTTGATCTCAGCCATTACCAAGCCTCCCCGATCCGTTGCATCAGCAAGCTACACACGCCATTACCAAGCAGTGTAGTAGCGTCCCCCTTTTTTGCTGGCAATTCGTACCAGT
>WTJY01000473.1 GCA_011524645.1 Anaerolineales bacterium | reverse complement strand
CTGTGAGGTCATCTATTTACGTGCATCAACCCGATCATAACCCAGCACGGCCGTTTGCTCCCCTTCATACAGCACATAGACAAGCAAAGGTTGTCCCTCCTCACCCTGAGCAAAAACGGTTTCCAGCAAATCAATCGTGGTTTGATCGAGCCATTGAGCGTCTTCCGCCGCCAAGCGATATCCCCCCTGTTGCTGTCGCGCAATCAAGGCGAAGCGCCTTAAATCCGACTCAAGCCCAAGCAGTTGCATCCGATCATCATCAGTCAGAAAACCGACCTCGGCATACTGGATCAAACGCAGCCGCACTTCGTCTGCCAACAGAAGATATTGGTCGCTGGGTTGGACGAGTATATTTATGGGCAAACGGTCTATTGTAGCGGCTGAGTCTACGGGCGCGACAGCAGGCACTAGCGGCCGGGTCACACGGCGCGAATCAAAATCAAGCAGATGAATAGGCATCCCATTTGGTGTTTCCCCCCACCAAATTGTGAAAGAATCGGCCGTCAGGATCGCTATTAAGCGTCGCCATGAATCGACCGTGGTGTCATCTTGCAAAAGTTCAGCCAGCAAATCCCCCTGCGCACTACCAGACTCCGCGAGTGGCATCTCAGCCAACCAATTCAAACTTAAGCGCCAGTCGTTAGGATCCAATTGACGACTCAACAGTTCATAATCGACAACAGTATTCGCGTAAGGGGATTGATATACCCCAGCCAGTGTGATCAAATCAAGCTCATCTTGCACTTCGGCCGCAATCGGTTGTGGAATATTCGATGTGGCATTCAATAGCTGGCGCGCAATCGTAAAGTAAGTCCAATTTCTCTTGGCTGCAAGCTCTCGCTCACGCCAATTTTCCGTCTGCGCTGTTTGCCATTGCTCGGCCGAACCGTTCGCTAAACGAGCCAACAAGTATTCTAGCGATATTACGATATGCGCTTCTTGTACAGAAGTATCAACCTGATCCATTATCTGGGCCGTATATCGGGCAATAAGCGAAGCGGGCATCCAAAGGGGAGCTTCTTGTCGATCTAACGCACCAAAGACATCAGGCTCTAATCGGTTTAAGCGCACCACACCGGCCATGAGCAACTCATCTCTTTGAGCGTCATTCAAAAACGGTAGCTGCTCAGGATTGGCGATCAAGACAAGATCACGTTCGTAATTAAGTGGAAGAATAGTAGGAAATTGAGATGATTCAGACAGGGTTGTGGTCAACGTTAACATCGCTGGGGCGAACAAAACCGGAGTTGGTGTCGGTACAAGGGTGGGCGCAATATCTTGCGCGATAGGAACCACAACCGGCACGGCCGTTTCGTCAGATCGATTGGTGGCGAAATCAGGCAAACTGCAAGCCAGCAACAAAAGGCAAGCACCAAGACCCAACTGACAAAAGAAGCTAACTCCCCTCATGCGGTGTGAAAAAAGGTGCTCCCCAACCGTTCAAAAGGGCATAGGTCATCAAACCGATGAGATAAGGCATGATGGTAATCGCCAACCGGCCAAAGGCGAATACCAAAACAGACAATCCCATAATGCCACCAATAGGGATGATCAGAACCAAGCCCCATGATTTGTCTCGCCAGACCGCCCAAATACCGGGCAATGCCAGCAGCAACACCGGAATCTGTAACCCGCCTGTCAGCAAGCTTTTAGCTGAAGAGCCCGCTAAGTACCAAAAGGTCAGACTTTGTACAAATAGTTTTTGCACACCCAACAACGGCCTTTCGCGCAAATCAGCCAGCGCCGCTTCGCGCAAAACGTCATCGACCTCGAGATCATTCTTTGGCTGAAAACCGGCCGATTCATAGACGGCCACAATATCCACCTCTGTCAAATCTTTTAGATCAGGATAAGAGAGTGGTGCATCTAACCAATACTTAGTGAATCCATTCCCCAAGTAAAAGTTATATCCCCCGTTCGCATGTGTCGGCAAAAATTCACCGGCGACTTGCCAATTACGCCATGTCCAGCTACCCAAAAACAAGAGCGCAATCGCCAAGACAATCGACAAGGATTGAATCAGATTTTGTCGCCTCAGAACGATCAAGAAAACAACAAACGTTAAAGGAAGAAAGACAACACTAATCCCTTTGCTTAATATTACAACGCCTAAAGCGACTCCACACAGAGCGGAATGCAAAACGGTGGGGCGTTGCAAAACGAGAACCAATGCCCAAACAAACAAAGCGAGTGTAAAGGTCAAAAATGTTTCGGTCCACAAGCGCGGGATGTAAAGAATAGAGAGTGGAAATACGGCACACAACAAACTCCCATATCGCCCCACGCGATCATTTAATGTCAACCGAAACACCTCATACAAAACAACATTGGTCAAGGCAAATAAAATCGCTTGCCCAATTTGAATCGCAAAAAGATTGTATCCACCGCGTAACCAAGAAATCAAAGCGATAAACAAAGGGTAAAGAGGAGATTTGTTGATCGAATTAAATTGGCCGGTTTCATACCAATTTTGACCGGTTCTCCCATAGCCGTCGGGGTCCATCCCTGATGTCGCATCGGACATCAGCGGAAAAACAAAAAAGACAAACAGCAACGCGAACAAGAGCCCGAACCCGAACAGCGATAAGCACCAGCGCGAATGAGAAGGTCTGGTTAATCCCCTATCAATTACAGCGATGATATTTTTCATAAAAGTGTGTGTGGCTACGGCCGGCTTAATATCGGCCCCAATGGACGGCCACCGAGAATATGCATATGCAGATGGAAAACTTCTTGATTCGCGTGCTTGCCGCAATTAATCAAAAGGCGGTATCCGTTTTCAGCGATCCCTTCTTGTTCGGCGATTTTTTTAGCCACCACAAATAAACGGCCGAGACGTTGTTCATCTTCAGCGGAAACATCATTCACGGTAGGGATTTCTTTGTTCGGCACGATCAAAATATGGGTGGATGCCTGTGGATTAATATCCCGAAATGCGGTGACTAAATCATCTTCATAAACAATATCAGCAGGGATTTCTCGATTAATAATTTTTGAAAAGATCGTTGACATACAAAACCTCTTTTTGATTAATTCTTCGCTTTTAAGTAGGCAGTTAAATCGCTCAATGGCTTTTTCCCCAGCGCTTTACATGCTTGAACAAACCACCTATTCAAAGAGCTCATTCGTGGCGCTTCATCCCCCTCAAACAGTTGATGAACAAATTTACGCAAGGACTCAACGGCCGCGACAAAATCGGCCGTGCTCATTGTCCCATCTTGGACACGCAACAACAGATTGAGAACCAGAGGATAAGTCCCAGAGCTATTCAACAGGCGTAAATGATGCAATGCACGATTGATGTCCTTTTTCGCATGGGCTTCGAACCCGCGAATAATATTGTATAGCTGGGCAACATTCTGTAATTCGAGAGCCAGCGCGGCCGGTTGAAAGTCTGCGCCACCATACCGTCTTTCAAAATGGAAAAATGTAGAGGAGAGAGGGATATACCGGCCGTTTGACATTAAGAAATCTCGGAAAAAGATAGAAAACTCACGGGAATTAAGCTGACCTGCTTCATCCTCAAATTTACGCTCTAACGGCCGCCAGTACGCATCGTCAAAAGCATCTTGCGCGGCCGTGTCCGTTCCAACAGACATCAGCATAAAGTTACGGATCAGGTCCGCTTCGCTCAAGTTCATACCGGTCGAATTCAAACTCTTAAAGATGCGGTATGGGTTTTCTTCATCAAGTGTAATATAGACAAATTCCAACTGATTCTTAATCAATTCAAAAAAGGCCCGAATATCCGCTTCTGAGAAATCTTTGCCTAATAGAGTTTCAATATTCCGCACAAAATAGATCAGACCATCTGTAATTTTCCCACGTGTACCGCGATAAGAGCGATGTTCTAGCACCGACACATACTCATCACGATCTCGCTGTCTAGGGTAAACCCGATAGTGCTCTGTCCCTGTTTTATAAGGATGCATCAAGTAAGTATCGTTAATCTCACCGGCCAAGGTTGTAAATTTATGGGACCGCGCCAAATTCCGTAGAGCCGCCATTAAAAGAGACAGCGTAACCAAGCGCTGTTGACCATCAATAACAAGATATGTCGGCATCGTATGGTGAGCGTACCCATCAGGCACAAAGACCAACGCCCCCATAAAATGGGGCTGGTCATCAACCCCTTCATAGAGCTCAACAATGTTTTCCCAGAGTTGCCCCCACTCTTTACGCCCCCATGAATAGTATCGTTGAAATACAGGAATTAAATAGCGGTTTGGTGAATTTAAAATACCTTGGAGAGAAATATTATCTGCTTTCATCGGTGGTTCATTCCAAAAAAAGATAGGTTACATGAGTCAGAGATCATCGGCTTAGAATGCGTCATCCATTACCGAGTTCGTTTCCCAAAAGGATAAATTGCATGAGTAGGAAGCGATCAGATTGGCACATATCCCCCATTACTCAAGTGACATGCTCCAACGAAAAAACAACCTAAATCTACATCAGCAAAGGGTCGTTGTTTTGGAACACATCATCCATCGCAGAAGTAATATCTTCCAATGTCAAAATTTGTTCGTGCATATCAGCTTGGAGACGTTGCGAACGGCCGCTATCGATCTCTTTCGCACCCAAATGGCGTGCCTGCATATAGATCGTACCGATTGCCGACAGCGTATTATCAAGTTGTAACATCGCGCGGCTCATCGTTTCTTGCAAATTGGTCAATGTCTCGTACTGCTTCTTTTTGGTCGCGATCGACCGCTCTATATCGGACCGCACACGGCCCGCTTTCTCATGACGCAACTGTTTCTCTAGCTCTTCTAACTCGCGCGGTACCTGATTCATATCCCGCACCATAATCGGGTCTCGCAAATACAAATCGATATTTTCAGCAAGATGATAAACCTGTTTAATCCAGTCTTCTAGTTCGCTCGCCACCCCTAACAAATGGTCATCAAGCACAAAATTATCCTCACGCTCAATTTCTTCCATAATAAGATGACGATACTCAAATGCCTTTTCTAGTTTTTGTTTAAGTGATGCATTTTTAATTTTCTTTAGATCAAACTGCTCCCTAAATAGCTGATCCATAATCTTGCGCAAGACTTCACGATCCTGCATTGTGCTGTAAAAAAGGGCACCTTCCCCAGCAAGACCAGCCAAGGTCACGAGCCACCAATAATTACTCAATGGTTCACCGAGTAAACCCAAGCCGGTTAAAACAGAAAGTATCAGGGTTCCGGCAATCACAATGGCACTTTCTGTGCGTAGCAATGCGAATTGACGCAATCGTACTTTCGCTTTTTCTTTGAGTATGTCGCTGGCGTATTGCAATGTCATAGGGTCTAACTAGAAATCGTCGTTGTAAGGATAATAATCAGGTCTTTATTATATAAGAGAGTATACAAATTGGTAATGTAAATCAAAACGGCCGTTAAATAAGGTATTGGAGCCTCTTCATAATTTTTATCAGGTATATCAATTTCATGGAAATAATTCAAAAAAAATCATCTCTAACTGCTAATAATATGGACTCATCACTCACATCTTTTTTACAGCACCATCCGGACGGGGCTTATATTAAGAACTTGGCGGGGGACATTATTTTTCAAAATCACAACTTGCCAATTTTCACAGACCTAGCAGCACAAGCGGAATCGGTTGAAGAGAAAGTGCGTACAGCAGACACAGCCGTCGCCAATGTAGAGATCAACGCAAAAAAAGAAAATGGCACCACACACACATTATCAATGACATGCACCCCTTGGATGCAAGACAACCGCATATCCGGTACGATTTCTCAATTCAGAGACATTACGGAAGAACGTGCAAAAGAAATCGCATTAGCCGAATCTACCAATTTAATGCAGCTTGTTTTGGAACATCTACCGGTGCGTGTCTTTTGGAAAAACCAAGACCTCGTCTATATGGGCATGAACACCGTGTTCGCCAATGACATGGGCTTCGAACGGCCGGATCAGCTCATCGGGCATGATGACTATCATACCAACATGACCCATGAAGAAGCGGATATTTGCCGTGCCGACGATTTCTATGTGCTAGAATCGCGCGAAGGGCGATATGGAGCAGAAGAGGTCATTCGTTCAGAGGAAGCGGATGATGGCATTAGCTGGATACGGGTTTCAAAGGTCCCCTTACACAATGCGGCCGGATCAATGATCGGTGTTTTAGGCATGTACGAAGATGTCGGTCAACAAAAACGGGCCCAGATTGAATTGGAAACAGCATTGCATCGCGAACGGGAACTCAATGAACTCAAAACGCGCTTCATTTCGATGGTATCCCATGAATATCGTAACCCGCTCGCCATCATCCAAATCAATGCCGAAACGTTGCTTAAACTCGACCAGCATATAAAACCGGAGATGAAAGAGAAGCAACTCAAGTCGATTCTTCATACCACAAAGCGTATGACCCAGCTAATGGAAAACACCCTTTTTATCGGCCGTGAAGATCTACAAGAGCTCTCCAAAGAATATGTCGCTGTCAATATGGAAATACTCGTCAACAATGTCTTGCAAGAACTCACCCCTCAAGACCAAAGTCGAATTAACTTTAATATAAAACAAAACCAGCAACCGATAATCGGCATCCCTCCACATCTCACCCAACTCGTACACAACTTAATCTCAAACGCTCTAAAATACTCATCTGACGTAATCCAAATTACGCTCGATTCGCATGATAGCAATTGCCTATTAACGGTAACAGATCAAGGGATCGGCATCCCCACAGAAGACCAACCGCACATATTTGACAGCTTTTTCCGCAGTCAAAATGTGGGGCAAGTGGAAGGGAACGGCCTCGGCTTGTATATCGTCAAAAGAGCCGTCACCATCCACAACGGGCAAATCAATTTCAAAAGCACACCGACCGATGGCACCCGATTCGACATTACATTACCGACGCGACAGAAGAAGCTAAATCAATAGCTTCCTCATATCCCGAGACGTAAAACGACAATGAATAATTCAAAACAAACTTTGTTGCCAGAAAAAAAGTACTGGGGTAACCTAAAATCCCATCCAGTTTCAGTTTCAAACCTCATGTTTGTTTTTACGGTCACAAAAACACCCTATTTAAGGCAAGCCAGCACTCACCAACGATCTAAGTGGAGGAAATCTGATGAAAGTATTATTTGTGGAAGATGAACCAGCACTACGAGAAAGTGTAGCCCTGTTCTTAGAAATTCAAGACTATAACATTCGCACGGCCGTGGATGGGCAGTATGCGTGGGAAATGATTAGCACGTTCCAACCGGACCTCATCATTACAGATATCAAAATGCCACGTATGTCTGGAATCGAGCTGTTAGCGAAAGTAAGAAATAGCACTTACTCAGATCTACCCATCATTATTACAAGTGCTTACTCCCACAATGATTGGGTCGATGAAGCGAAAACACTCGGCATCACATCTTATATCATCAAACCATTCTCGTTTGTCGATCTAAACGATGCCATCCAGCAAGTGGCTGATATGATTTAACTGAAGCTTAATCAAGGTATCAAAGTAAGAGAAACTATAAAAAGGGAGCTGATAAACCGACACAACCCAATTATCCGTCTGCCCCCTAATAAAACAGGGCAATCGCATTCTAAATCAAATCGATTTGTATCTATAGTGTTACTAGACTCTCTAATATAGGCGTCAAACCTATATTATATGGTTTGTTTGGTTCCTCCTTTTTCTAAAAGCGGCCGTCTCCCCAACAGTCGCTTTTTTAATTTTAAATTAGCCTCCAGCCGCTTGAATAAACACCACCATCTGATCTCCATCTTGAAGCACATGATCTAGTGTCGCTTCATGCAGTTCATTAACGGCCGTAATCACCGGCCGACGAATCCCCACCAGACACAAAGCATCCTGTACCGTACTTCCTTCAGCCAAATCAAGCAGATCACGCCCCTTTTTTTCAGCCGGCAAAACGTCTCGCAACAGTCCATATAAACGAATATTGACTTTCATAAAGGATTTTTTGAGTGAGCGATTGACCCGATCTCTCCGATCTGCTCTTTCGTGCGTAAGCATGAAAAAACAAGAAAGAACAACTCTATCTCCAACCATTGATTGAATGAGAACCTGAGTCTACAAACCTAAATCGTCTGCGACCCAGCCCAAATCACAATCTTCAAGTGTGGCACGAGTCGGTGTACCGGTATCGGCCGACCAGCCCGCTTGTGCATAGTACATATCTAAACCATGCTCAAATTCAGCCCGATCAAGCACCATCCCATCACTTTTCCCACCAGCCAGTGCTTTCTTGAACAGCTTCTTTGGCAGGGTATCGTTGTCTCGGGTCAATCCTTCCCGCGCATTATAAGCCCGCATCAGATTCAGACGCTTACGGCCGGCCGCCTGCATTTCATCAACCGACATTTCCCAACCGGTAGCGGCCGAATGTAAATCAGCCATCGATTGTGGCCCAAACAATTGCCAAGACGCCCCATAAACAAACTGACAAACCGACATCGTGTCCGCCATACTATAAGTGTATTGGGTGGTCAACGCATAGTTGATTTTTTCTTCGTCCAAATCATAAGAATGCATCGGTTTATCCAGACCGATCTGGTTCAAAAAGCGCTTATAGCCGGTCCATTCAGGGGTCCCTTCATAGTAGGGTTCTTCATAGGCGGGATCATGCTCTGATGATTGATGATCCGCGCCAAACGGATTCACCGCATAAATCACCCCTAAACTCCGTTTAACCTGTGGCATATGGGCCGGTAACTCCTGCCCTTTGATCGTTAGCAGATATTCATGCCCTTTGCCTAAGCGATCGGCCGCAGCCGCAGACCCTTCCGCCAAAACATCGCCAAACCCTTCACGGTTCAGCGTCATTTTGAGCATCTCGATCATCGCTTCGGCATTGCCATAATTTAATTCGACACCACCCGTTTCTTCTTTGGTAATCACCCCATTCTCGTAACATTCCATCGCCCAAGAAATAGTCGCACCACAGGAAATCGTATCAACCCCATACTCATTACAAAGCTGATTGGCATAAGTCACTGCGTGTAAATCGCTAATCCCACAATAAGAGCCGAAGGTCGCAATCGTTTCATATTCAGGGCCACCGTATTCAGGGATCAGCTTGTTCCCTTGCCATTCAGAATCAACAACCCGTTTACAGCGTACCGTACAGGCAAAACAGGTATCACGCCCTTTGTTCTTCTGCTTACCATCGGCCGCACCACCCAAGATTTCATCATAAAGGCGTTCACCGCTAATCATTTCCGCATCTTCAAGGCTCATCACACCGGTATCCCAATTGTAAGAGGGCAAACCACCGTCACCTTGCTGAGGCAAAACAACACCGGCCGTGCCGTATTTACCGAATGCGGCCATCCCGCTCGGCTTAAGCTCCTTCCCACCCATACGAGAGATCGTTTGAAGTCGCTTTTTATCGGCCGGTTGCACCTTGGTTGTGCCACGAACCACAATCGCTTTGAGCTTCTTGCTCCCCATCACCGCACCGGTTCCGGTTCGCCCCCACGCCCGATTGCTCATGTTCATAATCGCCCCAAAACGGGCCATTTTTTCACCGGCCGGTCCGATCTGAGCGATCTCAATCTTTTTATCACCCAGCTCTTCTTGCAAAATTTTATCGACCTCAAGTGTGGTTTTCCCCCACAAATGATCGGCCGCATGCAATTTCGCGTCCCCTTCGATAATGGTCAAATAAACCGGCGTGTCAGAAGCACCATGCACCACGACACCATCAAAACCGGCAAATTTAAGTTCAGCTGGCCAGTAGCCCCCCGCTTGGCTGTCCGCCACACCTTGGGTTGTCGGAGATTTACAGACGGCCGTGCAACGACTTTGCCCGCTAATCGGCAAACCGGTTGCCGCGCTAGTCATCAAAGCCAATGTGTTGCGTGGATCGAACGCATCAACACCCTGTGGCGTATGCTTCCACAGATAATAAAGCCCCATCAAACTACCACCGACATAGTCGCGGTAAAACTGTTCTGAAGGTTCTTCAACTTCCAATGTGTGATCTGTCAAATTGACGTGCAAAATTTTGCCTGTATATCCAAACATGAACTATCTCCTCATTAACGATTCTGATTTCGGGTCGCGAGCAATGGAGTTTAAGCGACAGATTTTCAAATTCTAACATGGGTTAAAAACAGTTACGAGCAACAAAACGTAAGTGCTGTTAGGCGGTTAGTCACGTTGTATTCATAGGCACATATTATGATTCAAGCTGTGTAATCAATCATTTTGGGAGTAAAAAGATGAACGCTCGGCTAAAAAATATCCTATCTCAAATGCAACAGGTCAACCCGGTCCCATATGCACAAGCTAGGGAATGAAAGCTAAATAATTGTCGTATCTGAATTGTCACCGCCTACGGCAGCTCGTAAAGTTGTTTGTTAGGTTTTTCGGTGGCAATGCCACCGAAAAAACCTAATTTAAGGATGGCTTGCTCGGCCTACGGCCGAGCAAGCCATTAGACAACACAACGGAACCCACATGCCGAACACAGCCCTAAGGGCGTTGCTATAGCCGGAGCATTTATACGCCACCAACGCCTAAAACACCCGACACAAATACCCTTTAAGATAAGCCGATTCAGGAAATGTCAAAGCGATAGGATGATCGGCACCTTGGGTTAGTGTATGAATAATCTGCACCGGCCGCCCCGCATCAACGGCCGCACCAAAAACAATCTTCTGGAATAGATCGGTCGAAATCAGCCCCGAGCAGGAAAAAGTCGCTAACAAACCACCCGGCCGTAAAATCTTCAGAGCCAGCAAATTAATATCCTTATACCCGCGAGAAGCCCGCTTAATATCCCGTTGGCTATGCGCAAATTTTGGCGGATCTAAGATAATTACATCAAATTGTCGCCCGCTATCCCGATAATGACGCAAAACCTCAAACACATCTCCCGCCAAATATTCATCCCCCGTCCGTTCTGAATGGTTCAGCAACACATTTCGTTCCGCCAATGTCAGCGCATCAACCGAAGTATCTACATTGATAATCTGTTTAGCATTCCCCCCAGCGCAATAAACAGCAAACCCACCGGTATAGGCGAATGTGTTGAGCACTTCTTTACCAGCTACAAACAACTTACGCCCAAGCAACTCTCGATTATCCCGCTGATCTAAATAAAAGCCGGTTTTATGCCCTTCCATTAGGTTAACTAAAAATTGTCGGCCGTTTTCACGAATGACAAAATCATCCGGCGGCATCTCTCCACGAGCCAAACGATTAACCGAAGATAGCCCTTCTTTACGGCGCACACTCGCATCAGACCGCTCAATCAGTCCAGCAGGCAATTGACCGCTGTGGGGCAACGGCCGTTCCATGAGCAAATCGAATAGTGCTTCCTTACGTACTTCGATCCCCATCGTTGACACTTGCGCGACCAAAAAACGGCCGTACACATCCACAACCAACCCCGGCACCCCATCCGACTCACCAAAAATCAAACGATAGCTGTCCGTTTGACTAGAGCCGAAATCAAGTAGCTCGCGCCCTTCATACGCTCGATCAAAACAGCTGTGCCAAAAGTCGGAAGCCAATCGTGTTTCGCTCCCCCAACAAAGCAACCGGCCGTGAATCTGCGATCTAGGGTTGTAATAAGCGACACCAGCCACATGCCCATTAGCCTGTTCCACAACAACCAAATCTCCCGGACTCGGGCTCCCCGTTACCGCATGAATTCCACCAGAATACAGCCATGGATGTCGGTTTTTCAGGGTCTTTTCCCGCCCTTTTTTTAAGCGCAAAGCCCCTTCAGCTTCATATAAATCACTCATCACACTCTCCCACAAAAAAAGCAGGCAATATGCCTGCTTTTATCGCTTAACTATAAAAATTTAGTAACCATTCAGCACTGTTCTTAGCCCCCCTCTCTCTTGAGGAAGAGGGGAAATTTATTTAAATCCACCTCCCCCACCCCCTCATGACAGGAGGGGAGCAAATCCAATTAGAATGTATCAAATTTCAAACCGTGATATAAGCTAAATCTAGGGCAATTAGCTCGACGAAGAGACCTTTCTATCCCTATCTTTCGTCTCGAATCGTTTATGATGCCTCACCCCGCAATCAATCGTTGAAACAATTCAGCCAAATGTCTCGGCGAAAACGGCTTCACCAGAAAAGAATCGGCTCCAAACTCATTTGCATCATCCCGCTTACGGTCGTCACCAGAAGTAACGATGACGGTCGTATCGGGAGCAACACCGGTGTCTCCTTGACGGACATCTTTTAGCAACATCAGACCGGTCGTGTTTTGGTTAAGATGATAATCAACCAAAATCCCTTGCACATCAGGTGTCAATAAGCGACGCGCCTGATCCAGCGTATGTGCGGTCAACACCTTAAACCCATCCATTTCGAGCGACATCTTGACCAACTTATTGCTCATGGGTTCATCATCGATTAGCAGAACAGTTAGCATTTAATCCCCTAATGAAGCGATACCACGCACAATGCCGATAATACCAACGGCCGTACGCAAGACATCTCCGGTGCTGATTTCTGGTGGCGCACCACGCCGTTCATCAGACGTACGTACCAACCACATCGCAGCCAACAATCCAATCAAGCCGCCGACAATGGTTCCCCCAATGATATAGCGGGTTTGCCAACCACTGTTTCCGCTTTGTTCCGTGTTTTGTTCTCTTTCCATAATTATTTTCCTGATACTGCCGAATTTGGTGGGATAAGCATAAATCGTTCAAAAATAGTCGATTTACAGGGCTGTCATCCCCGCGTAGGCGGGGATCCACCGCTCAAACAGAGTTGGATTCCCACCTTCGTGGGAATGACAACCATTAATTGATCAACTCCCACCAAATCCGACAGGAGTAGCGATTTTCGATTATTTCCTTTCGGCCGTGCCGAAAAGCAGATTACTAATCTTTTGTCCTAAAGCTAAAATATAGGTGACCCAACCACGGCCGGTAATAGATCGTTCCGCAACGGCCGGAGCATATCGATCAACCCGATCACGCACCCCATCTAGGCGGCTCTCTAAACGCCACAGCAAAGTCTGTAAACGGCCGATAGGTTGCCACCCTTTTTCCCGACCTTGCACCATTAGAACAATGGCACCAATCGGTAACATCGCACACATAAACATGAGCGGCAAAGTGGTCAATATAATCACCATATCAGCGATAGAGGAGACATACCCTTGCCAAACAGCCGCTTCATCTCCACCGGTCGCCAACCAAATCAAAAGCGCAAAGGTGACAATAATCGGCGTCCCAAGAACCGCCAACGGAATATACAGATAAAGCTGATGAAAACGTTGCAGTGCGGTCGCCCGCGCCTTTTGTTCAGGCGTGGGTTGATAGTCTACTGGGACCGATTGATTAGGAGATGTTGGTTGGTTTTTTGAGCTAAGCATGATGAAAGATTAAATCAATAAAGCACAATTATAGCCATCCCCTATGCTTTGTCACGGCGACGAAATACATCCGGCCGGAATATCTGCCGAATCCGACATACAAGAGCAATAAACGTTGTTTTCCCCTTCCCCCGCAAACATAAAATAGCGAATCGAAGTCTGTTGGCAACCCGCTTCTTCATCAACGATACGGGTATGCTGAACCCCGATCCCTTCTTGACCTGTTTCTTGTAACAAGAAAATACGCCACTGATTCGTTTCTGGTCCAAAAGTCAGTTGCCCATTCGACAAAAGGTTAAAAAAGATAATCGGACAAGCCGCCATCACGACGAAAATGAGCAATCCTGAAATACATCCTCGGCCGCGCCGTGTTGTTGAGTTAGCCGTCGCCTCAGCTGTGTTTAAATCGTTTTCTTCTGCCATGAATCGTTCTCAATCACTTCAAAATAAAAGGAACAAACCTTGAAAAATAGCCTTATTCCATCATTTGTAATTTTGTTTTTCAGTTTAGCACATCGATTCTGGATCAGTTGTTTTTCATACCCCCTACATACAGTCAAGTCAACACATAGCGATCACAATTTCACGACTCGTGTGCTTGTAACAGATGGATGAGCCAGTAACAATTCACGATCAATCGCGCCAATAACGGTTGGGGAACAGGAAACAAAGAACCTCCCCCAGCCCGCTGATAAAAGGGAAGAAAATCGATATGGAACTTTTCTGGGCGGACAGTCGTTCTATACCCATCAACAACAAAACAACGGCCGATTAATTAAAAAGCACCAACCCACTTCAACCTAATTCGCCATTCGTTATTCAAAATCAAAAAAGGATTATCATGACCAAAAAAAAGAAAATCGCTCTTATCTCTACAATTTCTATCATCGCTATCATCGCCATTTCACTACTTTCCCTAATGGGAACACAACGAATCGGTCTTGTGTATCAAGATGTTTCATATATGGAAGAATCGGCCGCCTACGCCCCACAACTAAACGCGCTGGCATACGATATGGCTGAAGAAGAAGTCGCGCTCGCGCGCACCACGGCCGGTGTCGCCTCACTCGATGCGGACACCAGCAACATCCCCACACAAGAACGTTTAATCATTCGCACTGGCGACCTCTCAATCGTTGTCGCCGACACCGAAGTCGCCATTGAAACGATCACAAAAATCGCCAATGACCTGAATGGTTGGGTCGTCAGCAGCAACACCTACAATTACAGCGGTGCCTTGAGCGGTGACATTACGATCCGTATTCCGGCCGCCCAATTCGATGAAGTCACCAACGGGGTAAAAGGGCTCGCCATAGAAATCACCTCTGAAAGCAGCTATGGGCAAGATGTGACCGAAGAATTTGTCGATTTAGGGGCACGCTTAGGCAATCTCGAAGCCACGGCCGACCGCGTACGCAATTTCCTAGATGAAACGGAAAATGTTGAAGAAGCACTCGCTGTCAATGTCGAACTTAGCCGTTTAGAGGGTGAAATTGAAGTGATCAAAGGGCGCATGAAATACCTAAGCGAATCGGCCGCTTTTTCTACC
>WTJY01000179.1:4025-14951 GCA_011524645.1 Anaerolineales bacterium | reverse complement strand
AGGGGGTGTTTTTGCGGCGGAGCCGCAAAAACACCCCCTGAAGACAACATTTGAAACAACTATGCTATCCACCACTCTTCCCAAAATTAGAATGCGATCGCCCTGACAACAGTCCCTATAATCAAAGCCCTACTCCGAAAATTTTAAATCGGATTAACGTAGAGCAAATACAACATAATCCCACCAATCACAAACACACCGAAACAACCGATACGGAAAACCGTGCGCGTCCAGCGAAAGATTGTGCGTAAAATCCCCAATACAACCAATAAAATAACAATGACCGCCACGACATTGATTAGGTCATTAAATGTCAAACCGAATTGAGCTAAAAATGCATCCATCTACAAAATATTCCTTGAAGTGAAATGATTATCGATTGATAATAGCAAAAAGGATTCGTTTGACGATAATCAGAGCGATTCCTCTAACAAAGACTCACGAATCTTGACAAGTATGACAAAATTTTTCGCCATCGGCCTACAGCGAACCGGCACAACATCGTTACATCAAGCGGCACAGCTTCTCGGCTTGCGTTCCGCCCCCATGTCAACGCCACTCCTAGATAATCTACACGATCCTTTAATCGATCAATATGATCTGTTTAGCGACAATCCGATCCCGCTTCTCTATCAACAACTTGATCAGCTCTACCTGCAAAGCAAATTTATCTTAACGACACGGCCGCTTGAAGCATGGTTAAAAAGTGTTGCATGGCTATTTACCGTCGATTTCCCCCGCTTATCCGCGCAACATCAACAGCTGGGCAATCAGATACACACTAGGTTTTACGGCCGTACAACCTTCTCAGAATCGATATTCCGAGAAAAATGGCATGTCTATCATCAAGAAGTCGACACCTATTTCGCCCAACGACCACAAGACCTACTCCGGCTTGACTTCTCCCAAGGGGATGGCTGGGCGGAGCTCTGCCCATTCGTCGGGCGGCCGATTCCCTCCCAACCGTTTCCCCATCGCAATAAACGACACAACCGGCATGTCTCACATTGGCGCACATCGTTTAAACGCAACTTCAAATCATAGAGGATCTAAATCTAATCGCTCTAAATTCTATTTCCCCCACCAATCTTTAAATCTATGCGTAACTATCTATAAGGGGTCGGGTTTATAAAGCTGGTATAGGCCAATAGCCCTACTCTTGACAAAAAAAACAGAGCCCCTAAAATTTCGGCTTGGGCAACCATCCAATTACAAAAATAATTTATGTGGAGGAACATAAAATGAGTGATGAGATTAAATCAAAAGTAAGTGACATTATTGTAGAATTGCTTGGTGTAGACCAAGAACAAGTTATCGATAGTGCAAGATTCCGTGAAGACCTTGAAGCGGACTCTCTTGACTTGGTTGAATTGATTATGGCATTTGAAGAAGAATTCGGTACCGAAATTTCTGATGATGATGCCCAAAAAATCACCACAGTTGGTGCGGCCATTGACTATGTGGTAAATGCAGCAACCGGCTAGCATTTACTCATCAAACAAAACGATAATTTAAATGAGAAAACGTCGCGAGTAGCGGCGTTTTTGCTTTATTTTATCGCGAACGGCCAACGGCCGATAACACCGCCAAGCCGATCACAGCAGCATGCCCCAACCCGTTCAACCAAATTCCCAACCCCACCTGAAAATCAACCACCAACCATTCTTCCGCCACCCGATAAATCACGGAAAACAGATAAGTCGGCACAAAAAGCCCCACACCCCCCACCAAGATCAAACTCCCCCAACTGACCCAGCGCGGAAAACGGCCGATCCACACACTCATCAGGGCCACAGCACCAACAAAAGCGATCATCAACACCCGGGGCAACCATTGATCACTCCCTTCAAAACGAATCGCATCAACAGATGGCAAGGCGAGTAGCGCGACAAACAATCCCAAACCGCGCAAAATCCACGGTCGCCACCCCGTTTGCCCCACAGACAGCAGTGCCAAAGCCGCTCCCAACGTAATCGGCGGAATGTAAAACATATCCCGATTTGGTAGCTCACCCGACTGCATCTGGGGCATAAATTTCACCCACTCGCTCAAATCGAGCCCGATCTGGGTCAATCCGTTGGTCGAATGGGACAGCCAAGGCGAAAAATACCCGACCAAAATCAAGGTTAAGGCCAACGGCCACCAGAGTGCATCTGCACGATCTTTAATCTGTGCTACCATGTTCGTCCTCTCCACCAATCAGTTTTTGCAAATGGGTATCCTCTTTCGCCTGCTCGACAAAAAATTTAGCCAGTGTCGGGCTTTGTCGCTGGCGCAGGGACATCAGGGCTACCGCCTGCACATCGGCCGGTGTCGCTTCAATCCGTTCGTCAGCGGCCGCATTGGCCCGCGCCGCCTCAAACAAAGTAATCTCCGCCCGATTCGATTCAACCTGTAGCTGCTGTACCAATGATAAACCGAACCGCTTCGCTTCCTCGCTCAATGTCACTTGGGGCAACAAATCGGCCGCTCGTTGAATCTCCGCCGCCAATTCCAGTGTATCTGCCGCATAAGAGGCGGACATCCCCGCCCCATCTTGCCGATGCCACATCGCCCGCTCATACGCTTCGTAGCGAGATTCCGCATCAGACAACCCGCGCACCACCACCCGTAAACCGAACCGGTCCATAATCTGCGGCCGTAGTGCCCCTTCTTCCGGGTTCATCGATCCGACTAACACAAAACGAGAACTATAGGTCAAATTATTAGAGCCGCGCCGTACGGTGTAAAACCCTTGTGCGGCCGCATCTAAAATCGCATCCATCACCGCATCGTCGAGTAAATTAACTTCATCGATATAGAGTAAATTGTCGTCCGCTTGGGCCAACACCCCCCGCTCAATTAAAACCCGCTGACGTTCTAATGCAGCCCGTTCATTAATCCCCCCTACCACATCACTGATCGTCGCATTCAGGGGCAATTCAACAATACGCATCTGTTTTTCGTCGGTCAGTGGCTCACTATAAGCGGCGCGGCGGGCACAATCATTGCACACCCCTTCCATCCCTTCAGCCTCAAAGATTTCTTCGGTACAGCCACGGCCGTTCGGGCAAATGCTACGCCGAATACGGGGCAACAAATCGAGCAACGAACGCACGGCCGTTGTTTTCGCCGTCCCGCGTGACCCGATCAGCAAAACCCCACCGATACGTGGATTAATGACCGATAAAATCAAAGCTAATTTCATTTCCGTCTGGTCGATTATCGCCAAAAAAGGGAACGGCTCCCCATCAGCCAAACCCAAATCCCGTCCGGGGGCATTTAGAATCTTGGTCGCGGGAGATGATTCACGCAGAATCTGCAAAAGTCGTGGTTCTTGTTTCTTTTCTTCGCTCATTACGTCAGAAATAGTAAATTGCTAATAGTAAATGGCAAGTTGCAAATGGTAAACCGAAATAGACCAGGCTCACTCGTTATTCGCCACCAGATCATCATAAATCCCCAACAGTTGCACGGCCGATTTCGACCAGCGAAACAGCTTCGCTTGCTCATATCCGGCCGTGATCATCGCTTGGCGTGCCCCATCATCCGCGAGCAAATCGATCATCTGCTCCGACCAGCCCCCCTCGTCTTCGGCCGCCAACTGCCGCGTTGCCGTACCCGCCACTTCGGGCAGACAAGAAGCATCAGAATTAATAACCGGCACACCGCAAGCCATCGCCTCTAACAAAGGCAGGCCAAACCCTTCATAAATGCTAGGAAACGCATACAGGGTCGCGCCACTATACAGCGCGGGCAGATCTTCGTCATCGACAAACCCCGCGAAAATAACACGGCCGTCTAACCCTTGGGCAGCCACTTCACGCAAAATATCATCGTACAACCACCCTTTCCCCCCAGCGATCACCAAATTGTGCGGAAACCGCTCAGCTACCCGCGCAAAAGAGCGGATCAGCATCTGGTAATTTTTACGTGGCTGTATCGTCCCTACAGTGAAAATGTAGGGGCGGTCCCCCAAGCGATATTTTTCGCGGACCGCTTGCAACTGAGCAGAAGCGGTAACAGGGTGGAAAATTTCGTTAACCCCGCTGTATAAAACGGTCACTTTAGAGTCCGGCACTCCCCATAAATCAACCAAATCGTGCTTGGTCGCGGCCGAATCAGCCAAAATATGGGTCGCCCGACCTACCGACCAAGGCACAACCTTATTTAAATAGTTCACCAAAGCGGGGGTAAACACATGGGGATAATGAACAAAAGACAAATCGTGAACCGTTAACAAGGTCGGAATACCATTTGCTACGGGAGGTAACACGAAATCAGGCGAGTGAAACAGATCTAATCGGCCGGTCGTCCACTGGACCGGCAAAGGCAAGCGAAAGCGATACCACAAGCGATAGAGCCATCGCTCATCGATTCGTGAAGGGGTATAAGTCACCCGATGATCATCAGGTAAAGGGTTGTCTACAGGTGTTTTTACCGGAGGCTTGGCGGAAAAAAGGTGGAGCTGGCGCAAATCATGATCGTTTTGCGCCACCAACGCGTGTAAAAGCTCACGTGTATACCGGCCAATGCCCCCTCCTTGTGTTAAAGCTGATGTGACATCTATGCCGATACGTTTCATCACATTATCCTAAAGGGTGTTTTTGTTTGTGGCAGAGGTTCACAAATCTTGTAAACCACATCGCCAATCAATCATCAATCTCCCCCAGAAATAGCCTATGCTTTGTCAATCAATTGATTTTCCAAAACAGCTTTTTGCGCTTTGGGGGGATCATTATCCACATCCGCATAGGTCCAGTAACGATTGACGAAAAAGTTCCAAAACATAACAATCCCGACCGCCAAAACCACAGCCAAATTGTCACCAATCAAAACAATTATATCGCTCCCTAACACCGGCAAGAGTGACCCGACAAGTGCAACAAAAAGCCCTTGAGTATAGGCAACAATCGGCACCCGCAGAAAAATCCCAGCAAAGTTCACCACGAAAAATTGGGCGAACTGACGACGCAAAGATTTTGAGCGAGAGTCAGGATAAGTCCAATACCGGTTCCACAAAAAATTGCTAATAATCGCGGCCACAAAAGAAATCGCCGAAGCCAATGCCAAAAGCAAGGTCCGGGTCATCCATGTCCCAAAAACAGGTAGTGTTGTTTCTGCGGTTTCTGGGGTCAACGTATAAAATATCCAGCGTAGCAAATTGAGAATACCGAAGTCCACCACGGCCCCGATCACTCCCACCACACCGAATTTTACAAATCGCTTCATCTCAAGCGGGTTAATCCCCGCTCGTATGGCTGTTTTCTCTACTAAAGCTGCGATCATCCTACTAAATCCTCCACGGACGCCTATTGGCGTACTGCCTCAAATCGCACCACCATTTGTTGCAAGGCCAGCAATACGCCGATATGGATATACATATTATTGACGTAAAGTTTGTCTACCAAATGGTGCACTGACAATGCCGTCCAACACCCCAACAAGCCGAGTAAAATGGCACGCTCTAAACCGCTTGTTTGACTTAGAAATCGTATGTTTTGCCAGACGACAGCGGTCCAGAATACCACATAGCCTATCAAACCCAAAATCCCTATCTCAGCCACTAAGTTTAGGTAATAATTATGGGCATGACCCAATGAATTGGGCCAATCGGCCGGTGCAAACTGAGTATACGCCGCATCATAAGCCCCAAACCCAACGCCCAGCCATAGATTCTGCTCTGTCATCCCTACGGCCGCCTGCCAAAACGCCAAACGCTCTAAAACCGCATAGTTGTTATTGGTCAATTCAATATCTCGCAACGGCCGAATCTCAACCTCGGTCGCACTCGCCACACGCGCCACAATCGAGTCCGGAACCAACCCCGCTTGCCACGCTCCCAAGGCCACAATCGCCCCCAAACCCAACAATGCAACACCCCACCAACGCTGACGCGGCCAAAAGAAACCGACCGCCACACACCCAGCCGCAAACCCCAGCCACGCACCACGACTCCAAGAAGCGATCATGCCCCCCAGTGTGATACCAGCCACCCCAACAGCGAGCAGCCAGATGAGCCAGTTCTGTGACAAAAAGGGCAAATATTGATCGAGAAATGGCGAATGACGCGTGACGCGTAACGCGTGACGCGTAACGGTAGGCTCATCTCTCTTCTCTCTTCTCTCTTCTCTCTTCTCTTGGCTAAGTAGCCCAAGTATAATGCCGAGAGCCAATAGGCCATGCCAAGCCATAAAACCGCCGAAGGGGTTAGGCTGTTGAAATGTGCCATAGGCACGATAAAAACGGCCGAGGATCAGAAAAGATTCGGGGCCATCCACTTGAATAAATTGGGCGATTCCTAAACCGCCCTGAATCACGGCCGGTATCGCAACCATTCCCAACACCAGCAAAATCGGCCGCCCACTCCCTTGTCCTTCCTTTGTCGTTGCTTCAGTTTCAATAGGCAACAAATCGATCACGAGCCAAATCGCTACCAAAATCTCCAGCCACTTGATGACTTCTTTGGCACCCAATGACATCGATTCAGTCGATAGCAAGCTAAGTAGCGTGATAAAGATAAATAACACCAACGGCCGTTGTACCCTAAACTGAGGCAATGTTCGCTTTTTACGGCCGAGCCACACAAACACCCAAGCCACACACGTCCCCAGCCATGCCAACTGCCCTAACGGCAACGGCAATCCCGCAAAAAACGGTGTTTGCGCCTCCCAAGCACCAAACGGTGCCAAAATCAAAGTAATCGCCAGCCCCCACAACGGTTGTCGGAGTGTTAAAACAAGAAAACCAGCCCCCAGCAAAGCAACCAGTACACCAGCAGACCCAACTAGAGGCAACAAGGCGACAAGCCCTCCCACGAACACAGCAACGGCCAGCCCCCACAAGGACTGGCCGCGCAAAAGATCAGCCATTCGATTAAGCAAAAGACAACTCCTTATAAAGCGAAATCACCGACACAAAGCCTATTTCCCCCTTCCGCCTTCCGTTTTTCGCCTTATCACACTTATCTTTCACTCGATTCACTTAAACCTTGTCCTTAAAATATTCAACCGTTTGTCGTAACCCGTCATGTAAATCGACTTGTGGTTCCCAACCAAGCACTTCTTTGGCCCGAGTAATATTAGGCCGACGAACTTTTGGATCATCAGTAATCCGATCATCCTTTGGTTCAATATGAATGATTTCAGATTTACTTCCTGTGACTTCCAGCACCGCTTCCGCAAATTGCAAAATCGTGATTTCACTCGGATTCCCGATATTGACCGGATCGTTTTCACCAGACAACAACAGACGATAAATCCCTTCAACCAAGTCGCTATAAAATTGGAATGAACGGGTTTGTTGCCCATCACCATAAACGGTCAACGGTTGGCCGGTCAATGCTTGATAAATAAAGTTAGGCACGACACGGCCGTCATGCAATCGCATCCGAGGACCATAGGTATTAAAGATACGCAAAATGCGGGTATCGACCCCATGATAACGATGATAAGCCATCGTCATCGCTTCAGAGAAGCGTTTCGCTTCATCATAAACACCGCGTGGCCCGATCGGGTTCACGTGCCCCCAATAGCTCTCCGGCTGTGGGTTGATCTGCGGGTCACCATACACTTCAGAGGTTGAAGCGATCATATAGGTCGCTTCTTTGGCCCGAGCCAACCCCAAGGTATTCATCGTGCCGATAGAACCGACTTTCATCGTGGGGATCGGATGCTCTAAATAGTCATTTGGGCTTGCCGGAGACGCAAAGTGCAAAACGGCATCAACCTCACCTTCTAAGTAGATGTAGTTGTAAACATTATGTTTAACAAACTTAAAATGGTCGTTGCCAAACAAATGCTCAATATTTTTCATGCTGCCGGTAATCAAATTGTCCATACCGACAACATCATGCCCTTCCGCTAAGAAACGATCACACAAATGTGATCCAAGAAAACCGGCCGCGCCGGTAATTAAAACGCGCATTTTTCTGTCCTTTGATATGAATCAATAATTTCTGTAATTATTCAGTAGCTTTTTTGGCTCTCCTCTCCCTTGAGGGCTTAGTTTTGCCGCGTTTTGGGGTTGCCTGAGCAACCCCAAAACGCGGCATGTTTAGAAAGTCCCTCCCTTGGGGGAGGAATTTAGGGTGGGGGTGGAATCGTAGCACTTACATATCACCTAAAAAGGTACTTATGGGTAAAAGTTAGCCCTTGAGGGAGAGGGGCTGGAGAAGAGGGGAAAATTTATTTAAATCCACCTCCCCCTGCCCATCCTGACCTGATAGGAGAGGAGTAAAACAAAAACAACGATTGCTGAATAATTACTAATTTCTAAAGTTCAGTGGTTTCACTAAACATAGCAAAACCGAAATTTTTCTACCCGAGGTCTATTAGATCAGATGATTCTGTGCAAGCATCTTACTGCCTACATCCACCACTTACATACTTTACATACACTGTAATTCAAGACAATACTTTAGGCATATATGACAACAGTCTTACCTTTGAGGTAAATTCGTTCCTTAAATTAAAAGTGCCCCTCCTGATAGGAGAGGAGCAAATCCAATCAGGCCGTTCGCATTGGCGACGGTATTGTCAAGAGCTTCCTTATTTTATCGGCAAACCATTAACACACAATGGAGAATTAGCCTATCCCACCGACGATTTGTATACTCTCACTATTCGTCCAGACTCAACAACAGGGAACAGCCCTCAACTTCATTGTAGGAAAAAGCATGACGACCATTTCACACCAAGCTCTCGTAACCGACCAACGTAAAGAAGACCATATTCGAATCAATCTAGAAGAAGATGTTTCGTTTAAGGCACTTACTACCGGATTGGAAAATTACTTCTTTATGCATGAAGCATTACCGGAGTTGGATCTAGACAAAATCGACACGCAAACAGAACTATTCGGCAAAACATTACAACGGCCGATTCTCATCTCATCCATGACCGGCGGCACCGCGCGCGCCAACGATATTAACCGTGTGTTGGCCACGGCCGCCGAAGAGGCGGGGATCGCTATGGGACTCGGTTCACAGCGGGCCGCACTTGAAGATTCGATCTTGGCCGAAAGCTTTCGTGTTCGTCGTTACGCCCCAAACGCGCTTATCTTCGCCAATATCGGGGTTGTCCAACTCAACTACGGCTATGGCCTTGCGGAACTGCAACGAGCGGTCGATATGTGTGAAGCGGATGCCCTGATCTTGCATCTCAACGTGCTACAAGAAGCGGTCCAGCCGGAAGGAGACCGGAATTTCTCCGAT
Organism: Anaerolineales bacterium; assembly: GCA_011524645.1. Classification (GTDB taxonomy): domain Bacteria; phylum Chloroflexota; class Anaerolineae; order Promineifilales; family Promineifilaceae; genus WTJY01. Next base: position 5,758 of record WTJY01000179.1, on the reverse strand, counting down.
CTCTACAGAAAAATCGCCGAAATCTGCGCCACTTTACCGGTTCCAGTTATCGCCAAAGAGGTCGGCTGGGGCATTTCCGCCAAAACCGCCACACGACTCGCAGATGCAGGCATCGCCGCCATCGATGTGGCCGGTGCGGGGGGCACATCTTGGAGCCAAGTCGAAATGCATCGCGCCCCAAACAAGAGACTCGCACGCGTTGCGGGTGCGTTTATCGACTGGGGCATACCCACGGCCGCCTCGATCCGCTACTGCCGTGAAGCAACCCCCCAGTTACCAATTATCGCCAGTGGCGGTCTACGCAACGGCATCGACATCGCCAAAACGATCGCACTCGGTGCTCGTGTGGGTGGTATCGCTGGCGATTTCCTCAAAGCGGCCGTTACCAATGATGTCGCCAAAGTGGTTGAACTGGCCGAAACAATCACCGATGAATTACGCATCGCCATGTTATGCGCAGGAGCCGCCAATATTTCCCAATTGGCCCAAACCCCCCTACACACAAAATTCTAATCACCCCTTTACCATACGTAGTATCCTTATGACCCAATCAAGCTCTTTGCTCAAATCACTATCCAGAACTATGCTACCCGCCATCCAAGCCGAGATGCGAACTATTTTGCAAGCCGACACCCATCCCCCAATCGACCATCTACATGGGATGATGCAATATCATATGGGTTGGTTAGACGCAGATTTCACCCCCGCACAAGCGAAAGCGGGCAAACAAATCCGCCCTCTTTCTCTTCTACTCGCGTGTCAAGCGGCCGGTGGCGACTGGCAAACCGCCCTCCCCGCAGCGGCCGGTGTTGAACTCCTGCACAATTTTTCTCTCATCCATGATGACATCGAAGACAATAGCCCCACACGACGTGGCCGTCGTACCTTATGGCAGATCTGGGGCATCCCGCTCGCCATTAATGCGGGTGATGCCATGTTCGCGCTCGCCCATAGTGCCTTCACTCGCCTCGCAGATACAGGGGTTCCGGCCGAAAGGATCGTCCGTGCCATGCGCCGCTTTGATGAAACCAATCTACGGCTGACCCAAGGGCAACATGCGGACATGCATTTCGAAACCCGTCAAGATGTCACCACAGCCGAATATATCGAGATGATAACCGGTAAAACATCGGTCTTACTCAGCCTTTGCACCGAGCTAGGCGCACTCATCGGTAGTCAAAATGATGAAACGATTAATCATTATCGCCAATTCGGCCTCAATCTCGGTCTCGCCTTCCAGGTCATCGATGACATCCTTGGCATTTGGGGGGATGAAGAACTCATCGGTAAATCCGCCTCTAGCGATATCGCCACGCGGAAAAAGACCCTCCCGATTCTTTACGGGTTGCAACAAAGCGAAGCCCTACGTCAATTCTTCTTCACCGATGACATTGATGATGAATTTGTCGGCCGTGTAATCGATCAACTTAACCAAGTTAATGCCCGTCAATACGCTGAAGAACAAGCGGAACTTTATTCTCAAAAAGCGCTTCATCATTTCGCCCAAGCCAACCCCTCTGGCGAAGCGGCCAAAGCGATGGAAGAACTAACCGGCATGTTACTCCAGCGCCAATCCTAGCCCAATGATTCGTAGCCTGTAACTTGAGTCGATAGCCTTGCAATGGCTCGTCACTCGTCACTCAAAACCATGTTAAGCAAACGAACCTCTCGCATCATAAGCGCCAATCCTAGCCCAATGATTCGTAGCCTGTAACTTGAGTCGATAGCCTTGC
>WTJY01000179.1:0-3925 GCA_011524645.1 Anaerolineales bacterium | reverse complement strand
GGCTCGTCACTCGTCACTCAAAACCATGTTAAGCAAACGAACCTCTCGCATCATATTTTCCGTCATCATCGTCGGGTTCCTCATTTTCACCCTGTTTATCGCCTATCTGTTCGCCACACGGCGCACCGTCCGCATGGAGCTGATCGGCACATGGTTTGATGACCCCAGTCAGCATGACAGTTGGCTCATCGAGGGGGGAACCTATTGCCCCGATGCCCCGATGATGTTCCCGAGCGATGGCTTTATCGGTGTCGGCTGGAATGATGGTATCCCCCCCCTCTATCAACATACCGGCTATGACATTTTCAGCCCGGCCGGTGGCGAAAATATCACCCCGATTTATGCCGCTTACGATGGCTATCTCACTCGTGAGAGCAGTTGGCTTAGCTCCGTCATCATTCGTCATCCAGACTTTAACCAATTACCAGAAATCGTCGGGGACGATCAGATTTGGACCTATTACACCCATATGGCCTCGGCCGACGGCAGCGACGTGTATGTTTCTCCAGAATTCCCCAGAGGCACACGAGAGAAATTTGTCACCGCAGGAACATTGCTCGGTTACCAAGGCACTTGGTCCGGCCGTCCCAATGATCCGGTCGGTCTCCACCTCCACTTTTCAGTCGTCACCACCCTCGATGAAGGTGGCTATGCCAATGAAACCATCATCGAAAACACCTATGACCCCGCCCCCTTCCTCGGTGTAGAAATCCAAGACGACGATATTATTCGTTGCGCCAACTAATTCATAATTCATACTTCATAATTCATAATTCATAATTCATAGGTCATAAATCGCCATGCTAAACATTTATACCGTTCCAGATGCTCAACAAACGATTCTCAAGCGGGACAACGCCTTTTTCTTCGCCGATGTCGCCATGACAAAATCGCAAAAAGAAGCAGCCACCAAAATCTACGGCCGGCCGCTTACTCCAGACGAAGGGGTGCGCCACATCCTGCAACAAATCAAACAAAACGGGGACGAAGCGATTCGATATTGGACCGCAAAGCTTGATCAGGTCACCGATTGGCAAATGGCTCTCGGACCGGCCGATTTTACGGCCGCCCTAGAAAGAATCCCCGCAGAGCTACGGGAAGCACTAGAAATAGCGGCCGGTCGCATTCAAGACTTCCACCAGCGCCAGCCGCTCCCCAATTGGACAACAAACGAAATGGGAGGCACCATCGGCCAGCGTGTCACCCCGATCGATCGCGTAGGGGTCTATGTCCCCGGTGGCACAGCCCCTCTCCCGTCAACCCTGCTCATGTGCGCCATTCCGGCCCGCGTTGCGGGGGTGCAAAACATCATCGCAGTCACCCCACCGAGCAAAGATGGCACCGTCGCCGATGTCATCTTAGCGGCCGCCGCCATCGCCAAAATCGACCAACTCATGGTGGTCGGCGGTGCCCAAGCGATCGGTGCCCTCGCCTTTGGTACAGAAACGATCCAACGGGTCGATAAAATCGTCGGCCCCGGTAGCTTGTGGGTCACACTCGCCAAGCGGCAAGTCTATGGCATTGTCGGTATCGATGGGCTATACGGCCCCACCGAAACGGCCGTTGTCGCCGATGAAACGGCCGATCCAGCATGGGTCGCCTCCGATCTACTGGCCCAAGCGGAACATGATGTCCTCGCCTCAGCGATCTTGTTCACCCCCTCTACCGAGTTCGCCGAAAAAGTTCAAGTTGAAGTCGCACGCCAAACGGAGGAACTTAGCCGTGGTGAAATCATCGCCCGCTCGTTGGCTGGACAAGGGGGCATTGTAATCACGGCCGACATGGCCGAAGCGTGCCAGCTTGCCAGCGACTATGCGGCCGAACATACCTGTATCGCCACCACAACACCGGAAAAATATATCGACATGATCCCACATGCAGGTGGCCTCTTTGTCGGAGAACATTCATTCGAAGTGTTAGGGGATTATGTGGCAGGCCCCAGCCACACGATGCCAACAAACGCAACCGCCCGCTTCGCCTCCCCGCTAAACGTGGCTGACTTTGTCAAAATCAGCAGCATCGTGCATATCGATCCAGTCACCGCAGCCCAGTTAGCACCAGTTGCGGCAACGATCGCCCGCGCCGAAGGGCTTGATGGTCACGCGGCCGCCGCGATGAAACGGGTTACAGAGTAGAAACGGCCGTCAAATAACAATCAAAAGGGGGGTCGAAATCTAGCGAACCGACCGCCCAACCTCTACTTATCCATCACTTCAACTGTGACAATCGCCAATTCTCGGACCAGCGCATAGCTCACAATCTCATCAGACGGAGCCACCCACACGCTATCATCACCAGCTGGACCATAAGTGTCATATACATAATCAATCATCGGTGCCAAATTCTCTTCTTGACTGCCATGTGACCCGCTGTTGTACCAAAGTGGCACCCCATCGGCCCCCAACGCTGCCGCCCAATCGATATTGGCTTGCACCACTTCTTGTGGCTCAAACTCAACCGCAAAATCACGGCCGATCGGTAGATCTAAATCCAACGGCACAGCCAATCGCTCTTCAGTCTCAATTTCGGCCAGCTGGACCATAAGTGTCATATACATAATCAATCATCGGTGCCAAATTCTCTTCTTGACTGCCATGTGACCCGCTGTTGTACCAAAGTGGCACCCCATCGGCCCCCAACGCTGCCGCCCAATCGATATTGGCTTGCACCACTTCTTGTGGCTCAAACTCAACCGCAAAATCACGGCCGATCGGTAGATCTAAATCCAACGGCACAGCCAATCGCTCTTCAGTCTCAATTTCGGCCGCAGCCACATTCATAATTTGATAAAACTGATTCTGGCTTTCATTAAAAAGCACCGTCCGCTCGCCACTATCCCGTATCGCGAGCACCAATGGATGATACTCATCAAAAAAGCAGGGAGCCGCAAAATTGATCACCTTATATTCCGGGACCGGAGAAAGAGCGACAATGTCAGCAAGGAGGTCAAAAGATTGTTCCAAATAAGATCGCTCTTTATCGGTACAATCCGCCAGCCAGCCATGGCTACCGATTGACCAACCATCGGCCAGCAGGCGATTTACAGCGGGTTGGTCAACAATCCAATCTTCATCTCGCTCCTCATCAATAATTTCCCCGATTAAAAAGACGGAGCCACGCCAACCTTTCTGCACAAAAAGATCGATCCCCTCAAACAAAAACACATTGTCATCAAATCCATGTGACCATGCCCACTGTTTATCATCCCGCAAAAACGTTTTTTCAGTGAGCCCTAGGACAAAATCATCGTCCCCACCCAAAACATCGATAAAAATCTCAGAAGCATCTGTTGTATATTGCACGATTCCTACTTCTGGGTCATAAAGAAAAGGTAGCTCACTCCCATCGGCCGTCACACGAATTTCATCAACCCGCCCAACTTCCGTTTTAAGCGTGAGCGCGGTGTAATAAAGGTCCGGCAGATTAGATCGGTCAATGGTAACCATCACCTGAACACTTTTTCTTGCCTCCTCAGTCGCCACGGCCGTTGGTAGAATCGTCGGTTGAATCAGCTCTGGCGTAGGTGTCAGAGTGGGTGGGGGGACAGCGGTCGACACGGGTGTTTCGACCATTGCGAACGGCTCCGCTACTGTTCGAGAATCGAACCATTGCTCTAAATGCCCATCTAAATAGCCAATAACGGCCATGATCAAAAACATCATACCCAGACCACCGACCAATAAAAAACCGATCAAAAAATAGAAAACACGCTTGCTCATCACACACCTTTATCTGACAAAAAAGCCGGAATATCGCTCTGAAAAGCGCACAAAGGACCGGCAATACGACACACACCGCAAACCAACAAAACAGTCGGTATCGCGAACCAAACAGGTTTGATTTTCATTTATTATTTATCCCTAAATCGTAAAAAGATCATTGAAATTATTTTTTCTTGTTACCCAGCAAAGGATTATCAGTCAGC
>WTJY01000400.1 GCA_011524645.1 Anaerolineales bacterium | reverse complement strand
AAAGAGCAAACAAGGGGCATGTCACCTTGCAAAGTCGCTTTATCCCGGATCAGACTCCGCCCCACTTTCTTGCTGAATCAACCCACGATACGCATCCAAAGCGGTCGCCCCCTCATAGAGAACATTATACACTTCCTGCATAATCGGCATCGGCAAATTATGTCGTTCTCCCATTTCGATCACCACTTTAACCGTCTTAACCCCTTCAGCCACCATCGACATCTCAGCGATAATATCATCCAGTTTACGCCCTTTGCCTAATTCAAACCCAACTGTCCGATTCCGGCTCAATGGACTAATGCAAGTCGCCACAAGGTCCCCCATTCCGGCTAACCCTGCGAACGTCTCGGGACGGCCGCCCAGCGCCACCCCCAAGCGGGTTAATTCAGCCAAACCACGGGTAATAATCGCCGCGCGGGTATTTTCCCCTGCTCGCGCCCCATCCCCCATACCGGCCGCAATCGCAATCACATTCTTCAACGCCCCACCTAACTCACAACCGACCACATCACTATTGGTATAAACCCGAAACAAGCCACTCCGAAACAATCGTTGCAAAGCGACAGCAATCGTATCATCGACCATCGCAATCACACTCGCGGCCGCCTTGCCCGCCACAATTTCACGCGCCAAATTCGGGCCGGTTAACACACCGGCCGGATGCCCAGGCATCACCGACTCGATAATCTCGGTCATACGCATTTGGGTCCCTTGCTCCAACCCTTTAGACAAGCTCACAATCGGCACCCACGGCCGGATATGGGGTTTCGCATCTTCCAACACCCGCCGAAACTGCTGTGATGGGATCCCCATCACAATCACATCCGCATCCCCGACCGCCTCCTTAATCGAAGTGGTCGCTCGCAACAATGGGGTCAGGTCCGCGCCGGGCAAATACCGCTCATTCCGATGATTTTCATTAATATCACGGACTGTGTTTTCATTCCGCGCCCACATCTTCGTCGGCGCATTTCGTGCCACCAATGAAGCGACAGTGGTTCCCCAAGAACCGCCCCCAAGTAAGCCTACTTTTAAATTCATGATCTTCTCCTTTCACGCTAAAGAGTTCTGCAATGCAAAGACATTCAACTTTGTGGCGGCAATTGCATTCACCAATCAAGTGCAAAAAGTTGAATGTTGCGCTACGGTTTTTAACACTCGTCAAAACGAAGTTCAACTTCTGCCATGCACAACATCGACTATTGTCAGAACGAAGTTGAACTTCTCACCCCGCGAACAAACTCCCCCAGCAAGCCCTCTATCATCAACCGTTACGGCGTTTCATCCACCACCGGAATAATTTCCGCTTCGATCACCCCATTGCGGTCAGGGGGCAAAACCGATTGCGCCACGGCCGTCGGCCGCTCTTGATCCTGCCCCAATTCGTGCAAGAAAAGCGCCCGCACGGCCGACACATGCTCATCAATCGTCTCCACCTTCCAATCATCGGTCGAAATCGGTGGCAAAACAATCACTTCAACTGCCCGCGACCGCACCAGCGAAGAGCCACGCGGCATCACATCATGCGCATTGCGAATAATCATCGGCACAATCGGCACCCGCGCTTGCATCGCCAAATGGAACGCCCCTTTCTTAAACTTCCCAAGGTCATAGTCATAGCTTCGCGTCCCTTCAGGCGCAATCGCAATCGACATACCGTTTTGTAACGCTTCAACGGCCGGTTTCATCGCCTCAATCGCTTTATTCCGATTCTTGCGGTCAATAAACACCACACCGGCCGCCATTAGCATCGGGCCGATCGGGGTAAAACGCAATTCCTGTTTAGCAATCGCCCGAATATCTTTGCGCAACAGCTTCGCTCCGATAAATAAATCAGCACTACTTTGGTGGTTAAAAATGAAAACGGCCGGACGCTGCGCCCACAAATTTTCTTCCCCTTTCACCACCAACTCAATGCCAGCCAGCGAAGTGCCTAAATCCCCGACCATCGCCGTCATCGTGTTGATCCCATCTTGCCAAGACAAATTCATCGCCCCAGACGCGACACCGGCAGCCACGGCCGGAATCAAGCTACCGGCCAACATGGCGGTCCGTGCTATTTCAACCGGCCCCGGCCGCTCTTCGTCATCAAAACGGGCCACCGGCCAACCATTTTCAAATGCAGCCGCCGACAGCTTGGTGTCAGGGTTCAACGGCCGTGGTCTACCCACAATATCAAGCAAAGGCATATCAGCCGCGCTATCGGTGTAGAAATAGCTCTTGCTCAAATCAAGCCCATGTTCTTCAGCCAACTCACGGGCCGCCATCGCTTTCCCTTCCCCCCAGCAAGCCGGTTCAATAATATTGCCGGTAAATTTACCGTTTTCGACTTCCATGCGGGTACACATCACATGTTCGATCCCCAAGTCACGCGCAATCGGGTCTACTTGATATGGGGTCGCGGCCGAAATAATCGCTACCGTATGCCCTTTGGCCATATGGGCCGCCACCAGCGCGCGCGATTCCGGATAAATCGCTTGGGCCAAATGTTTCATATAAACATCTTCACCCACTTCGATAAAGAGTCGTTCTTCGGTCCCTTTCACCCCTTGCACACTCACGGCCGCCAAACCGGCAAAGTTTTGGTTCCCCATAACATAAACCAAGCTTCCCACAAACTGGGTTGCAATCTCACGTGGGCCAACCACCCCGCTGGTCAACAAAGTTTGGAAGAAATCTTTGGCGGAAAAGACATTGATCAGCGTCCGGTCAAGGTCGAAAAAGGCACCGATATGTGACCCTTCTTCACTGCTCATCACATCAGTCGTGACACCGGTCAAACGGGTTCCCGGCACCACATCTCGTTCAAATGGGACGGCCGTTTGCTCTTCTTTCGGCCGATCAAGCGTAATCGCCTGTAAATCGGTCAATCGCTCCGTAATGTCATCTAACTGCTGGATAAATTTGCGTAACCCCTCTTGCTTATCATCATCGGCCGTGGGTACCAATCCACGATTCTGGGCCAAGCGCAATCCATTCTGCAAAAACGGCTTCGACACCGCCTCAACCCGACGCACTTTCCCTTGCCAGTTCATCTCTTCGCCGAGAGCGATACAGCCCCGCAAAAAATCTTTCTCATTAAACTCGTCATTGGTATTCCATTGCAATAGCTTTTGCGCCACAACTTTATACGATTCAACATACGGGTAGAGAACCGCATGGGAAACAAGAATCTGCTGTTTCTGTAGCACATCTAAATTAGCCACACTCCCAAACTCTTTTTGCCAATTAGGCAATAAAAAGTCTAAATCTTCTTCAATCTCATCACTAAAGACCGGTTTACGAGAGTAAAAGAACTCAAACTTAAATAAATCACGTAAGTCCATCACCTCTTGCCAAAACTTAAGTTGGCGTGTGTCCGGTGCAGAATGTTCGATTCGCGCCAATGCCAATTCGACAAACGAGCGATTGACCAACAAATGAACCGCCATATTGGCATAGTAAACGGCCGACAAATAATTGCTCGACACAATCATATATTTGGCCGACAAACCGGCACCTTCCCGTCGCACAATATCAGCGTTGATCAGCAGGTTTAAAGCGATCTGCACACTCTCCCCAATCGGTTTACCACGATCAACCAAGGCGGTCGGGTTATGGCTCTCGATAAGTGCCATCAAACTCGCCACATCACTTTCAAGTACCCGTTTCGTGATCGAAAATTTACTCAACATTGTGGCACAAACCAGCGATGTTGTGGTCACAGGGGTAATTTCATTAATCCGATACGCCAGTTCCAAAGCGAAACGGGGCAACTTCTTGACCTGCTTGGACCCATAAAGCTCTAGGCTGTCTTCTCCCAAATTAGTCGGCAAATGAGCATGATCAATAGGGGCCCCAAATCGAAGTGAAATCTTACCTAGCTCATCTCCCATTTTGCGCACATAATCAACAAACCAAGACAAGCTTTCTGCGCTTTTCTCTGCTCCGCGCCCTTCCTCGGTCATCTTTTTTACATCGGGGATCAAGTCATACACGATCGAAACAGGAACATATTTCACCTCTTTCTTGGTGTTCTGCTCCGCTTCAGCGATATATTTCAAAATGCCAAGTTTCGGCCAAACCAATTTACCGGTCCGTGAGCGAGTCCCTTCAAGTGCCCACATAAAGTCAGAATTATCGTTGACTAACGTGGCAATAAAATGGCGCAGTGTCCCCTTATACACTTCGTTATCCCGAAAAGAACGGCGGATAAAGATGCTCCCCACTTGCCGGCCGATTTGCCCCAGTCCAAAAAAACTCATATTAATGCCCGCAAAAGTGTAAGGCAAAGGCAGGCCGTGTCGCCACAAAACAACCGCCAAAACAAACATATCGATATATGTTTTATGGGTCATCACAAACGCCACAGGGTGATTACGGATCAGTTTGGTAAGCTTTTTGATTTCACCCGACCGCACATCAATTGTCCGATCATAACCTCGGCCCAATATGTATTGGGCGATTTCATACCCAAACATATCCCCCACCGGATTGTGCACGGTGTAAAGCTCTTTTAAGCAAACGGCCGCCTCTTTTTTGACTTCATCTAAGTCTAAATTTTGGTTCTGGGCGATGCGTTCTAAAGTCTTCTGAAACTTTGGGTCGTTTAATATCTCTTCCATTTCCATCGGTAATCGCTTCCTTGTATATAAGCCCATCAATTGCAATGGTTACGTGATGCTAAGGGTATTATAACGCGATGGAATGGTGAATGGCGAATGGTGAATGACCACGGCTTTTCAATAAAATTCATTTTTAGAATTTAGCTTGGTTTTGCAGCTCACCCCCACTCTAAATCCCCAATGCCATTAAGTTAAGCGCGATGTACGTTGTTTCTACGGCTCATCCCCCCACCCCAACCCCGCCCCTCGGGGCGGGGCTATTAGAAAACACGCTATTTTTGTCGGCCGTGCCGACAAAAATAG
>WTJY01000099.1 GCA_011524645.1 Anaerolineales bacterium | reverse complement strand
CGTGGGAATGACAACCATTAATTGATCAACTCCCACCAAATCTGACAGGAGTAGCGATTTTAATATCCATCCTAAATGCTAATTTCAGCTTACGCCAAGTGCTCGCAAAAAATGGAAACAATTTTCTCACCAGATGTTTCCGTACTGGAAACACCCTCGGGTGAACATGTTTGTAACTTAACTTTTGGAGGTACAAACATGTTCGGAAATAAACAAAACAAGCAAGATCGTCTGTGGCGGATCGTTAATATTGTGCGGTCATCGAATGGGGTGACCAAAGCGGAGTTAGCGAGTCAGCTGGGGGTGATGCGGAGTACGATCACCAAAGATATGGCGGTGGTCGAAACAGCAACCGGTTGTCGCTTTTGGGAAGATGACCACGGCCGGATTTATAGCTGTGATTAAAAATAGGGTGATCAAATTTGTCGCAATTTATCAAAACTGCGTTCATCTTATCAATCGACTGTTTCCATTTTGTGAAATAGGGTCTGATAAGATGAGCACAAGCTATCAAATCAAACAAGAGGCGTTATGAGTCGAGGAATGACCCGCAGTGAGCGGTTAAGCGAAATGGAAAGGCTATATCAACAAAGAGGCTATACCGATATTGAAATGGCGAAACGGATCGGAGTGACCCGAGCCACCGCTTATAAAGATCGTATCTTGCTGGAAACAGAGGTCCCTTTTATTAAAGATGAACACGGCCGCTGGTATATCGATCGCAATAAATACGTGTCAGCGGTACGTGTCAATCTCAATGAAGCACTTGCGCTCTATCTGGCTACGCGACGCGCTTCTCGCCAAACGCGGATCGCCCAACCACACGTGGCCAATGCGTTGAGCAAACTGGCGGTCACGCTTAAAAAGCCGATGACCGAGCGGCTGGTCCATGCAGCCGACGCGGTTCTGTCACAAAAAAGCCTGCCAGAACGCTTGGCCGTAGTCGAAACGGTCGCCCAAGCTTGGGTCGACAATATCAAGGTCCGTTTGGTCTATAAAGCGCTCGATGCCCGCCACGCCACGACCCATGTGGTACGGCCGTACCTGATCGAACCATCACTGTGGAGCGAAAGCACCTATCTGATCGCGCACAGTGATCAAGCCAACAAGATCATCCCCTTTAAGCTGGCTCGCATCGAACGGGCCAGCTTAACAACGGAGTCGTTTGAGCCACCGGCCGACTTTGACGAGCAGCAGTTGTTGCGTCATGCATGGGGCATTTGGTATAGCGATAAACCGGCCGAACCGGTCACCCTTCGTTTTAAGCGGGGAAAAGCGACCCAGCGTTTACAGGAAACGATTTGGCATCCTAACGAAACTGTGACGGCCGAGCGAAATGGGGATCTGATTTGGTCGGCCGAAGTGGCTGAATGGCAAGAAATGCTACCGTGGATTCGGGGTTGGGGTGCCGATTGCGAGGTTTTAGACCCGCCAGAGCTACGTCAAACCCTAATGGGAGAAGCGAGAGCAATGGCTGAGCAATATGGCTGGGCGATTAGCTCAGAGCGTTCTGCCACTGCACCCCATACCATGCTCGATGATTTCTTTGGAGGTTAAACGATGCCCCTTTATCGCTACCAAGAACAAGTCAAGCAACATCTTTTGGCGGGCCGCTCGGTGATTTTGCAAGCCCCGACCGGCGCGGGAAAAACGCGGGCCGCTTTGGCCCCATTTATCGAAAGTTTCTTTACACGGCCGGCCGAGGCCTTTCCCCGTAAATGCATCTACTCTGTACCGATGCGGGTGCTTGCGAATCAGTTTGTCGCCGAGTACAAAAAGATGGCTGGAGAATATGCACGTCAGTTTCGCGAACGACAACTAGATGTCCGTATCCAAACGGGGGACCGGCCGGATGATCCCCAATTTGAAGGGGATTTGATCTTTACGACTATCGATCAAACTCTGAGCTCTTTTCTCAATATCCCTTACGGGTTAGGCAAGCGGCGTGCCAATCTCAATGCGGGAGCGGTATCGTCTAGCTATTTGGTGTTTGACGAGCTTCATCTGTACGATCCCGACACGACGTTGGGGACAACACTCCAAATGTTGCAGATGTTACGCGGAGTGGTCCCATTCGTCATCATGACCGCGACATTTTCCTCGACCATGCTAGAGGATTTGGGCCGGTTACTTAATGCGGTTGTGGTCCCCAACACGGCCGATAGCCGACTTGAAATGGAAACGATCGGCTCTCAGGTCGGCAAAGATCGCCGCTTCTTGGCCATCGATACCCCGTTAACGGCCGAGGCTGTTCTGGCCTACGATGTGCCACGCACCCTATGTATTTGCAACACAGTGCGCTCGGCTCAAACGCTTTACGAGCAGCTCAAAACGACACTAACGGCAACCGGCGCGCTCGCCCAAGCCGACATTCATTTATTACACAGTCGCTTTTATAAAGCGGATCGTGATGCCAAAGAAGATTGGATTCGAGATCAGTTCGGCATACGGCAAAGTGATTATCACGGCCGTAAATTGATTCAGATCGCTACTCAAGTAATCGAGGTCGGGGTCGATGCGACCTGTGATGTCCTTCATACAGAGCTGGCCCCCGCATCGTCACTGTTACAACGGGGCGGACGCTGTGCACGGCGGGACAATGAACATGGCCGTGTCTTTGTTTATCTGCCGCGCAACGATCAGGGGGAACCGTACTATCTGCCCTACGGCCGTGACCCACGCAGTTTACAGCTGTGTGAAAAAACGTGGGATGCATTACAGCGACCCCAATTTTCAGACACACACATGAGTTTTCGGCGGGAACAAGCGCTCATCGACGCGGTGCATCAGCCAATCGATCAGGCGATTCTAGCCGATCTACAGCAAGGACGTTCAATTCGACATGGTGCACTGCTCGATGCGATGCGCGATTACAGCAAAGGCCTTTCGCTCATTCCCAACCTGATTCGAGATGTCAACAACCGTTTTGTTTTTATTCATTCCAGCCCGCAAACCGATGACTTGCTACAGACCAACCCGTGGAGCTATGACGGCTTCGCCCTTTTCCCGCAAACGATTGCGGGGGCATTTGCGCAATTAGGCGGATCATATCGCTTCTGGGGAATGAAAGCGGTCGACGATGACGAGGCACCCAGCGGCCGTCATACCTACGCGTGGTATCCACTGACTAGCGCGGCCGATGTGTATGGTTCGCCGGTGTTGGCAGTTAGCCCAGAATTAGCCTGCTATGATCCGGAAATCGGCTTTCGTTTTGCGGAAACAGAATTGCCTGACGCGGAATTAGAGCGGTTTCGCTCCCCGTTACGGGTGCGTCAGGTCACGCGAAAATCGTTCAGCTATCTGGAGGAAACGTTTGCCGAGCATGTGGCCGGTTTATACAAAGCGTACAAGGATGGAATTGACCACGGCCGTGAACGCCATAATCCCATTCGAGATGATTTCGCCTATGTCATATCTCGCATAGAAGCGAACCCCGCCTTTCAGCTTACGCCAGGAATGATTGATCAGATGTGTCAAGCTATTTTTGTGGCCCATGATCTGGGCAAGCTCAATCAGGCGTGGCAAGCATGGGCCCATTGTTGGCATCAGCAGGTAGACCGTTTTTACGAAGAAGATTTGATTTTACCGGCCGATTATATGGCGGCTCATACCCGTTATGACCCCCGTGAAGCGGCGCAACGGGAGGCACAAAAGAAACTCAAGATCAAACGGCCGCCCCACGCTGGGGAAAGTGCCATCGCCGCCCTGTCGATTTTAGAGGAAATCTGTGGTCAGAATGAAGCCCTTTTTTGCGCGGCGTTTCAGGCGATTGCGTGTCACCATACCCCGAGCGTGTCGAGCCACCAATCATTCCGGATGCATCGTGCGGCCGGTGCGGCCGTGCGCGACGCGTTGCGGATCGCTGGGCTCTCACCCGATTTCGAGAGCATAGTCCCGGATCAGATCGATCAAGAAGAGATCGTCACCACTTTCTTAAGCGATGTTTCCATTTTTGAACACAGGCTGTTTTATCATTTGTTGGTTCGTATTTTGCGCTTGGCTGATCAGCGGAGCCAGTTGTAGATCATTTTAGACAGAGAAGAGAAGGCTATGAACAGATTTTTTGTAGAAAAAAGAACAGGGACACCGGCCGACACGCTTGAAGCGTTTGGGTTAGCCAAGCTGATCGATGTGTTGGCGACCGAATCCGGTTTGTCCACCCGTTTAACCCTCCAAGATATGGGGAGTGTGTATATGATCGATCTCGCTCAGTCTTTGCAGGCGGAGCAGGTAGCACAGATTCCGTTCTTGCAATTGATACAGGGGCTAAATACCGCGAAGAAACAGGTCAATGCTCCCAATGGGATCGACTATTTGGCCCATCAACAACGAAACAACGCTTATTTCGAAGCCCGCAAAAAAGAAAGCGATGAACAGGTTTTGCGCGAGCAAGGGTTTACTCCCCCGGTCGCCGAATGGTCAACATGGGCTATGATTAATCAGATGTCAGCCACGGCCGCTTATAACGGCCTCGTCGAAATTTGGCAAGCGCACGAAGCCTGTTTCGCGGAACTGCTGGCGATTATTTTCGATCTATACCAAACGATGCCCAACGATTGGGAGACGGCCGAAGCTACTTGGAAGCTAATGGCAAAAAACCATGACATTCTCGCAAAAGCGGTGCCTCAGCTGCAAGTCGTGAACCCGGGCAAAGGGAAAGGGGGGAACCGTAGCAAAGCGAACGGCCTATCGGTCGGGGGGCTCAAAGGATTTTGGTTGGCTGAGTATTTGAAATTTGTCGGTTTATATCAAGCCGCGATTCCCCGCGTGGTGAGCGGGGCCAAAGACCGCAAGACCTATATCTTACGACCGAAACGACTCTCATGGCGTACCCATCAGCAAGTCTTCCCAGCATTTCAGAAGGCGATCTATGCCCAAACCGCCATCAAAATGGATGTTTTATTCGTTTTGGGGT
>WTJY01000160.1:6780-14974 GCA_011524645.1 Anaerolineales bacterium | reverse complement strand
GGCTATCTTACAATATTTTCCGATTAAGTGTGTAAGAAATAGGGGGATTTCGCCGTAATGTATATAGCCCCATAAGTGATTAGCCCCCCGCTTCTGTGCACCGAAACAGGAGACCAATCAAAGGGTTACATGGGCAATACGTGGTTAGGGCGCGGACGTTGCATAAATGATGGGGAATGACGAACGGCGAGTGGGGAAATTAAAAACGGCCGTGGCTTTTCATTGAAGAAGCCACGGCCGTTGTGTTTGATTTAAGAGAGGCTAGGGACTAACGACGGGTATTCCGTGCCAAGTCGAGCAACCCTGATCCGACGAAGTGATCGCGATGTTTGTTTTTGCGATCATCCTCTTTGCCGAAGCGGATGACATCACCACCTTCAGTGACCGCTTCAACCGCTAGCCCAAGGCTCTGTAGCTCCTTGACCAAAACGCGGAATGAGGCGGGAATGCCAGGATCTTCAATCGCTTCGTCCTTGACAATCGCTTCATAGGTTTTGACGCGGCCTTGGACATCGTCCGATTTAACGGTGAGCATTTCTTGTAAGATATGGGCCGCACCGTAAGCTTCAAGAGCCCAAACTTCCATTTCACCGAAGCGTTGCCCACCGAATTGTGCTTTACCACCAAGTGGCTGTTGCGTAACGAGTGAGTATGGACCGGTTGAACGGGCATGTGCTTTGTCTTCGATCAAGTGAGCCAATTTCAAAACGTGCATAACACCGATATTGACCGTTTGGTCGAATGGATCACCCGATTTGCCATCGATTACCAATTCTTTACCGGCCGATGGGGTGGGGATACGCAAGTAGAAGCTGAGTTCCGCTGCACGGGTATGTAATTCTTCGTCGTTTAGCGAGCTTGGATCTGCGATATTAAGATCTTCTGGGATATCGTGTTGATATTTAGCAAGGGTGCGTAAATACCATTCGATGGTTGAGACACGATAAGCGGCCGCGTCACTTTCTGAAGAGTGCGAACTCAATTTACCTGATTCTTCATCAGCTGGCATAATCAAGTCTGGATCATATTCCAAGCTGCGCAACCATTCGCGAGTGGTGCTCATGACTTGGTATCGTTCATTGGTACGGAGACGGTCGATGTCGTATCCCATGTCGCCTAACCATGCAGATAGGAAGAGGTAACGCGCTTCTTTGTCGCTTTCCAATGACTCGGTGTTGTACTCGATTTCATTCAACCAGTCCCAAGTCCATTCGTTGACTACTTCTTGGGCACGTTCGATCATCCAGGCACGGCATAATTCCGCTTGGATTTGATCTTCCTTCGCCCCGTCAAATACCGGGGTGATGGTGCGGAAGTGTGAACGGAGTGCTGACCAACCCAAGTGGGTTTCTAGTACCTGACCCAAGTTCATACGGCCGGGAACACCCATCGGGTTTAAGATGATGTCAACTGGACGGCCGTTTGGTAAGAAGGGCATATCTTCGATCGGAACGACCTTAGAGATAACACCCTTGTTCCCATGACGCCCCGCCATTTTGTCACCGATAGACAATTTGCGTCGTTGAGCCACGCTCACACGAACCATTGTTTCGACACCGGCTGGTAGGTCACGGTCTTGCTGGCGATCAAAGACTTGAACATCGACAACTTTACCGCGTGAACCATGAGGCATACGCAAGCTAGAGTCTTTGACTTCACGAGCTTTGTCACCGAAGATTGCGCGAAGCAATTTTTCTTCAGGGCTTAATTCTTTTTCACCTTTTGGCGTAATTTTACCAACCAAAATGTCGTTTTCAGTGACATCAGCACCGATACGAATGATCCCGCGTTCGTCGAGGTCTTTCAAGGCCTCTTCACTCACGTTGGGGATGTCATAGGTGATTTCTTCTGGACCGAGCTTGGTATCCCGCGCTTCGATCTCATGCTTTTCGATATGGACAGAGGTGTATTTGTCGTCGCGAATCAATTGTTCACTGACGAGAATCGCGTCCTCATAGTTACCACCTTCCCAAGAAAGGAACGCGATGACCACGTCTTGACCCAACGCTAGCTCACCACCACGGGTGGAGTAGCTGTCTGCCAAAACTTGCCCTTCTTCTACTAATTGACCTTTTACGACAAGCGGCCGTTGGTCAATACAGGTGCTTTGGTTTGAGCGGGTATATTTGCGCAAGTTGTAACCACGGGTGCCGTTTTCACCGAGAACGGTGATTTTGTCACCGGTTACACTGATTACTTCACCAGGTTCTTGAGCCAAGATGACCTGGCCGGAGTTACGAGCCGCTTGTAATTCCATACCGGTACTTACGATCGGTACGTCTGGAATCAAGAGTGGAACCGCTTGACGTTGCATGTTCGATCCCATCAAAGCACGGTTTGCGTCGTCATGTTCCAAGAAAGGAACCAATGAGGCGGAGACACCGACGATTTGACGTGGCGCAACGTCCATAAAGTCAACGCGCTGTACGTTGCTAAAGGTGAAATGCTGGTTACGGCGGACCGGAATACGTCGCTCTGCGAACTGGCGCTTCTTGTCGAGCTTCGCATTGCCCTGAGCGATGGTGTAGCGGTCTTCTTCATCGGCCGACATATAAATAATTTCGTCGGTGATGAATGGAACGACCGCAACTTGTTCGATGCCCGCTTTTTTGATCGCGTCATAGACAGTAGCTGTGATGCTTTCCCCTTTTTCGATTAAGATTTCGCCAGTATCTGGACTGACAACATCTGCGAAGACATCGTGACCGATCATGTTGGCGTTGTCGCCATTGAAGCTGTTTAGAACACGGCGGTAAGGGGTTTCGATAAAGCCATATTTATTGACCCGTGCATACGATGCGAGACGGCCGATCAAACCGATGTTTGGACCTTCCGGCGTTTCGATGGGGCAAATACGGCCGTAGTGACTATGGTGAACGTCCCGAACCTCAAAGCCTGCACGTTCACGGCGCAAACCACCTGGTCCCAAAGCGGATAGTGTCCGTTTGTGGGTTAATTCGGCAAGCGGGTTCGCTTGCTCCATGAACTGGCTTAACTGCGAGCTGCCGAAAAATTCGCGGACTGCGGCGACAACAGGGCGGATGTTTACTAATGAAACAGGGGTTACATTTTCCGCATCGCGGATAGACATACGTTCCCGTACAACCCGTTCCATGCGACGCAAACCGACACGCAATTTCGCTTGGAGCAATTCGCCAACCGTTTTCACGCGGCGGTTGCCCAAATGGTCGATATCGTCTGGACGGGCTTCCCCGTTATTGATACGAATCATGTGGCGCATCATTTGGACGATATCGTGCTGGGTGACGGTGCGGTGTTGTTGTGGAATTTCGTTTTGCAGAGCCAAACGTTTGTTGAGTTTGTAACGGCCGACACGGGCTAAGTCATAGCGGCGATTGTCGAAAAGTTGCTCTTTCAAATATTGGGTCGCATTATCGAGAGTCGGTGGGTCCCCAGGGCGCATCCGTTTATAGAATTCAATGAGCGCTTGGTGTGCGACCGGCTTTTCTGGATCCCAAGGGGGTTCTTGTTCGATTGTGCCGGACAAGAACATGTGCTCCGTGTTGGTATCCAAATCTTCGAAGAGAGCCATGATTTCATCATCGGTTCCTTCTTTGATAAGGGGATTTGCAAGACCATCATCTACGGCCGCCATCGCACGCAGGAAGAGGGTAGCGGGGACGGTGCGTTTGCGGTTGAATTTGATGGTGAGGTAATCGGTTTTGCGTGTTTCAAACTCCATCCAAGCACCACGGTCTGGAATCAGTTTGGCCATCGCCAGTGGCCGACCTGTAATTTTGTCATATTCCGCTTCGAAATAGGCTCCGGGAGAGCGGATTAACTGGCTAACAACGACACGTTCTGTCCCGTTAATGATGAATGTCCCCGCGCGGGTCATTAAGGGGAAGTCACCCATGAAAAGGTCTTGAACGATCGGTTGGTCGAGGTCAGAGCGGTAAAGCAATACTTTAACGTAAAGCGGAGCTGCGTAGCTCATGTCCCGTTCGACACATTCTTCAACATCGTATTTCGGGTCCCCGAACCAATACTTAAGATCGAACCCTTCGACTTCGGGTAGATCACAAGGGAAATACAACTTCAAGTCCCCGCTATAGCTTTCAATTGGGGAGATTTCTTTAAATAACTCAGACAAGCTTTCTTGTTTGAACAGTTCAAACGAAGTGAGCTGTACGTCGATTAACTTTGGCAGTTCAAGCGCTGCTTCCGTCTTGGCGTAATTACGAATTGGGTTGGTCATGTTCTCAGTCCTGCTCCTGCAACACGAATGTCAAATTTGACTTACCTATCTTAAATGGCTGAGGTTGTACCGGTTAGTCAGCCATAGGGGGTAAACACAGAAAGGGCGCAACATAAATTGTTGCACCCGTATCACTTGCTTACGATTAGTCTTGTTTAGTACATGCACTAATTAGGAATATGCTTCTTTTTTATTAATTTTAGCGAAGGCCAATGATACAATTAACATTATGTTTTGTCAATGCTGAATTTTGCGTGTTGTGTGGCGAATGTAGGCTCAACTAGATTCGCTTTTTTCTTCTTCGCGGTAGCCTAGACCACGCAGAATAAAGAAGGTGAGATCACGCACGGCACCGGCCGCTTCGTCTTCGGCACCGGGGGAGTTGAGTAGATTGAGAATGACTTCATCACAGGCCCCAGCAACCGCTTCTGACATGCGGCGGGTATTTTGTTCGGGGATTTGTTCTTGGTCGAGCGCCGTATCGAGCGGCCGTTGCCATAGATTGACCAGACTTTCGCGGAAGGCTGCCCGTTTTGTGTGGAGAGATGGGACCGCGCCGATACCACCGACGAGCATGAGGTGAACGACGGCCGGTTCATAGAGGGCGATGTTGACATAGGATTGCACACCGGATGCGACTTGGCGGGGAAGTGTTTGTTTGCCATTGATCGCTTGGGCTATGGTTTGCACTAGGAAGTCGGCCGTTTCGTCGAAAAGATAGACGAATAGGGTTTCTTTGTCGGGGAAATAGAAATAGAAAGTGCCGATGGCCACGCCCGCTTCCTTGACGATGTCGCGCACGGTGGCGGCATGGTATCCCTTGTCGGCAAACACTTGGAGAGCGGTTTGCATCATGGCTGTGCGTTTGGCGTCTTTCTTTTGGCGGGTTTTTTCGGTGCTACGGTAAGGCATATTTGGTAAAGGAAAAAGTGTAAAGGATAAAGGAAAAAATGTTAGCCAGTATCTTTTTTTTGAATTGTTTGGCCGATATTTTGTTCCATTATATGGGGTTCGAGGGTCTTCGCAATGCCATTTTGTGCTCTATTGCAGTGGGCATTGACTTTTGTAGAACCGCTTGTTTTGCGACCCAATCTTTATTGTAGAGGTCTGGGGAAGATAGGGCGTATTTTTCCAACATCGCAGAGCCTTGTGTCCACTGACCGTAAAGAACCAGCAATTATATAGGCGTGGTGCAACATCAAATCGATATCAGGAATTCTACGTGCTTTAGAGTCGTGGTTTGGGACTAAAATGGTACATGACCATAATGGTTGAGATTTGTTCTGACATGATTATGGTTTGAGTGTGTAGAATAATTCCTCTCCAATCGTCTTGGCGATTTATTATCCCCCTCGTTCTTATAGTACTTATGGAACAATTGACAAACCTGTTTGTTTGGCGTTATAACGAATTAAAAGGGGGGAGAAAATCTGCTTTTAGGCACATGTGACAGAAGTTTTTTATTAGGGCAGATTTATCAATACCTGCGCCATTCTTAGATCGCTGTGACAAATAATTTGCCTTTAAGGTAAATTTGTTCCTTGAATTAAAAATATCTCGGGCAGATCGCGCAATTATTTTTAATTTGCGTCGGAGCAAAAGCTCCCCTCTCCCGTTGGGAGAGGGGTTGGGGGAGAGGGGTAATCCACCTCCCCCAACCCCTCCTAATAGGAGGGGAGCAAATCCAAACAGTTGATTAATTTGGCGAAGGTATTGATTTATACATTGAATTAAAAAAATCTCAGGTGGTTGGCAATACCTGCGCCATTTTTAGGCCGTTGTAACAGATTATTGGCCTTTAATGTAAATTTATTCCTTGAATTAAAAATATCTCGGGGCAATTGCTTAATTATTTTTAATTCGCGTCGAATCAAAAGCACCCCTCTGCCAACGGGAGAGGGTCTAGAGGAGAGGAGAAATCTACCTCCCCCAACCCCTTCTCATAGGAGGGGAGCAAATCCAAACAGTTGATTAATTTAGCGAAGGTATTGCACTGGCTAAACTATTTTTAATTTGTGCTAGATCAAAAGTTTCCCTCTCCGGTAGGGAGAGGAACTGGGGGAGCCGGAGAGAAACACTTCCCCCAACCCCGACTGATAGGAGGGGTGCAAATCCAATTAGACATTCGTATTGGTGAAGATATTGATATGTAAAGGCTGTTTGCTTAAAGTGACTTCACTTGCCAAATGGGCTTTCTTCTGACTTTCTATGCTCATCAATACCCTATAGAGATCCATCCATGAAAACATTACAGCAAAGTCGTTCGAAGATACCATTTGTCATGTTGCGAAAGGGGATTGCATTGCTATCTCTTTTGTTTGCTTTTTCTGTTGTCGGCGTCGTTTTCGCGGCACCAAACCTTATTCTTAGTATTAGGGCGAATAAAACGGACATAGAGCCGGGTGAAGAAATCATTTTTACGATTCGCTATCGTTGTGCGTCTTTAACGGAGCATTGCCTCAACGCCGAAATCGAGAATGTACTCCCATCTAATTTTGATATTGCTGGATATAGCGGTACCGGTGGACTTGTTGGTAGCGCAAGTGAAAGCGGTGGTGCTGTGACTTGGGGATTGCAGACAGCCAACAGTCCCGCAGGACAACTTGATGCAGGATCAACCGGCATTCTTTTCATTAAGGGGAGCTTTCCGGCATGTGATCCCAGTGGCGCAACATCAGGGGCTTATAGTTTGGCTGGAACATTTTCGGCCGATGGATCAGCAGACGCTCTAGATTCGGTCAATTTCAACCTCTCAGCCGATGTGCCCACATGTCCGGCCGAAGTGTCTGCACCTAGCGCCTTAAGTAAAAATGTCATGGAGGGAGAGCTTTCGGTCAATTCAGCTATGGGGTATGACCTTGATTTCCCCTCTCATGGATCGACTTACATCGTGACAGATACGATTCCAGCGTCAATGATCGTGACTTCCGTCGAAGTGAATTCTACGATATTTTCAGATGTGGAAATTGAATGTGCCAATAGTGGTAATTACTACTCCATTTTGGCATCAATTAATGACACAACAATGAATTGGATAGGAGAGTTGCCTGCGGGTGCTGCAGAATGTGTACTCGTGAGTGATTTTTATGGTTATCAAGGGTATATGTTTAATGTCACATCGGTTCGCTACTCTGTAAATAGTGGTGTTTCTGGTGACGCTCATTTAAATGGTTACTTCCTTGACTCTAATCCATTTTTAAATAGCGAGTTGCCTAACTGGGCTGCACCGGTTGCTGGCGGAATTGTACAAAACTGCCTAGTCTCATCTGATGTGGCTGTTGGGACATCCTGTAGCAACTTTAACGTTGATGCGGAAGGACCTAAGCCAAGCGTGTATAAAAATGCGGTGGGATATCCTGATCCCTCCTCGATTGATGGGGACAATATGGCCAATTTTCCGGAAGGTCTTCCTGTCTGGTATCCATCGGCCGCGACTTTTCGGACCTATTTTAATGATCCGAATGCGTTTCCCCCTCGGACTCAGGGCCCCTCAGATTTAAGCTATATTATTCGTGTTGCGGCCGACCGTGGTGGGGTACATTGGGAAAACCCTGTTGTGGTGGACTTGCTTGATCCAAATCTAGAATGGGCTCCGTATCCCGAAGGGAACAGCTGGTGGTTTGTTCATGCTACGGAGGATCCTTGGTTTGCTCCTTACAACCCGGCCGATGATCCTGACTGTAGCAACCCGCAATTTACGGTTGAGGAAGACTTTAATGGCACCGGCCGGACGTTGCTTCGTTGGGAGTTCGATGGATGTACATTAGGTAGCGCAAGAACTTATGAGGCACCGCTTTATATTGCGGTTAATACCCGAATCAAGGCGGGGGTTACAGGGGGGACCGTCATTCAAAACATGCCGATCTCCCCTGAAGCGGCCATGAATAGCACGAGTGAGTGTGGGTGGGGCGCAGGTCATACAGCAAGCCAACAAGCCTATTGGCCCCCCGATACGGATACTGTTGATTTCGATGG
>WTJY01000160.1:4353-6680 GCA_011524645.1 Anaerolineales bacterium | reverse complement strand
TCCGGTCCAGTTGTGATTGAACGGTCTCCGGATAAAGCGACTTGGACGGCCGTGCCGACCTCTGACCTTAACACGGTTGGTGCTATGTATGCCTCTTCAACCAACCCCTGCCGCTTTGATGGCTCTGGTAATTTAGACGCGAATGGCTCGATACCAGCTTCCTGTACCGCTCTTAGTAGTGGAACGGCCGCGGCCGGAGCGACATCCTTTGGTTTTAGCTTCCAGCCTGCTACGCCATTTGAAGCGGATGAGTGGCTCCGTATTACAGTTGCCGTGGGTATTTTGGGGAATCCACCTGGCTGTGACGACCCCTTGTGTGATGGCGACACACTTGATACAGATGCCATTGCTTGGAACTCATTCGCTTTTGGCGGAGTTTATGATGATAGTGCTTCTGGTTCTCGTTTTTTGGACTCCGAACCGATTCAGGTCGGTCTAAAAATGATTGACACATCGACACAGACGAGTTTGGGCAACTATATTTGGTATGACGAAAACAATGATGGTCTCCAAGGTGCTTATGAAACGCCACTTGCTGGGGTAACCGTCTCCCTCTATGAGTCAGATGGCATCACCTTAATTGAAAAAACGTTGACCAGCTCTGACGGGTTTTATCGTTTCAATGGGCTCACACCGAGCAGTATCTACGTCATTAAACTAGACAACCCAGATGATTTCACCAGCGGTGCGCTTTCAGGAATGACCCTAACGACACAAGATGTAAACGGGAACGCCAACGACTCAATCGACTCGGATGGTAGCTATGTTGGTACAACACCTGTCATTACCGCCACGGTGGGGGTGGTCACTGGTGTAGATGTCTTAACTGATCCCTCTGAATACCCAACCAATGATTTCGGTTTCTGGTTACCCGCCTCAATTGGAGATACGGTTTGGTTTGATGATGATGGATTTGGGGATCAAACGCCGGGTGAAGGTGGCGTGTCTGGCGTGACGGTGAACTTGTATTATCCAGACGGCACATTGGCTGGGAGCACGACGACCGATGCGGACGGCGAATATGCGTTTACGAACCTTGTTCCTGGCTACTATTATGTAGACATTGATGAGACGACACTCCCCGCCAACTATAAGTTCACAACCCAAGATGGTACGGGTGACGATACAAACGATTCAGATGCTGATTCTACAGGTCAGATGGCGTTGACATTGCTGGACCCTGGTGAGAATGATCCCAGTTGGGATGCTGGTATTACGCCACTGCCGACTAATCCGGCCGAAATTGGGAACAAAGTTTGGCTCGATATCGATAAAGATGGGATTCAAGACGGTGGAGAACCCGGTGTCACTGGTGTCACTGTCCAGCTGGTTGATAACAACGGCTTGTTGGTGTCTGCGACGACCACAGACAGCAATGGTGAGTATATGTTTACGGGTCTCGAACCTAGTGACTACAAAGTCATTATTCTGCCTCCGGCCGGATATTCGATGACGACAAAAGATGCCAGCGGCTCAACCGATGCCAACGATTCAGATGCTGACCCACTCACGGGGGAGATGGATTTGACCCTGTTAGATCCCGGTGAAAGTGATCCTGACTGGGATGCGGGGCTTATTTCCTCTCTCGATTGGGGAGATTTACCAGACACAGATGTATCCGGTTCGTATCCAACCAATAACGCCAATTTAGGTGAAGGGGTTGGGGCTAGCCATGTTGTATATGGAAATTCAGATGATGGTACACCCGATGGCTCTGGGGCGATTTGGCTTGGCGCGACGGTCGATACGGAAGGGAATGGGCAACCGAACGCAGGGGCTTCAAATGACGGTTCCGATGAAGATGGTGTGCAAACGAATTTAGCCGATTGGGACAATGGAACAAATGGGGGACAAGTCGATGTGACTGTCACTGGCGGGACCGGTTATCTCGTAGGTTGGTTTGACCTTAACGGTGACGGCGTATTTGATACTGTGGCGCATCAGTCAGTATTGGCTGGATCGAACAGTGTGAATGTGGATATTCCAGATGGCACATTTTCACCGGATGGGACACTGGGTGGGTCCAATATCAATGTGTTCGCCCGATTCCGCCTGTTCGAGAATGAAGCGGCCGCTTTGTTGATGGCGGATGGTACGATTGATGAGACTCATGGCTATACTGGGATCGCGTCTAATGGTGAGGTTGAGGATTATATGTGGACATTCTCCCCAACCTCGGTCAGTATGAAGCAAGTGTCATCTAACAGCGACTCCGGTTCCTTTACGCTGGTATGGGTCGCCGTGGGATTGATGTTATTGACAGGGTGGGTTTACTGGCGCAAGCAACGAAGCCCATCTGTTTAATTGTATTTGGGTACCTACATTCC
>WTJY01000160.1:0-4343 GCA_011524645.1 Anaerolineales bacterium | reverse complement strand
ACACCTTGCTTGATTCTTCGTTCCCAGATGACCATGATGGGGACGAAGATGATGGTGGGAAAAAGCCACGCGATGATTAAAGCGGCCGAATTATCATAACCGACAAAACGTGGGGCGTTGATGGCGGAGAAAGCGGTTAGGGTGGCGATGAAGCCGCCTAGCATAAAATTGAGGTGTTGTACGATGCGCTCTTTTCCTTTGGCTGTGCCGTTTTGAAAGGCTGCTGCTGCGGTACGGCCGTTTAAGGTGCCTATGACCCCAAAGACGATCAAAATAATACCGAACGGCTCTCCTGTTGTGAGTCCATAGATGCCATAGGCGGCCATGATGAGGCAAAAACCGATCATGGCGAGGGTGGTGTAGCGATCTGCTGTTGTTGCTTGGCCCGAGCGGTTTTTCGCAAAGCGCCAGCCGACATAAGCAAAGAAAAAGCTAAAAACGGTAACAAAGAACATGGGTGCATTTTGTCGCGTTACGATGAGGCCAAAAGCGGTAATTGTGATCACGATCATGGCGTAGTAAAAGGCACGGCCGGACCGGACATGCCATTTGTGGTCGATGTCTTGCATTTTGCTGAGTGTGGCGATTAGCCCGCTAATCAGTGCGATTGTGCCGGCGATGGTGTGAACGATTAACAATAGTGTGTCCATAGTACATTTTCTTGAGTGTATGATTGAAAGAGTTTGTTTTTAGCTGGTTGGGATCGGCCGTTTGTTTCAAAGACTCGTGGCTAGGGTCTTTACGACAACTTCGCCTTTTAGTGACTATGTAGTTTGCTTCATATGCGTTCTTCGTGCATATGAAGCTGTTATTCTGAAGCCCCGAGCTACTAATTTTAGCTAAACCTCCCCTGATGTGTTTAGATTTTGATTTTTCAAATGGATTTGGGCGATACGAGCCCCTTCCATCGCTTTGATAGACAGCTTGAAATCCCCGTGTGTGAGTTCATCGCCCACATGGGGAATCGCTTCTAGGACGTGTAAGAAGTAGCCTGCCACCGTATTGAAATCCCCGGCATCAGGTAGTTCTAAGCCGAGGGTGTTGCGCAGGTCAAGCAAGGATGTGGCCCCATCGACGAGCCATTCACCGGCCGATTCTTGGGTGATTGATGGTTTTCCTTGACTGTGTTCATCCTCGATTTCGCCGACAATTTCTTCAAGCATGTCTTCGACGGTGACTAAGCCGACGACCGAGCCAAATTCATCGACGATAATTGCAAGATGGGCATCAGAACGGATCAGTCGGTTAAACGCGGTGGGGACTTTCATGTTTTCGGGAAAGACGATTAACTCCCGCACAAATGCATTGATTTCTTTCTCACTCTCGGCCGTGAGCAAATCTTTGATATGCAAATAACCGAGATAACGATCTAGTTCATCTTCAATGACGATAAAGCGGGAAAAACCGGATTCGGTCGATAGATGGCGTGCCTTATTGACTGTCAAATTATGGGGGAGGGTATAAATATTCGGCCGTGGGGTCATAATCTCGACCAAGCTTGCTTCCGC
This sequence comes from Anaerolineales bacterium, assembly GCA_011524645.1. Lineage (GTDB taxonomy): Bacteria > Chloroflexota > Anaerolineae > Promineifilales > Promineifilaceae > WTJY01. Next base: position 2,835 of record WTJY01000160.1, on the reverse strand, counting down.
ATAATCAAAGATTCGGGCGATTAGATTTTCCTCTCCAGGATCGATCACACCATCTGAAGCGGCTTGTTGAACAGCCATGGCGAGTTCCTCGGTCGTTTCAAACTCAAGCTGCTGTTCTTCGGTGCGCCCCATGAGCCATGTGACGAGATCAACTGATAGGTCGAGTAGTTTGATCGGTGCCCACAGGACCGTTTGTAGCATGTTGAGTGGCTGGATCAGCGTGAGGGCGATCGTTTCGGCGTTTTGCATTGCCAGTTGTTTGGGGACCAATTCTCCCACGACAAGGGTGACATAGGTGATGGCCAACACGATTAGAGCCAAGGCAATGTTTTCAGCATAAACACCCAAGATCGGTTCAAGGATGGGGGTGAGCAAACCGGCGACCGAGGCCCCACCCACGGCCGAGGCGAGGGTGGCGACTAGCGTGGTGCCGATTTGGATCATAGCGAGGAAATTACTGCTATCTTTGCGTTGGTCAAGCACTTTTTTCGCGCGTGTGTCCCCTTGTTCGGCGAGGGTGCGTAGTTTGGTATTTTTTGCGGTGACGAAGGCCATTTCGGCCGCAGCGAAAAAGCCGTTGCCGAGGATTAAGAGGATAATAAATCCGATTTCAAGCATGTTTTTGTTTTTGAGTAGTTTACGATATTCAATTCTGATCATTATACCCCTTTCAATATTAGAAATAGCCTGCAACTTGGGATCGATTTCTGTTTTTTAGAATCTGCATGGGAATAAGGGGGCGGGTTGGGGACATAAATACCCCAGCTAGAGCAACGGCCGTTGGGCTTAATGAAAACGGAGCCTGAGCTTGCCGAAGGCAAAGTGGATACATGTGAGCCTCACTAAAAGCGCGTGTACACCGCTCAGGCTTCGGCAGGTGCTCCACTGATTTGCGTCGCTAGCTTGACACGATTCCTATCATTTCAGGTGGCGTAAGACACTAGTTTGCACCCCTTATAACTTGCGTTATAGTTCGCTGTTAGACTTCATTCACCCTGCTATTTAAAATAGGAAAAGTGCACAATGCATGAGAAATTATCTGTCAAAATTAAGACCTTCTATGGTCTTGGCGATGTGGCGACGGCGGCCGTTGGTGGCGCGACCGGTTATCTGTTTAATACATTCTGGCTCGATGTGGCTGGGCTAGAAGCTTATATGGTCACATTGCTTTTTCTGATCAAAGGGGTGTGGGATGCCTTTAATGATCCGCTGATGGGACAGGTGAATGATCGTTGGGAATCACGCTTCGGCCGTCGTAAATCATGGATTTTGATGGCGACCGTGCCGCTTGCGGTCTTTTTCTTTTTAAGCTGGCGTGTCCCTGATTTTGCGCCTTGGGGTAAATTTGCCTACTACACAGTCGTTGTAATCTTGCTCGATACCTTTTATACGATGCATAATGTTCCTTATGCCGCCCTAACGGCCGAGATGACAGATGATTATCGTGAACGGACACAGATTAATGTTTATCGCTTTGCGTTTTCTCTTTTTGGCGCCTTGCTGGGTACTGTTACCTTCGCGCTGCTTGTGCAAGATGCGCCTGATCCGCAACAGGCTTATTTCACCGCTTCGATTGTTGTGTTCTGCTTGATTTTGATTACCGGTTTCGCACCGACTTTGTTTACGCCGGAAAAGAACCCCAAAATTGATCGTACTGTTAAACAGCCGTCATTTTTTGAGAATATCCAAATGACGTTCCGGATTGTCCCATTTCGGCAGGTGATTTTGCTCTATTTGTTTGCGTGGGTGGCCGTGGGGATCGTACAGACTTATTTTGTGCAATATTTGCAGCTATGGCTTCAGCCTGATGGTGGAAACTTGGCGATTATGATCGTGGTTCTGCAACTGTCGGCCGTGGTATTTGTGATTTTTTATGGCTGGTTGAGCAAGTTTATCGGCAAGAAGAATGTCTACTATGTGGGTGGAACGATTTGGGCATTGATCTTTGCGGGGGCGTTTTTCCTGCCTCAGCAAGCACCCTTTGCGGTTGTTGTTGGCTTGGCGATCTTGGGGGGGAGCGGTGCGGCCGTGGCATTGTTGGTTCCCTACAGTATGTTGCCGGACGTGATTGATTACGATGAAGCGGAAAATGGGGCGCGGCGTGAAGGCGTATTTTATGGTTATATGAGCTTTGTGAACAAGATCGGCCGTAGTATTGCGATCGGGGCGCTGAGTGGCGTGCTCGCATTGGTTGGATACCAAGAAGGGACCGGTGGTGCGGGGGCGATTCAGCAATCGGATCAAGTTTTGCTCACGATTCGCATGTTTATGAGCTTTGTACCAGCGACTTTGGTCTTTATTAGCTTTTTTGTCGTGGCCCGTTACCCGATTACGGAAGAGTATCACCATAAGATTTTGAAACAGCTCGGCCGTGATCAGGAAGATTTAGAGATCGCTAGCATCGAAATGGGTGGGGGATAGAAGGGCTTTGTGGCCCGATGTCCGGCTTGATTAGCTAAACAGTACTTAGGCAGGATTGAATTTACGGGCAAATCGAGCGATGGTTATAGATAGGCTGATTTAACCACAGCGGTTCTGGTAAATTTTTAGATAGACATTCTCTTTTCTCACCAACTAGAGATGTTAGAGTACTAAGATTCCGCATCAAACACCAACACACGGAATTTGCTATAGATGTGACATAAAATTGAATAGTACTCTTTACGGCTAGCGTCTATGTGAGAGGTGTGTGCGATGGCGTTTGGGTTGATTGCACAATAAGACGATGCCTTCTAAGGCTGTGAGCTAAGTTTTTATAGGCGATGCACCTCGGTGAGGAGACAGGGGTTGTAATTGATTTTAATATTTATATGAAAATGTGTTATTTTGTATTAA
>WTJY01000526.1 GCA_011524645.1 Anaerolineales bacterium | reverse complement strand
GTGTGATGGTGGGCGAGGGTGTTGGGGTGTCGGTCGGCAGTGGGGTTGTTGTGGCTTGTTCGATGGCCGGTGGTGGGAGAGGGGTGTTTGTCGCTGTTTCTGTGGGTGTGGGGGTGATTTGGGCCACGGCCGGTGGTTGACACCCTGTTATGGAGAGAAATAATAATAGGAAGAAGAATATGGATGGGGGAGGAAACCGTGAAACGGACATAGTTATCTTATGGAGATGTGATTGTTGAGGAATGGTATGCCGGTGGGATAAATCTCACGGCTAGAGCAGCACCCTGCGGGCTATATTTGACTGAGATGATGGGTGTATTCATAGTCTGAAGGTAAATGTAGGTCTGAAATCGTCAGATCATTACATTTCGGTATCGATTTTACAAAGCTATGGCCTGCAAGACTACTAACTGACATGATTAATTTGTTTCGATGATACCTATTTAGTCGTCATTCATCATTTGTTACTTGTCACTTAAAATAATCGTCTAGTGAAAATGAATGCGAGCGACTTTTCTGGGTGCTATAGTGCGCGGTTATGAAGAAAAAGGTTTTTTACTGGATATTGTTTTGTGCGGTGTTGGGGGTGACTTTGGGATCGAGCCGTTCGGCCGTGCAGGCACAAGACCCGTCGTTAGAGATGTTCGGGTTGATCAATCAGTTTCGGGCGGAACTGGGGCTACCCGCTTTTACGTGGAATGGAACACTGGCGATTGCGGCACAGCAACAGGCGAACTATATCGCACAGACCGGTATTTATACCCATAGTGGTGTTAACGGATCGACCCCGCAAACCCGTGCCAATGCGGTGGGATATAACGGGTATGTGGTTGAAAATATTGTCGGGGGAAGCGGGATGACTCCGCAACGGGGACTGATTTGGTGGCAAAACAGTCCGGTTCACTACAATACGTTGGTGTCTACACGCCATACGGAAGCTGGGGTGGGGTATGTGGCTGGGAATCAGAGCCGGTTTGCGTTGGTGGTTGGTCGGCCGTCGAACGCCCCTGTGAGCCAAACGGCACCAACGGGATCTTCTGTGTCGCAAGCGGCTCCGCTGGTGGTTGCCCCGTTGGTGCTGGCGGAGCCGGATGGTGATGGCCGGATTACCCATACAGTGGGGCAAGGTCAGGCGCTATGGACCTTAGCGGCTTACTATGAAGTGCCATTGAGTGATATTTTACGGTTTAACAGCCTGAGCGAAGATGCATTGGTTCAGCCGGGGGATGAAGTCATTATTCAGTTGGGAGCGAGTGACACATTACCCCCAACACCAACACCTGCATTTAGTCATGTGGTGCGCGAGGGGCAGACATTGTGGTCGGTGGCGGCGATTCACGACATCGCTTTGTCTGATTTGCTTTTGTTTAATAATTTGCCAGAAGATGCGCTGATTCAGCCGGGGGACGAGTTGCGGGTGCGGTTGCGTGAAGGGGAATCGCCTCCACCAACGGCGACCCCTCAGTTGACGTATGTGGTGCAAACCGGTGATACATTGCTGGGAATTGCCGGCCGTTTCGGTCTGACGCTTAATGAGTTATTGGCGTTGAATGGTTTAGAAGGGGAAGAGTTGCTACAGCCGGGAGATTTGTTTGTGGTGGCTACGGCCGATTGGGAAACCGATGCGGTGACCGTAATTGAGACTCCTGCACCGGCCGTTTTTTCGCCAACATTTACCCCCCAAGCGGCTGTGATCTCTGCTCCTGTTGTGACTGTGCCCCCTGTAACCGTGGCGGTTGCGACACCTATCGTTGATCTAGAGGGTGAGGTTGCTCAGGCGGTCCAGCTCCGTACGGGTGATACGATCAATGCCGGTGGCGATGCTGTTTTAGTGGATGATGAAGGTGAAACGGCCGTGCCCGGCTTGTGGTTGGTGGTGATGGGGGGGATTTTATTGGTGGTTCTGGCGGCCGTTTTTTTGTTTGCGAATCGGCAACTATAAACGGCCGTTTATGATCGAGCGATCGAAGAAGAGGCTCTGGATAAAGTGATTGCGGGGACCGATAATTTGTGCTTTGCGGCACTTGGGTATAGCGGAACGGCGGCTAGTAATAATGTTCAGTGTTACGGATATGATAGCAGTGGGGATTTAATGACGACGGTTCCGTATATTTGGCCCCGCAGAGGGGGGGGGTGTGGTTATTTGTCGAGCAGATCGCTGATTTTGTTGCGGATGGCGACGGCGCGTTTCGGTTTTTTTGTGGTGTTATTGATGCCGATGACCAATCCATCTTGACGCAGGACAGCCGGGCTATGGAAATCTCCTTCGTGGGGCGCATCGGCGACATTGCAGAGAATGCCCATCCCTTGTGCCTCAATGGCGATTTGGGCGTTGACTTCGCGAACATTGGTGGCGGCGAAGGCGAGCTTGGCACCGGCTATGTCGTTGGCTTTGTACGGCCGTTGTGCCCAGTCGATGGTGCCAGACGCGGCTAGCTCTTGCAAGCCGGATGTGGCTTCAGGGCTGACGAGCAAGACACGACCACCAGCGGCGAGAACGCCGCGTACTTTGCGCTCGCCAACGGGGCCTCCGCCGACGACAATGGTGTGTGCGCCTGCAATACCGTTTAAGGCGACCGGATAGAGGGAATTTTTGGCGTGATTTTCTATGCTTGTTTCGGTACTTTCTTCGCCGACGTAGCCGCGTGGGGTGGCCATCCGGCCACCGAGTAGATAGGTTTGGCTGTTGCCGACCAACACAAGGGTAAACATATCGACTTGGGTTACATCGAGTTCGCCGAGTGTGGTGATGGTGACCGCTTCATCGGGGCGTGTCATGTTGCGAGCGATGGCGACCGGTGTTTCTGGGGTTCGCTGGGTGAGCAGGATATTGATGGCACGTTGTAATTGCCAATCCCGTTTTTGGCTACGAGGGTTATAAAAACCGATGACAAAATCTCCCCAAGCGGCCGCCATAACCCGTCGTTCGATAACCGGCCAAGGGGTGAGCAAATTGCTCAGGCTGATGGTGCAGAAATCATGGCCGAGCGGAGCGCCGAGCCGCGCGGCCGTGGCTTGAATTGCGCTAACGCCGGGGTAGACGATTACTTCCGGTTCATGACCGGTCCAGTTTTGCTGGCGAAGGACATCGAAAATCGGGCTGGCCATCGCGTAAATGCCGATGTCGCCGCTACTGACCATAGCGACAGAACGGCCGGTTTGGGCCAAGGTGACGGCCCGTTCGGCGCGCGCCATTTCTTGCCCGAGTTGGCTGATTTCACGGGTTTGTTCCGGGCGTAAAATCGATTCGAGTTGATCGAGGTAGATTTTGTAACCGATAACCACATCGGCTTGTCGCAACGCTTCGCGTGCGGCAGGTAACATATAGTTGAGGTCTCCGGGACCGATACTGATAAGAGAAAGCATGAAATTTTAGAGTTTTCGTGTTGGATTGTTGATTGATGAGGTGAAGGGGGTTCTGGTTATGATTTATTGTCGATTTGAGCGCCGCTGGCTCGGAGAGCGAGCCCGGCCGTGACACTACCGAAGGTATCTGATTGGACGAGCCGTGCATTTGGAAATTTCCGTTGCAAGATCATTTGGAAGATCGGAATGAGAGACGAGCCACCGGTGGTGACAATGGTGCTGATCGTTTCTGGCGACATTTCCGCTTTGCGTAGCACGTGTGTCAGCCCTTTTTGGACTTGAGCGACTTGGGTGACGATTCCGGCTTGGAATTCGCGGCGAGTGATCGGAATATCGAGATTGATCGCCTCTTCCGGATTCATCACGATGCGGGTATCGGTTTCGGATGAAAGTTGACGTTTGGCTTGTTCGATATGTTGAAATAGGCTGAAACCATAGTTTTGTTTGGCCAAGACTTCGAGCGCATGAAATGCTACCGGGTTGTTGCCATATTGACGGGCGCGCCGAATGAGGGAGAGGTTTTCGGCACGGGAAAGTGAAGGGATCGTTTGCCAGCGATTGAGTAGATTGGTGACTTCGAGTGGGAATGGTGCACCATCCCGATCAATGGTCGAGGTGGTGCCAAAGGCATGAGCTACTTTGGCTTGCATGAGGGCGCTATCTAGGTCGTCCCCACCGACGAGTACACCTTGTGTTGCCAGGATTTTGGGTGGCTGATTGGGTTCGACTTCCATAATGGTCATGTCGAGTGTCCCACCGCCGAAATCAAAAACGAAGACGGTTTCCGGCTCTGTTAGGGTATGGGTGTAGAAGAGGGCGGCCGCGATCGGCTCTTTTTCAAAAGAGATTTCTTTGAACCCGGCGAGTTCGGCCGCTTGGTGCAATTTTTCTTGGGCCATTTTGTCCACAGCGGGATCGGGGGAGAAATCGACGGGACGGCCGAGGGTGACGGTGGTTACTTTTTCGCCGAGCTCTTTCTCGGCTTGTTGTCGTACTTGGAGCAGGATAAGGCTGATGAGTTCTGGGAGTGTGTAGAAGCGGTCGAAGATATTGGTGCCGGTATATTCTGGGTCACGTAAGCCGGTTTTGATCGATTGGATGAGTCGGCCGTTGGCGCTGACATCCTCTTCGATAATTACATCGTAGATGATGTGAATCGGGCCACCGGGATCGGTCGGGCCACGCTGGGTTTGGGCCACGGTGTTTTCGATGGTTCCGACCATTTTCTCTTCGTAGCGGGCGATACGTCCCGTATCTTCGCGCAAGTAGGTTTCGACCGCTTCACGGCCGAGTAAAGTTTCTTGCTCTCGAGTGATGTATAGCATCGAACGGAGCAGTTTGGGGTCGGAATTGACCGTGTCCAGATCGATAAAATGCAGTTTGCTCTGCTTTGAGTTGTAATAAGCCGCACTGGTGTGCGTTGTTCCGAAGTCTACGCCTATTTTTGCCATAATCGGGCATTATAACTGAAAGTTGGGGAGAAAAATAGGGGTGAGTAGTCGGGGGGTCCACGAACAAGTTGTCATCAAAATTTTTTTACCCTCCAAGGGGGTTTTGCAGCGGC
>WTJY01000154.1 GCA_011524645.1 Anaerolineales bacterium | reverse complement strand
GTGGGAATGACAATCGTTAATTGATCAACTCCCACCAAATCCGACAGGGCTAGGATTTTTAATAGTCAATTAGTTCAATAAGCTTTATCGGAAATAAAGCGATAGAGACCAAAGATAGGGATAGGGAGGAGCCTTTGCTGAGGCGATTTCCCAATCCCTATCTTCTATCACGATCTAGATAATTGACATAAAATTATTTCCGATAAAGTCTAATAGAGAAGGAAAAATTTATGAATTTACCACTTAAACTAGGGTTATTGGGAGCGGGGCGGATCGGACAAGTCCATGCGGCCGCGATTACGGCAGACGTACGGGATGCCAAGATTACGCGCGTTGTCGATGTTTATGAAGCATCGGCCGAAGCGTTGGGCACACAATATGGGATCAGTTATTCCACCGATCCACAAGATATTTTTGGGGATGATGAGATCGATGCGGTCTTGATTTGTTCTAGCACCGATACCCATGCGGCGTTTATGATTCGCGCGGCCGAAGCGGGGAAACATATTTTTTGTGAAAAGCCGGTTGATCATGATTTAGGTCGGATCGATGAGGCTCTGGCGGCCGTGGAAAAAGCGGGTGTCAAATGCATGATCGGTTTTAATCGTCGCTTTGATCATAACTTTATGAAAGTGCGTGAAATGATTAACGCCGGCCGTGTGGGGGATTTGCATGTGTTGCAAATTACCAGCCGCGACCCCGCACCACCACCGATTTCCTACATTAAAGTATCTGGTGGCTTGTTTATGGACATGATGATCCATGACTTCGATATGGCTCGCTTTTTGTTTGGTGAAGTCGAAGAGGTGTATGCGCTGGGTGGGGCGATGGTTGATCCCGCTATTGGTGAAGCGGGTGATGTCGATACGGCGATTGTGACGCTGACATTCAAGAATGGGGCGATGGGCACGATCAATAATAGCCGTCAAGCGGTGTATGGGTACGATCAGCGGGTCGAGGTGTTCGGTTCGAAAGGGATGGTCGATGTGAAGAATGATTATCCCAACACCCATACATTTTATGGGGCGGATGGGGTGGTTTCAGAGAAACCGCTTTACTTTTTCCTTGAGCGATACATGGATGCTTATAAAAACGAAATGAAAGCGTTTGTGGATTGTGTGGTGAATGACACTACGGAACCGGCAACGGTGCATGACGGCCGTGAATCGGTGGTCTTGGCGATGGCAGCTTTGAAATCATTGCAAGAGAAGCGGCCGGTGAAGATTAGTGAAATCGCGAGCTACCCAGATTAACTATCAATTATGAAGTATGGAGTATGAATACAGGGTTTTATATTTCATACTTCATATTTCATATTTTCTGAATATTGGAGAGAAACGATGGCGCAGACAAAACGGATGACAATGGCGCAAGCTTTGGTCAATTATTTGGACAATCAATACACCGAACGAGATGGTGTTGAGCATAAGTTTATTAATGGTGTGTGGGGTATTTTCGGCCATGGAAACGTGGCGGGGATGGGGCAAGCACTTCATCAGACGCCGTCGATGCCTTACTATCAAACCCGTAATGAGCAGGCGATGGTTCATTTGGCGGCCGGTTATGCCAAAATGAAAAACCGCTTGCAGACGATGGCGTGTACCACATCGATTGGGCCGGGTGCGACCAATATGGTTACGGCGGCGGCCGGTGCGACGATTAATCGCTTGCCCGTACTGCTTTTGCCGGGAGATATTTTCGCTCGTCGTTCTGCGGGGTCTTTGTTACAGCAGGTTGAAATGCCGTATTCGATGGATTTGTCTGCCAATGATGTGTTTAAACCGGTTTCTCGTTATTGGGATCGTTTAAATCGGCCGGAGCAGCTTTTGGCTGCGATGCCCCAAGCGATGCGGGTGTTAACCTCGCAAGCGGATACCGGTGCGGTGACGATCGGTTTGCCCCATGATGTTCAGTCTGAAGCGTTTGATTTTCCGGTGAACTTTTTTGCAAAGAAAGTTTGGTATATTCCACGGCCGTTGCCGGATGCCGGTTTGATGATGCGCGCGGCCGAGATGATTAAAGGGGCCAAACAGCCGGTGATTATCGCTGGGGGTGGGGTGATTTATAGTGAAGCGACGGCCGAGCTACAGACATTCTGCGAAGCGACCGGTATTCCTGTGGGTGAAACCCAAGCGGGTAAAGGGGCTTTGCATTATCAACATCGTTTAGCCCTTGGTGCGGTTGGGGTTACAGGGAATAAAGCGGCCAATGAACTGATTAAAGAAGCGGATGTGGTGATTACGATTGGGAGTCGCCTGAATGACTTTATGACCGCCTCTTTGACCGCATTTGCTAACCCCGATGTGAAATTTATCAACATCAATATTGCGGAATACGATTCGCATAAACAAGGTGCGATCCCTTTGACCGGTGATGCGCGGGAAACGTTGAAAGCACTAGCCGATATGCTGTCTGGCTGGCAAACGGCCGCTGATTACCAAGCCCGTGCCACCCGCTTGGCAACTGAATGGGATCAGATCGTGACCGATTACTACAACAAAGAAAACGAGCCATTGCCTTCTCAGCCGGAAGTGTTGGGGGCGATTAATACATTCTGTGATGACCAAGATGTTATTGTGAATGCGGCCGGTTCAGCACCGGGGGATCTCCATAAACTATGGCGGACGACCGATCCCAAGCAATATCATCTCGAATACGGCAACTCCTGTATGGGATATGAAATCGCGGGTGGTATCGGGGCCAAAATGGCTGACCCAAGTCGCGAAGTTTATGTGGTTGTGGGGGACGCTTCTTATTTGATGATGCCCTCAGAAATCGTGACATCGATCCAAGAAGGGTACAAAATCGTCATTATTTTGATTAACAATCAAGGGTATGCCTCTATCGGAGCGCTGTCTCGTTCGATTGGGGATAACGGATTTGGGACCCGTTACGCTTTCAAAAATGCAGATGGCTCACACCAAGAAGATGACAAAGGATATGATGTCGATTTCTTGCCGATTGATTTAGCAGCGAATGCTGAAAGCTTGGGGGCACACACCTTCCGTTGTCAAACGATTGCCGATGTACGCCAAGCACTTCAAGATGCGAAATCGGTTGATCGGACCTGCTGTATCTACGTAGAAACGGACCGCTATGTTGGTGCTCCTGGTTACACATGGTGGGATGTTCCGATTGCGGAAGTTTCGACCAGTGAAGCGACACAAGAAGTTCGAGCGAATTATGAAGCGAATGTCGGCGATGAGCGGTACTTTAATTAAGTAGAGAGACAGAGAAGAGAGACAGAGTAAGAAGTGTGTTTGGCGGTTCGTTGTTGGATTGCGGAGGCGGATCTATCTCTTACTCTAAGCGAAGCGTCTCTGTCTCTGTCTCCGTTTCTGAGCAAAGCGTCTCTTACTTTTAAGGATGACTGATGAGCGAACAATTACTGAATTACATTAACGGTGAATGGGTTGCGGCGAATGCGACCGAGTTTTTGGATGTGAAGAATCCGGCAACGGCCGAACTGTTGGCGCAGGTGCCGATGGATACGGCCGTTGATATGAATCGGGCGGCGGAGGTGGCTGCGGCCGCTTTTCCCGCTTGGCGAGCGACCCCCGCTGGGGAACGGATTCAATACCTGTTTAAGCTGAAACAGGTGTTGGAAGACAATTTTGATGAGATCGCCAAAATTATCACCGTAGAATGTGGCAAAACGTTTAAAGAGTCACAAGGTGAAATGGTACGGGCGATTGAAAATGTAGAGGTGGCCTGTGGCATTCCCAAGATGATGCAAGGGGATATTTCTGAAGATATTGCGCGTGGGATTGATGAATTGATGATTCGTCAGCCGGTCGGTGTTTGTGGCTGTATCGCGCCATTTAATTTCCCTGGCATGATCACATTTTGGTTTTTGCCCTATGCGATCGCGTGTGGCAACACGTTTATTGTGAAGCCGTCTGAAAAAGTGCCCTTGACGATGCAAAAAATCTTCCAATTGGTCGATGAGCATCTGAATTTGCCCCCCGGTGTGTTGCAAATGGTCCATGGTGGCAAAGAATCGGTCGATGCGATGTTGGATCATCCGGTGATTCGGGCGATTAGCTTTGTGGGGTCTACCTCTGTGGCGCGTTATGTCTATTCTCGCGGGACCGCAAATGGGAAACGGGTTCAGGCGCAGGGTGGGGCGAAGAACCCGATTATCGTGTTGCCGGATGCGGATATGGAAATGACGACAAAGATTGCGGCCGATTCCGCCTTTGGCTGTGCGGGACAACGCTGCTTGGCTGCTTCTTTGGCGGTGACGGTTGGTGAGGCGCGGGATACCTTTAATGAGGCGATCGCTGATGCGGCCGCTAATCGGGTTGTGGGATATGGCTTGGATCAAGCTGTTCAGATGGGGACCGTGATTAACCATGCGAGTGCCAATCGAATTGAAGGGTTGATTCAGCAAGGCTTAGATGAAGGGGCGAGTGCGTTGGTTGACGGCCGTGGGGCGTCGATTTCTGGCTATGAAAACGGGTCATTTGTACGGCCGACCGTCTTGGCTGATGTGAATCCGGCCGGTGAAATCGCCCGAACTGAGATTTTTGGACCGGTTTTGAGCTTGGTCCATGTCAACACAATTGATGAAGCGATCGCCTTTATCAACGGTGGCCAATATGGCAATATGGCATGTCTTTTCACGACCAGCGGTTTTGCTGCGCGGAAATTCCGCTATGAAGCGGAAGCGGGCAATATCGGGATTAATATCGGTGTGGCTGCACCGATGGCTTATTTTCCGTTTAGCGGTTGGAAAGACAGCTTCTTTGGCACGCTACATGGGCAATCAAGCCATGCAGTTGAATTCTTCACCCAAACCAAAGTCGTCGTTGAGCGCTGGCCCAAAGAATGGAGCCGCCAGTTTTAGACTATTCTCTCTTATTAAATAAATTATTCTACGGTTCCACCCCCACCCTAAATCCTTCCCCCGAGGGAGGGACTTTTAAAC
>WTJY01000023.1 GCA_011524645.1 Anaerolineales bacterium | reverse complement strand
AACTTCAATGGTGACCAAAGTCAGCCATCAGGAACCGGTTATCTAACATGGCTCAACAGCCAAGGGTTTAGTAGCGTACCAGCCGATTACCCGATTGTTGACATCTCAGACGATGGTTTAGGCAACGGTACCGTCAATTCAGGTGATTACACGCTCCATGAACTGGGTGTCATCACCAATACCACACGTGTGGCCTATGTCGCTAACTGCACCACAGAAAGCAGCGGTGAAGGGGTCGAGGGTCACGGCCATATCAACGCGAGTATCGCTTTCGGCTATGATCCGAATGATACTGTGGGCTTTCCATTTGAAGACCCAAACGGATATTTAAGAGGGATGGGCATTAATCCCTACGGCCGTGTCGGTAGCACCCGACTTTACATTGGTGGATACGATGCCACCAATTGTGGGGGAACCGATACAGGGGTCATCAAAGCGATTCAGGACAATGGTGCCCAAATTAGTAGCAACTCATGGGGGTGTGGCCTCTGTGCGGCCAGCTACTCAGTTAGCTCACAAGCCTATGATGTCGGGGTGCGCGATGCGGACCTGACCGAAGCGGGCAATCAAGAGCTATTATTTATTTTTTCAGCCGGTAACGATGGACCGATCGCTAGCCAAATCGGCACACCGGGCAACGGCAAAAATATGCTCACCGTCGGTGCCTCAGAAAGCTACCGGCCGAGCGATGAAGATGGTACATGGTTTGATGGATGTGGTATCTCAAGTACTGGCGCAGATAATGCGATGGACATCATCTCATTTTCTAGCCGTGGCCCAGCTCCGGGAAATCGCATCAAACCGGAGATCATCGCTCCCGGAACCCACATTTACGGTACGGGCAGTACCGGCAGCAACTACGATGGCTCAAGTGTCTGCGACCAATACCGCCCATCTGGGCAAACGATCTTCGCCGCTTCATCTGGCACCAGCCACTCCACACCGGCCGTGGCTGGGGTCGCCTCGCTCGTCTATTATTGGCTGGAAAACGTCCAAGATGTGATCGATTCGGGGTTGAGTTATGCCCCCAGCCCGGCCGCAATTAAAGCATACATCCTCAACCACCCCACCTACCTCACCGGCATAGACGCCAACGACACCCTGCCCAGTAACAACCAAGGGTACGGCATGCCCAACATGGGGCTCATGTTTGATGACACAGACAAAGTGGTTCTCGATCAAAGCTATCTATTTGATAATAGCGGCGAGCAATGGACGTGGAACGGCCGTGTCGCCGATCCCACCAAGCCGGTCCGCATCATGCTCGTCTACACCGACGCCGCCGGTGCGGTCGGCACCAGCCCACAGGTCAACGATCTCAACTTAGCGTTACTCAATGGAGGCAACAGCTATCTGGGGAATCAATTCTCTGGCGAATGGTCAGTCACAGGGGGCACGGCCGACACCGCCAACAACTACGAAGCGGTCTTTTTGCCCAGCGGCTCCAATGGGGCACTAGAAATCACCGTCACCGCCTTCAACATCGCCGGAGATGGGGTTCCCAACACGGGAGACGGTACCGATCAGGATTTCGCACTGGTTTGTTACAACTGCAATCAAGGCCCCGGCATCGAACTATCGGCCGAGCCTACCGAGCTAAATGTTTGCGCCCCTGCCGATGCGGTTTTTGACATCGATGTGGCCAGCGTTCTAGGCTATATCGATACAGTCAATCTCACCACCCCCAATCCACCGGCCGGAACCACCGCCCTCTTTAGCCCAGCCAGCGATCTCGTCCCCTACACTTCAACCTTGACCATCGGGAGCACCGGCGGGACAACATTTGGCAACTATGCGATCGATGTCGTGGGAACCGGCCCCACAACCACCTTTACCACCACAGTGGGTCTCAATCTCTTCACCTCAGGGCCATCGGTTCCCGCTCCCACATCTCCGGCCGATGGGGCAACCGGCGTCTCACTCCAACCGACCCTAAGCTGGTCAGCCAGCACCCAACCGCTCTCGTATACGGTAGAAATCGCCACAGATAGCGGCTTTAGCTCGATGGTGTACAGCGCAACCATTGGTCGCGAAACATCCCACACCGTTCCCAACAGCTTAGCGGTTGACCAAACCTATTACTGGCGGCTCCAAGCGGAGAATAGCTGTGGTCTGAGCAGCTATTCGACCGGCCGCAGTTTTGTCACCCAGCGCATTTACTGCGCCACACCGGCCCTCGACATCAACGATCAACAGACCATTTCTAGTGATCTAATCATCAACGATTTCGACATCATCAGTGATTTAAATCTACTGGTTGACATCACCCATTCCCGTGTCGGAGACCTTGATCTCACCTTGACCCATCAAGATAGCGGGACGGCGATATCGATCATCCCTACCTCCTTTATCTGTAGTGGCGAAAATATCGACGTCACGTTCGATGATGAGGCGGGCAGTGCGTATAGCTGTGATTCAGGCGCAAATCCCGCCCTGAGTGGCACCGTAACGCCAGACGGATTGCTGGCAAACTTTGATTATTTGGAACTGGCTGGCAGTTGGCGTCTAACGGTTCAAGATAGCTTCGCAAGTGAGCGCGGCACGCTCAATGAGTGGTGTATTCAAACGGAAACAACGGCCGATTATGGCGCGATGACCGGCGTCATCACCGATCTCAATACCGGATTATCGCTCAACGATCCCAATCTCACCTTTGACAATGGTGCCACCAACTTCGCCATTCAAGGGAATTCGGCCGGAAACTATACCCGCACCTTACCGGCCGGAACCTATACGGTCACAGCCGCACTAGACTCATATACAACAACAGAACAAGGGGGCATTTTAATCAGCAACGGGGTCACCACCACGCAAGACATCGCGCTCCCCGCTGGGCGCATCGCCCATAACGCCGCCGGATTTTCCGCCACGCTCAATCTCAATGAGATATTGACCAGCAGCTGGACGATCAGCAACACAGGCACGGCCGATGTCACCTTCCAGCTACTCAGCGAAGCGACCGGCTATGCGCCAGAACTTAATGGTTTGTTGACAGGTGAAGAGATTTTGATTGTCAATGATGGTGGTTTCAACTCAACCGCAGTTGGGGCCTTTGAAACGGCCGTGGGCAACCTCGGCTACACCTTTGCCACCATGAACAGCAGTGTCTTCGATGACCTGACAGAAGCGCAAATGCTGGCATATCAAGCCATCATCTATGTGGGGGTGGCCAATAGTACGTCCGAACAAAATCAGTTGATCGAATATTTGGATGCGGGCGGGCGACTGCTCATCGCCGATAACGATCTCGGTTTTCACGCCACCGGCTCAACCTTCTATGAAGATTATTTACAAGCGGTCTATAACACAGATGGTGGATCAGACGGCATATTGACCGGCGTCAACATCATGAGCGGCATCGATCCCGACATCAGTACAGATCCCTATCCCGACGACTTTACGCTCAACACCTTGGGCACAGGCATTTTCCAAGCCCCCAACGGCAATTGGGCGGGGGTACGTATCGCACGAAACGACTACAAAGCGATCTATTTTGGCTGGGATTATCAAAACGCAGGGGGATTATCGGCCGGAGATGCGATCGAAACGACGATTCTCGATCGTGCGTTCAGTTGGCTCTTGCTTGACGAAGATTTATGGTTTAGTGCCTCACCCAATCTCGACACCCTTTCGGCAAGTGGGCAACGGCCGGTCACGGTGACGTTTAATAGCAATTTCGTCTCAGTTCCCGGAATCTACTACGGTCAATTTACGATTGATAACAACGATCCTTATCTAGATCAGGTCGTGCCGGTGACTATGACAGTAAATTGTACGACTTGTGGCTTGCTTGATGGCGGTATTAGCGACTCACTCACGGCCGACCCGATCAGTGCTACGGTACACATAACCAGTACATGGGGTCTCGATTATACGATCAGCGATATCAGCCAATTTGATGCGACGTTGGTTCCGGCCGTCTATTATCTGACCATATCGGCTACCAATTACCTGAGCGGTAGCCAAATATTTACTGTTACGAATGGCATGACGACCACGGCCGATATTCAGCTTGATTACAACGGAAGCGAGTGCCTTACAACGCCTGCATTTGCCTCATTCACCTATGATGGTTCGGTCGCGATGCTCAACTTTGTCGCCAGCGGGAATTACACGATTTGGCGCAGTGCCACCCCCTATCAAGCGATCTGGGATACGCCCACAGACAGCCTCACCGCCCAATCGGTATGGGTTGACAACAGCTTAATCGCCAGTCAGTCCAACTATTATGTCGTCCGTGAAAGCAATTGTGCTCACGCCATCGGCAATTCCGCATGGCTCGGCATTTTCCCATTTGAGCTCACGTCAGGCGATTAAACGTAGGGGTGGGATAGGCGGGGAAATAAAATCAAGCCCAAACAAACAACAAAACCACCCGCCCATCTCACCCAGATCGCGAACGCCCCTCAATCACCCACTCTATCGCCGTATTGGGAGAGATAGCGCGGTAGATAAAACAATCCGCACACCCCAAGAAATTTCCCGCGCTATCCCGCCCCTACGACACATCATCCTATTCGACTTACAACAACACCATATCATTCCGGTGGACCGCCACCGGCCCAAACACATACCCTAAAATCGCTTCAATCTCATCTGAGCGATATCCTGCGATGCGGCCCATATCGATGCTGTGATAACGCGCAATACCACGCGCGAGCTCTTGACCCGACTCATCACAGATCGAAATGACATCACCGCGAGTAAATTCACCGGCGACGCGCATAATTCCGGCGGGGAGCAAGCTGCGCCCTTTCTGGTGTTGCAATACCTGAACCGCCTGCTGATTAATCATGACATAACCGGCCGGATGGCTATTCGCCGCCAACAACCATAACTTGCGATTCCGAACTGGGTTTTCGCGCGGCGGAAATGATGTCCCTAATGATTCGCCATCTCGGATTAGGCGCAAAAGCACATCGGGTTCACTGCCGCAAGC
>WTJY01000494.1 GCA_011524645.1 Anaerolineales bacterium | reverse complement strand
CAGCCCCTCTCCCAACGGGAGAGGGGAGCTTTTGATCCGACGCGAATTAAAAATAGTTGCGCGAACAGCCTGAGATATTTTTAATTCAATGAACAAATTTGCGCTAAAGGGAAAACTTTTGTCACATGTATCTAAAAGTGGCGAAGGTATTGGATCGGCCCGAGATATTTTTAATTCAATGAACAAATTTGCCTTAAAGGGAAATTATTTGTCACAGAGGTGTAAAAATGGCGAAGGTATTGTTCGATAAGTTAACGTAAAATTTATTCTCTATTCCTGAGAACAAAAGATAATCAAACCTCAGCGTTATTACCTCACATTCTCTTTTACTCATTCTCTACTAGACGAGGTGTCATGTTAGCATTTGTTTTAAGCGGTGGAACAAACAAAGGGGCGTTGCAAGTTGGCGCTATGCGCTATCTACTAGAAAACGGCCATGCGCCCGATTTTTTAGTGGGCAGCTCAATCGGATCGATTAATGCGGCCTATATGGCCTATAATCCCACCCTAGAAGGGGTTCAAGGATTGGGAGAACTATGGCAAGAAGTCACCCAAGGGGATGTGTTCCCCGGTGGCTGGAAAACCGCACTATGGCGCTTTATTCGCAAGGAATCGAGTCTGTTTCCCAATGATCGCTGGTATGAATTTGTCAAAAGACAAGCGGAACGGGTTGACCGCAAATATTTCGGGGAGCTAGAGCTTCCCTGCTATGTCCTCGCCACCGACTTAGAAACTGGCAAATCTAAAGTTTTCGGCCAAAACCCCAATGATTCGATTTTAGATGCACTCTTAGCCAGCACCGCACTACCGGTCATGTTCCCCCCTTGGGAATACAACGGCCGGATCTATATCGACGGCGGTGTTTGCCACCATATTCCGATCTGTATCGCCGTTGATAAAGGGGCCACACATGTCGTCTCTCTCGATATTGTGAACGCGCTTGAAGATCAGCGCACCCCCAACACCATCTTGCCTTTGGCCCAACGCGCCTTTGACATTTTGTCCCATCACAACACGGTTAGTAATTTCGACTATCTCCTGTTTATGGGGAATATGCCTCACACCTATCTCACGCTACAACCCGGCTTCCCACTGCCTCCCACCGACTTTAGTAAAATGGAACAGTTGCTCGATGTGGGGTATCAGCAAACCAAAGGGATTATGGAAGGGCGTATCACCGTCTCTAGCCCCAACCATCGTGCGTAAGATTTCGTATCGAATGCATAAACCTAGCTTTAAGCACCAAGATCGTCTAACGTCATCTGTGCTTCATCGATTTCCCCTTCCAGCCAAGCCATTTCTTCCGTATCTCCGGCCGCTTCGGCCGTAGCCAGCTCTTCATATAATTTATCAAGATACGCTTGTATTCGGACCTCTTCTCGATTACCACGGCCGCGCCCCCGCTGTACAACAGATGGTTCAACCATATTCATTTCTTCAGAAGCGAACAGCAGCTCATCATCATCCTCTTCAGCACCATCATCGATAAAAATCGGTTCCGCCAAATCCTGTACCCAACTCAAATCGAGCGGCCCATCAGACAGCGGCATCGTCGGCTCTAGCGCCACCTTTTCTCCACGGCCGGCCGTATCTCCCGTTTCTGTCTCTTCACCCATAAATTCCCCATAGGTGCCCTCAAACACATGCATCTCCTCCCCATCAATCTCCCAAATCTGGGTCGCCAATTGACTCACCAAATAGCGATCATGGGAAACCAGCAACATAGTGCCATCAAAACGTTCTAGGGTCTCTTGCAAAACCTCTTGGGCCGGAATATCGAGATGATTCGTCGGCTCATCAAGCAAAAGCAGATTGGCCCCTTCAAGCGCGAGCAACGCGAGTGCCAAACGGCCGCGCTCCCCGCCGCTCAAATCAGCGACACTCTTAAACACATCGTGTCCTCTAAAAAGATAGGCCGCCAAATGTTGTCGCGCTTTTTGCTCCCCCACAGGATAGCGTGTCAGCACTTCCTCGATCACCTTTTTCTCTGGATCAAGTTGCTCATGCGCCTGCGCAAAATAACCGATTTTTAGATTATCCCCATAGGTAATTTCCCCCCGCAAAGGGTCGATCTCACCCAGCAGGGTTTTTAGCATCGTCGATTTACCGCTACCGTTCCCCCCTAGAATCGCCACGCAGTCACGCCGTTCTAAGCGTAACTTTTCTGTTTTAAACAACATCGCATCGGGGTAACCGATCTGTAAGCGTTGTGTACGCAAAACCAAGAACTCACTTTCTTCTTCGCTTTGTAAGCGAATATTGAGACGAGGCGGCCGATTATCGGGCGGCCGTAAATCTCCCAAACGACGCGCCGCTTCATTGGCGGAAAAGGTGCGAACACGGCCGCCGATCTCAGACCAACTTTTCCCTTCCCGTCCCAGCACGCCCACTTCTTCGAGTAGTACAATGTCGCGGGTCAGTCGCTTTAATTTCCCCTTGGCGATATCGGTCTTCCCCCCAGCGATATGCTTCCGCACAAATTCAAGTTCTTTGGTCAACCTCTCTTTTTCGGCCGTGAACAGTTTCAAC
This sequence comes from Anaerolineales bacterium, assembly GCA_011524645.1. Classification (GTDB taxonomy): domain Bacteria; phylum Chloroflexota; class Anaerolineae; order Promineifilales; family Promineifilaceae; genus WTJY01. The sequence goes on along the minus strand of WTJY01000494.1, from coordinate 2,419 downwards.
TCTCGCTCATAGGTCAACTGTCGCTGTCGCACAAATGTGGTGTAGTTCCCTTTATACACTTTGATACGCTCGGCCGTCATCGACCAGATCCGATTGGCCACCCGATCTAAAAAGTAGCGATCATGGCTGACGATTAAGAGGGTCCCCGGCCATTTTTGCAATGTCTTTTCAAGCCAGGCCACGGCCGCCGCATCCAAATGATTGGTCGGCTCGTCCAAGATAAGCAAATCAGGTTTCTCTAATAGCAAACGGCCGAGCAAAACGCGCGTTTTCTGCCCTCCGCTTAAATGATTGAGCGGTGTGTTCCAGCTCTCTTGAGCAAATCCCAACCCTTCTAACACTTGTTTTATTGCGACCTGATAGTCATACCCGCCGGCCGTTTCATATATCTCTTGAACCTCACCATATCGCTGAAACAAACTGTCCCCCATCTCACCGGCCGTCATGCGGGCTTCCATTTGTCGCATCTCCGTTTCATAGGCCACCAGCTCTGCAAAAACGGTTAACATCTCTTCATAGATACTGTTTTCTTGTCCAGCAAATGTTAGAACCGCTTCTTGGCGTAAATATCCCAAGGACATCTCTTTTTGGCGATGAATTTCCCCTTCATCCGGCTCGAACAAACCGGCCAATATTAATAGAAGTGTCGTTTTTCCAACACCGTTCGGCCCCACCAATCCCACCCGCTCTTTTTCTTCTAAGCGAACGGTCAGCTCTGAAAATAAATCATCGGCCCCAAATGCATGGCTAATATTTTGTGCACTTAATAACATGTTCGCAATTATAGGTCTAACGCGCACAAACGAAGCTCTGTTTCAGGCGATCAATATCACACAGGTCCAAATCTGCCCCTATTTCACCTCGTATCTACGCCAATTGATATAACGTGTCAATTATTGAAGTGTAACATCCCTAATGAAAAATCAAGAACCGGAAACCGGATATCTATTATCCGCCAAATAAAGCGGGGTTGACCGAATTGAGAGCCACGATAAACGCGCCACAGCTACAAAGACCGACCAATAAGACGAGACAACCACCCGCGACCCAAATTCGCCGATCATTAACCAACTTTTCCCAACGGCCGGGCTCAACATCGGCCGCTGATTCAACTTCTGGTGGAGGTGGTGGCGCAGGTGGCGATATCGCCATGCCACTCAATTCACTAATCGTTTCCGCCTCACCGCTTTGGGCACTATTCTCTTCTAAAATATGCTGCACAACATCATCAGGAACAGGATCAACCGGTTTCTGTTGCGGAAACGGAAAAGGAACAGATGATTCAAATAGATCATTATCTTCATAGGCGTTCGAAACCGGCTTTAATCGATTGGTCCCAACCGATTCTCCTGTGCCTGATTCCGCAGGCAAATGAAACACCACCCGAATCGTTTCCCCAAAGTCGATGACATCACCATCCGTTAATGGCGTTAAGGCGGCAATACGACGGCCGTTGATGTAGGTCCCATTGGTACTGCTTAAATCTTCAATATGATATCGCCCTTGACGCAAGACCAGTCGCGCATGTCGGCGCGAAACTTCAGGATCAGGCAAGACAACGTCATTAATCGGCTCACGGCCGATAATCGATGTCGGTTCAGTAATAATGTAAATATGATCCGGATTGGGACCACGTCGCACCATAATTTGGGGGAGAGTAGAATCAGACATATCAAGTTCAAGCTGGCTAGTTTAAGAATCCTTCACAACACGAATAATTATACTCAAATTGCATTTGGGTAGGGAATACTGACGTAAAATGATAAAAGAGAGGCACAAATTGCAATATTAAATTAGAATTTAGCCGATCCATGCGGAATTTACTGTCTCTGACTTGGAGTTCGGTTTATAACCGCATACAATAAAGTAGCATAGCGAGCTAAACACAAAACTATCATTTAGAAATTTTAAATCAGGTAGATTTTCTAAATGAACACATTGCAATACTTAATTTTAGCAGGCTAGGTAGAAAGATAGTCAAATACGGTGAGGTAGATAGTTCTATGAGCGAAACACAGATCAATATAAACACAGCAGATGAAGAAACATTGACCACATTGCCCGGTATCGCCACTGGGTTAGCAAAGCAGATTATTTTTTATCGTGAGAATGTGCATCCCTTCGAGGAAACGATTGAGTTGGCGGCCGTGCGTGGCATTTCGGAACGCATGGTACGGGAACTCGGTGGCCAAATCACCGTAGGGGATGTCGCTCTGTCCTTGAATGGCGATGGACCACACGCGGTTGTCGCAATCGCAGAAGAAGCGGTCGCTGAAGAAGCTGAAGTAGCGGTTGAAGAAGTCGCTGAAGAAGCTGAAACAGTGGCTGAAACAGCGGTTGAAGAAGCCGCTGAAGAAGCTGAAGCAGTGGTTGAAGAAGTCGCTGAAGAAGCTGAAACAGCGGTTGAAGAAGTCACTGA
>WTJY01000129.1:26214-42375 GCA_011524645.1 Anaerolineales bacterium | reverse complement strand
TAAAATTCATTTTTAGAATTTAGCTTGGTTTTGCAGTTCTCCCCCACCCTAAATCCCCAATGCCATTATAAGTTAAGCGCGATGTACGTTGTTTCTACGGCTCCGCCCCCCGAGGGGCGGGGCTATCGCTATTTTTGTCGGCCGTGCCGACAAAAATAGCGTAAAAAGAGAAAGCCACCTAGATGGCTCAAGCACACTCTCATCGACACGCCTCAACCTTTGCCAAGTGCGCCTCATAAGTTACATTAAACGCATGTGTGTAGGGGGCAGAGGCCGTGCAATCCACCACAAAAAAGATGTAATCGGTCGTTTCTGGAAAAGCTACCGCTTCTAGCGCAGACAACCCCGGATTGGCGATCGGCCCCGGTGGAATCCCATCATACAGATAGGTGTTGTACGGAGAATCAAAATCAAGGTCGGTTTGCCACAACGGCCGTTTCCACCACGAATTCCCTTCCACCCAATACCCCACCGCATACTGTACCGTCGGGTCCGCTTGCAACGGAATCCCCTGCGCCAACCGATTATAAAACACACCCGCCATGACCGGCCGTTCCGCATCAAGCACCGCCTCCCGCTGTACAATCGAGGCCAGCGTAACCGCATCGCGCAAGGAAACCCCTTGGGTCCCATATGCCTGTCGCATCGCGGGTGTAATACGTCGCCCAAATGTGTCGAGTTGCAGATAGACTAAGTCCGCGGCCGTCGCTTCCGGTTTAAGTCGGTATGTATCTGGAAACAGATACCCCTCGAGCGTCTGCCCAGCGCCGAGTGAAGCTAAGAAATCGTATTCTCCAAGTCGAAACAGCGGCCGTTCTTGTCGTACCAACGCCAAATACTCTTCAGGATCGACTGAGGCGACCGGATTATCACGCAAATGTTGTGCCATTTCTTCTAAACGCCACCCTTCGATAAACGTGACCCATTCCTCTTGCGCGGCCGCATCGGTCAGCAAAACAGCCAATTCACGCACCGTAATCTGGGGATTCACCGTAAATTCTCCCGCTTCTAACTGACCATCATAGCCATAGTAACGAGCGAAATTGAGAAACAGCTCCGGATCAGACAACAATCCTTGGGCTTGTAGATTAAGCGCAATTTGGCTGGCTCCCTCACCCGGATTAATGCGAAATATCACGGGGGCCATGTTTGAACCGGCCGACCCATCCAAATCATCCAAACGAGAGGTCAAATAGGTTTGCAAATAAAAACGCTCCGTCGGAGACAGCCCCGCAGCCCCACCGTCACGTACAATTTGATTGGTCCGAAATACGCGGCCGACCACCGCACACGCCAAGACCAAAACAGCGAGTGCGATCACCGCCAAAACCGAGCCGAAAATAAGCCGGCTCGTTCGATCTTCTTGCTTCTGTTTACTCATATTTAAAATTTACCACAGATGAATATGTGGGCGGGTGATGCGAATAACCTTGTCAAAAAACGGAGGGGAATCGTGGTTAAGCCGTACGCAAGCTATCTAAATACCCTTGCAAAATAACGGCCGCCGCCACGGCGTCTAGTTTTCCTTTCATTTTTTTACGTGAATACCCATAAGCCGCCATACTCTCGGCCGCGATCTCACTTGAAAAGGATTCATCCCAAAAAACGATCTCGATTTCTAATTTTTCACCCAAGTCACGGCCGTAATCCCGCGCCCAGCGGGCCATATCCCCTTCAGTCCCATCCATCGAAATCGGCAAGCCAATCACGATACGACTGACATTTTCGCGCTGAATCAATTCCCTCACATGGGCAAAATCAGCCTTACGTGAAGTCCGTATAAACACCTCATGCGCCTGAGCCACCATTTTCAAGCCGTCGCTCAACGCCACACCGATCCGTTTTTCACCTAAATCAAGAGCTAGATATTTTGAGTAATCCATAGAAAATAAGAGAGAAAGACAGAGAATCGAGACAGAGAAAGTAGAGGATCAAGCCACCGCTCTCACCAGCTTACCACCAAACACAGCCGTTCCTCTTACGAATCATCCACTTCGACCTGAATCCTTGCGGGAAGATACGGCAAACGGCCGAACCAATCGGGCAACACCCGCGCTTCAGGAAACACCTCTAATGGCAGTTGTTCATATAAATAGCGCATCGCTAAATCAGTTTCTTGCCCCGCAATTTCAGACAAATGGGGGGCAAGATCGAGCTGGGCCGCAATAATCCCTTCACCGACCATCGAGAAATTGACACGTCCCTCCCCATCCACGGCCGATACCCCATCGCTATAAAAGTTAAAGCTATCTGGCACCAAAGTATAGCCGGAGCGAACAGTGCCGATCAATTGACTATAAACCAAATCATTGGCCTGATTGGTATCCACCGCCGTGGCTCGAATTTCCGCTCGTATCTCCAAAGCGACCGTATCAGCCCGTTCCCCAATCGCATGGGATCGGGTTTCTTGCAAAATTTCACTCACTTGCAATGACTCTCGGGCCAAAAATTCATTCTCTTCGAGTTGTGCTTCCATTTGCCCTTGGGCGAGGGTTTGCAAATATTGCACCACCTGTGTCCGCAAACGGTCAATATCGGCCTGAGACACGGCCGGTGCTTGTCGTACATCCCCACCGGTCAACGGTTCAATATTACGCACTTCAAGCTGACTCGCCAGTGCCCCACTAATTTGATTGATTTGATTCGCTTCGACATTACCACGTGGGCCTGGATCGACCGCGATCACGTCCGCTTCGGCCGTGGCTCCCACCAAACCGGCCGCTTGAACCGGCTGGACCGTTTGAAACACGATCCGCCCCGAGCCGGACGTCGCAACTTCGGTACCGGCCGGAATCGTTACCGGCAAGTCAACTAAATTGACAAACAAAACCTTCCCTCGTGCCTGTGTATCCGGCACATTAATCGTTCCGGTTGTAGCCACTTCAGTTTGCCATGTCGCTTGCACCAGCAAAACCCGCGCCGGAATCGAAGCACCACCAAAATTAACGGCCGCCAATTGGGGGTCAGCCACGACCATTTGTGTCACGGCAACCGGTTCGACATACGGCCGGATCGTAATTGTCGCCCCCGGCACGCTATAGACAATTCCTAAGTAAACCAAGGCTAACGCAAAGAAAAAGATCGGGATTGTCAAGTAACGCCATACCCATGTTTGCCACACCGGCCGTGCCGCCTTGCGCCGCTCGACTTCTTGTCGATCAATATGGGCTAAAAATGTGCGGCGAATTTCGTCTGGTGCCAATCCCGCCTTTTCACGCCGTCTCCGGCCGCGTCGCCACAAGCGTTCATCCCGCTCCGCCTGCCAATCATTAGCAAAAGTCGGAAATCCCAGCGACCGCGCCATTAAAATGAGCTGAGGGTCCAACGTCACCAGCCCGATTTCTAAACGTAACCCGTCCGCTTTGCGCCGCAAACGGGCTAAATCGACTTGATTATCCAAAACACGGCCGTCATTTGGCAAAACAAGCAATACACGTCGCTCATTCACCCAATCAAGCTGATCACAAATCGAGACGATATCGTCGGCCGGTAAGAGTTCGAGTCTTTGCATCAAGAGATAAAAGATAGGAAATCTGAAGTATGAAATGGTGCGCGCTACAAATTTAGACGCGCCTGATTTCCACCTTCAAATTTCCGCATTCAGCCATTTACGGAGCGTCACCACCGGTCGGTGAAATCTCGATCGTGGTCGTAATTTCCGGAGTGGGGGCAATTGTGATCGTGGGCGACAGAACAGAGGTGTCAACTACGGACGGTGTTGAGATTGTACTACCGATATCACCATTCATCGCTTCATCGACGTTGGGTAAATTCAAAATATATGGGTTGTCGCTCGGCACCAACATGACGCGCAAGTTGGGTGACAGTTTGTTGATATATTCGTAGGTCAATAGATCGGGATTATCAGCAACCGCTTCGGCGATCCGTTGCAGGGCGAGTGCTTCGGCCGCAGACACCAAACCGATCGCATTCGCTTCCGCCTGAGCAGCAATCTCGATTTCGTCCGCAGTACCTTGGGCGATCTGCCGTATTTGCTCCGCTTGATATTCTCGCTGGGTAATGTCTTGCAAGGCGACCTGCTTTTCTTCCACAGATTGGGCATACAAATTAGAAAAGGCGATATTCCGTAACAAGAATTTATCTAGCACAAACCCTTTGCTCGCCAATTCTTCACGCAACAATTCATCAAGTCGTGTTTCTAAATCGCGTCGCTTAAAACTGTTGATTTCATCAATCGTAAACTGTGACACTTCGGTACGGACAATACCGCGCACGTACGGCCGGACAAAATCTTCGATATAGCGGTCTTGCCAATCGATATGAATCCTTACCACCTGCTCTGTCTCCAAGCGGAAAATGACAGAGCAATCGATAATTACTTCCTGACCATCAAATGTACGGGCCACAATCGAGTCGTCGCCGATATTTTGCCCCTCAAGCGGTTTGCCAGACATCGTATAGGTCTGCCAATAGATCGGATAGGAATAGAGCTGTTCTGCAAAGGGGACAATAAACCGCACCCCTGAACGCTGAGGATCTTCTCGAATCCCTTCAGGTTGCACCACAGACACCACAACTCCTACATTTTGCGGCTCGATAAATACGAGACTCAGGCTGATTGCAGTAATCGCCAACACCCCGATCAATGAAAGCAAAATTCGTCGATCACCTAAAGCAGCAAACGCTTCCGAAAAGCCTTCTTCGAATAAAACACGTAGAAAATAAATCGTGATAACAACAGCGAAAAAGATCCAAACACTTTTGGTTAAAATATCTAGAGTTTGATCAAGCAACATACATTCCGTCCTAAGGATGTGCAATCACCAGCAAGGTTTTTGTCCAACGTAACACACATTCCATAGCGAGTTTTAAACTTTCTGGGTCCAGTGCACCAAAACTCTCATCTAAAATAACAAGATCCGCATTTTGCAGGAGTGCCCGACCGATATATAGGCGGCTTCTTTCTCCAAAAGAAAGTTGCCATCCACCATCACCTACAATTTGGTTTAGCCCATCAGGCATACGTTTTAGTAAATCCCCAAGCCCTAGCTCAAGGCAAACCCGTTCAGCATCTTCTAAATCTTGTGGTGTAGGTGGCCACCCACGCCCCATTAACAAATTAAAGGCGATTGTGTCTGTAAAAATATGATTTTCTTGAAATTGGGGGGCGGTCACAACGCGCCGTCGCCATAAGCCCTCACCAATAGTATGACTATCAAAGCCCCAAAGCAATAGCAATCCGGACTGTGGTTGTCGCAAACCGGAGATAACGGCCGCTAAAGTTGATTTCCCCCCTCCAGACGGCCCCTCAAGTAATAACTGATCCCCTTCCATGATAGTCAAATGGCAGTTTTGCAAGATCGGCTGTCCACGCTCACCATATTGGAATGTCACGTCACGCAACATCACGACCGGTTGTCGAGCGACCAGCTCATCATCTTCGGCCGCTGTCGCTTGGGAATCGGGCAACAAGCTCTCCACGGCCGTTTCCCGCGTGGTCCGATTGGCCGATTTGAGTAAAGGAGCAACTTGTTGCCAGCTAATCGTGGCTTGCGCGAAAAACTTCATCGCTTGCGCGAGCGATTCAAACGCCATGTTCCCCAACAAAACCCCACCAATACTAATCGCCAGCTTGTCAATCGAGCCGGACAGGGTCACAAACGAGTAGGCTATCCCAGCCAAACCGATCACAAACCAACCTCGGGGAATCAACACATCAAGCTGGACACCGTTCCAGTCAAACAAACGGGAAACATCAGTGTATTGAGCCAAAGCTTTGTCTTCGTCTTCATGCCATCGCGTTCGGTTCTCTTGTGCCAGTCGCGTCCGGTGACCGATCATATTCTCAACCAAGTCATTGGTCATACCGCGATAGATACGCATCCCCTCGACACCATAATAGAGGCGCAACCAGCCGATATAACAAGAAACCAAGGTCCAAAGCACCAGCAGTCCCACATGGAAAATCCCACCCACGCCGAGATAGAGAACAACACCGGCCGTGACCAACATCACACCGAAAGGAAGCGAGATTAAAGCACCACCGATTAAAAAGTTCTGCACCATGTCAGATTCCAGCACACGGCCGAAAAACTGCCCACTCCCTTGATGTCGAATTTCATCCGACTCCATTTGCAACGCCCCATAGAGCAATCGATTTTTAACCAAACGAAGCAAATTGGTTGCCAACGGCCCTTGCAAATCAAAAATCAAGACTTGAAAGATCACACCGGTAAACATGATGAGCACCCAAGCCCATAAGTAAGCGGTGTCAAACTGACCGTTCAAGGCTCCTTGCCCGATAATCGACCAGCTCCCCACCATAGTCGCTTGTTGCAAGACGCTAAAGATTACCAGAATCCCCAACAATCTGATCAAACGGGCTTGGCGCATTTGTTGCCATAGGCTCGCATGGGGTGGTGCAAAAAAGAGCCAACATCCTTCTACTTGTACATCGCCAAAGTGGTGCTGGGCCACAGCAGCAGCCGTTTTCGCCTGAGCACCGGCCGAAATATTCAGATCATCCCAAATCTCATGAGATGTCATCTGATGCACCAATTCATGCTCAACGTGGTAGCACCATACAGCACGCAACTGGCTCACCTTAATCCGTGTCTGCTTAAGATCGGGGGTCAATACCACAATCCCCTGACGCCGACGACGTAACGCGATTAAGAAGAGCGGTTCGCTCTGGTTTTGCGGGTTGGTAATCTGAAAGAGTGCCGGACTCGCGCGCCGAATCATCTCTTCGGCACGGCCGTAAGTTGTGTTCACTTCCTCAACAAGCATCCCCAATTGACGCGCTGTAGAGCCGATCCATTTTTTTGTTATCACCGTAGGAGGAGGCGCAAGATCAACCTCTGTTGGATCCTTGATTGTTGACAGAGCACTATAAATAGCGATTTGCTCTAATGCTTGATCTAGTTTGGCAGCAGGCCAGCAGATCTCCACCCAATTAATGTCATTTTCCTCATAAAGCATAGATATGACCTCGAACAACAAGTTGTCTCTAAGCTAGAGGGATGATACCATGAGAGATATAGAGGTCCAAATCAACAGAGATGTCATTTCGATTGATTTCGATCAATTAATTGGCCACGATTATGCGCCATCAAGGTGAGTTTTCAATCGGGGCGGGCTATTATTTTTGCATCATCATTTGGCAGATAACCAATGATCACCAAGCGGCGAATTTTTCTCTTTTCACCTTTTTCTTTACTCATAATCTTCAGTGTCATGTTGGCAGCCTGTACCAAACTACCAAGTGGTTGTACAGACAATTGTTCCGGCGCATTCCTCACCAACAAAGATCTCACAGATCTCGATTTAAGTGGTTACACCTTAGTTGATGCTGATTTACGTCAAGCCCAGCTAGAGAACACAGATCTCACCCGTGCCGATTTAAGCGGTGCCATTTTAGTCAACGCGAACTTACAAAATAGCATCTTAACCGGTGCCGATTTAATCGGAATCAACGCGGAACGAGCTACTTTTCTCAATGCGAATTTAACAAATAGCGATCTTCGTGGTGCCAATTTGACCGGAGCGATTCTAACCAACGCCACGATCAATGGAACGAGGCTGGCCGGCGCCAATCTAAGTCAAGCCGATCTCATCGGTGTCAGTTTGAGCGGAATCGATCTACGCTCACTGCAATTAGAAAAAGCCAACCTAAAAGGAGTTGATTTGAGCGGCTCAAATCTGAACGGCGTGATCGCCAGCGGTGTCGATCTAAGCGGCGCCCGCATGATCAATACCACACTGCGTGGTGCCATCTTAAATTTAGCAGATTTGCGCAGTGCCAACTTGAACTTAGCGAATCTAAGCGGTGCAAGCCTCAATGGGGCCAATTTAAGTGGCGTCGATTTAAGCGATTCCAATCTACGCGGCGCGATTTTTATCGGAGCCAATCTGAGCGGTGCCGATCTCCGTGGAGCGGATTTGCAGGGAGCTTTTCTTTCGATCCAAAATCTAGAATCCGTGGGATTGCAAATACGGGACCTTTGCGGTGTGGATGCAAATCAACCTACACCACGGCCGGGGCAGGTTAGCGGTAACGGCAATCTGCCAAATCCAGCAACCACCACCCCGATCCCCACATCGGAAGCCGATATCACAGGGACCGCAATACCGACCGCCCTCCCCACTGTTACACCAACCCCAACTCCCATCGCTGAAACGATTTTATTTGAAGACCGTGTCGTCGCAGAACTTAGTGAAAATCAATGTCGCAACTTGCTCATCCGCGAAACGAACTTCCAAGGGGTGCGTTACAATGATGCAACCATATGGCCCGCAGGTTTCGATATTCCAATCTCAGCTATCAAAATAAACTAATGCTATGCGACGAACTCTATTTAGCCTTCTAATAATTATTCTCATCGTGTTTGGCGTGGTTCTATACGCACAGACAAATACAGGCCAAGATCAAATCGCATTTGCTCGGCTCACCTTAGACTATCCAACCTATTTTACCCCGTCTGACTTAATTCCTAGTGCACAGTGTAAATTAGAATTGCCAGAATCTCCTCTCACCTATCTGGAGCGACGAGATGAAAATACGTGCATTATCAAAATCGGCATCGTCAACCCGTTCTCACGAAATGATGCTTGCTTTGATGGGGGCACAGAACTGAAACAAGGGTATGAAATAGCGATAAAAGAAATTAGCGAGCAAAACGGGCTCCACGTCAATGGCTGTCATATTGAGCTAGTTCAAGTTGATGACCTGAACAATGCAAGCAATGCAGCCGAAGCGGTTTCCAATTTAGCGGATCGAGATGCATCGGTCATCCTCGGGGCCTATTCTAGTTCCGCTACGCTCGCGGCCGCCAAGGAAGCGGACCGACAGTCGATACCGTTAATTGTACCCTCCGCTTCTAGCGATCTCATCACAAAACTCGGTTACGATTGGGTGTTTCGCATCAACGCAACTTCATCTGACTACGTTGAGCTAGCAATGGATCTGATTGAAACGATCCCCATCACCACCACATCCCCCATTACACCAACCCAAATCATCACCAGTAGCCCCAGTATCGCCGTCATCTATATCAATCGGCCGTTTGGGGAAAGCGCGGCCGTAGCCGTCACCACTCAAGCGGAATCCCGAGGAATGAGCGTGGTCGCTTATGAATCCTTCGCCTCATCAGATGATCTAGTCACTTCTCTGACCACCATTCAACAAGCAGACCCAGATATTGTTTACATCGCCGCCAATAACATCACAGATGCCATCAATCTATTCGAAATCAGTAATACAATCGAATTAAAGCCGAAACTATTCATCGCCAATGCGGGAGCCTTTATCAACCCGAAATTCTTAGAAGCGATTCGCGACCAAGCGGTAACAGAAGCGAGCTATGTCGTCGTCACAGGGCAATGGGCCGCAGATCTTGAATGGGGAGATAATAACAATCAAAAATGGCCAGACGCACAATCATTTATCAACACCTTCCAAGAGCTACGTCAAGCGGAAAGTGCCGCAACATCAACGGTGGATGCCATCACGAGCACAGACACAACCGATGCCCCAGCCCCCATTCTTGGCATGCGCACCGTACAAGCGTATACCGTATTCCGCTTGGCTTATGATGCCGTGTACGCTTGTGCCGAAGAAGGAAAAACGAGCGCCCTAGACCAGCGAACCTGTGTCAATAACAAATTGCACAGTTTAGATGCCGAGCCTACCATATTTGGCCCCATCACTTTTAACACGGCCGGGCAGAATGACCATGAAGCGATCTTGGTCCAAATCATCCCTACCGACGATGGCTCTTATGAATTCGCCACGGTTTTCCCAGAAAATCGTAAAAAACAAGATGTTTACTATCCCAATCACGGGAGTGAAAATGAGTAGGAAGAAGTTCGCGTGATGATTCAATCAAAATCGATCATTTTTATCCTAGTGACACTGTCCCTCAGCGCATTATTAAGTGGATGCGGCGTACTGAGTCGCAATTTTAACATCAACCTTGATGTCAATAGCTGTCCTCCCACATGTGTCGGCGTTTCTTTAGCGGGAAAAGATTTTAGCGGCCGGAATTTAATCGGTGCCGATTTTAGCGATGCCGATTTAGAACGTGCCAATTTCAGCGGCGCCCAGCTTAATAATGTCATTTTTTCAGGAGCCAATCTCACCTCGGCCGACTTAACCAATACCGATTTATCCGGCGTCGACTTCACCTCCGCCACCCTAAACAGTGCCAAATTAAGCGGTAGCATTCTTGACAAAGCGAACCTAAACGGAGCCGATTTCACCTCGGCCGTGCTCAGCCGCGTAGATTTAGAAGGAATCGACGTCGCCGGAGCTAATTTCACCAAAGCGACACTCATCGGTGTTCAGTTCAACAACGCGAGTCTAAACGGTGTTAATTTTACCGGCGCCGACCTAAGTGGAGCCGATCTAAAGGGGGCCAGTTTAAGCGGTGCCAACCTGACAAACGCTTCGCTCAATGGAGCCAATATGCAACAAGCGATATTAACCGGCGCCATCATGAGTGAGGCATCGATCCAAGGGGCAAATCTCAATAATGCCAATATGAGCGGAGCCCAATTACAACACGCCGCAATGGTCGGTAGCGAAATGCGCGGGGTCGATTTAACCCGCGCCAATCTGCAAACAGCTTCTCTAAAAGGGGCCGCCCTAGATGGTGCTAATTTAACCGCCGCCAACCTAGCGGGGGCGAATCTAAGTGGCACCATCTTTACAGAAGCGATCTTCGATCAAGCGATTTTCGCCATCAAACTCAATACCGGCTCAACCCGTGTCGCCACCATGAATGGGGCCAGTATGCCACGAGCCACATTCAATGACAGTTGTTTACGAGGTGCCTTCTTTGCCGGTTCAAACTTTAATTGGGTTGATCTGGCAACGGCCGACATCCAAACAGGCATCCCGCTCTCACCAAACTGTAGCGGAATCATACAGGCGGCTCATCTCGACGGTGCCTATTGCAACAGTGAAGAGCAAATCGCTCCAAATCCGATATACATCTGCTCATGCCGTACGACAGATAGTAGCAACAATAGCGCCGAACAACAGTCCGGAACGGCCGACTGTGTATTTGAACGCAGAGAGTCCTAACTCATCTTATTTATTCTCAGAACGGCCCTAGAATATTTTCCGCTAGATAGAAAAACGCTTTTATGTCCACCCCATTCACTCGCTCCATTCGCATTCTTGAAGCGGATCGTTTCTTGCCCTCGATCATCGTGATTAGTGTCGCGATTCTGATCCTTGCAGGCTGGCTCGCTTGGCTTTTTTTCGCCCAAATCACCTTACGCGAAAGCGGTAAACTTATCACCATTAACAACACCGGTTTGGTCACAATCGAAATGTCCCCAACGGCCGCCCAACGGGTCAAAAGCGGGCAGAAAGGGGTACTCGATCTCAATGGGGACATCGGGGAGGATTTGGGGCTCGTTCCGGTCATTGTGACCCGCCGACTCCCCTCAAATGGGGAAAAGACCCAAATCGAAGCCCAAGTGATTCTCGAAAGTTTCTTTGTCTACCAAACCGACGAGACCTATGCAGGTACCGGCCGTATCGATGTAGATCAAGTCTCCCCACTCAATTTATTTCTGCGCTCAACCGGCCAGTTTCTCGGCGCACCCCAGCTAACCACTAGCTCCGGCAACACCTCACAAAACCGATGACCACTCAACTCGAAAAAAATCGACGATTGTATGTCCCCGTTCATAGCACAGAAAGTGCCCATGCTTCGGGGTTAGCGGTCATCAAAGCGGCCGTGGACGGATACAACATCGATGTGAGTGATGAAGCGTTGTGGCAAGCGTCCGGTTTTTCCGGCCCAGATCTACAAGCGAATCAAATCGTCGACACGTTGACACAAAGTGGCATTCCCAACACGCTATACTATCTACCCAGCAACGCCCTAAACACACTCAATAAGAAACTGCCGATCATTGTCCGACTACGCTCAGACAACATGCCGAATCGCAGTGCCCTAATTTGGCAAAGAATCGGCCCCTACTGGCAGCTCCTTGACCCAGAGCAAGGGAGACTCTGGCTAACAACCGCCCAGCTTGAAAAATTACTCTTCGTTACTGAGGAAACAGGCGATCTCGACCAAATGAACGGCCGTTTCCACCCTGCTACCTACTTTTCTTATTTGGAAAGTTGCTTAAACACCCTTAGGGTATCTCCTGAACTTATCGCTTCTTGCCTCAAAAAACGTGAAGATGAGTGGGCCGATATAGCGGCCGTCGATGCCGCCATCCACTTTGTCCAGCACCTCGTCTCAATCGAAGGTCTGAAACGGGGTCAAGCGGCCACAAATGCCTTAAAATCTCTCCTTTCTCGTGACACGGCCGAGCTAGAAACGGTCATCCCCGCTAGCTATTGGACATACAAACAAGCAGGGGAACACAACGGAAAGATGCGCTTTCGGGGGCTAGAGATCATTCAGCTACACGGCCGTGATCCCCAAGCACCCCGCACAGCCCGCACACAACAACGGCGCGTCGATTGGAACAATTTACTTGGCGAGCCGGAACAACTAATCTGGCAAATTCTACGGGAAGATGGCTGGGTCGCCCCCACGGCCGTTGTCAGTGGCCTGTTTATCGCCGGACTCGGACTCACCTTTGAAGTCTTTTTGCTCCAAGGATTACTCCAAATCGGGCAACAGCTCGGCAATCAAACCCAACGAATCATCATTCTCGGGTTAATCTTTCTTTTCTTCATTACCCTTGTATGTCTGCTCATGGCGATCGATTCAATCGGCCGGCAGCAAGGGCGACGGATCGAAGTCGGGTTACGGGTCGCGTTCTTAGAAAAAATCCCCCGCTTACCGCTCTGGTTTTTCCAACACAACCAAACATCCAATTTAACCCAACGTGGCTACACCTTACGTAGTGTCCACAGCTTGCCGGACCTCGCTCAAAAATTTATCCAGAGCGGTTTTCAAATCCTGTTTACCGCAATCGGGCTGATTTGGCTCGCCCCAGAAAACAGTTGGTTTGTACTCGCCTTGGTCGCCTTTACTCTGATTTGGCCCTATCTCACCCAACCCCTAACCGCCCAACGCGCCTTCGGCTTAGCCCAAGAAAACAACACACTAAGTCAGATTTATCTCGATGCGCTGCTCGGCATCGTCCCGGTCCGGGTCCACAATGCGGAAAACACCGTCTGGCGTCGTTATCAAAATCTGCTGGTTAAGTGGGTTAATCTCAACCTCAGCTATTTTCAATTTGTGACACTAGTTCAAGGGGGTGGCATCCTCATCTCAACCGGACTCACGGTTGGCATCGTCTTAAACTATGTATTTTCTCAAGGAGAAACAGCATCTGTCTTGTTAATCACGTTTTGGGCGATCAACATTCCCATACTTGGGCAAAAATTGATCGAAGCGATGCAAGACTATTTGCAAAAACGTGCTATCGTGCAAATGTTACTCCAACCGCTCTCCATTCCAGACACAGCCCCGCTCCGGCCGGTACTCACCATCGATACCCCAGAAGATGCCAACCCTGATGGTGCCCACATCGAACTCAAAAATGTATCCCTAACAGTAGGCGATGTTGAGATTCTAAAGGAAATCGATCTAGAAATTCAAGCGGGTGAACAGATCGCCGTCGTCGGCCCCTCTGGGGCGGGAAAATCGACCCTAGCCAGCCTTGTTTTGGGGTGGCAGACACCGGCCGGTGGTACAATTTTGGTCGATGGTCAGCCACTCGAAGGGGAATATGTCGAGCTTTTGCGTCGTCAAACAGCTTGGGTCGATCCGGCCGTACAGCTCTGGAACCGTTCACTTTTGTTTAATGTCTGGTACGCCAATCAAAGTGATGTCACCGCCCCCTTAGGTGATGCTATCGATCTAGCTGACTTGTTCGGGGTGCTCGAAGTATTGCCTGAAGGGTTACAAACTCAGCTCGGGGAAAACGGCCGTCTCCTCTCCGGCGGCCAAGGACAGCGGGTTCGGCTGGCGCGCGCCATGCTCCAAGATGATGTTCGGCTCGTTGTTCTAGACGAAGCGTTCCGTGGCTTAGATCGCGGAAAACGGCGCAAATTACTCAAAAACGCGCGTGAATTTTGGCCCAAAGCGACCATGATTTGCATCACCCATGATGTGGGCCAAACGGAAGGGTTTTCGCGGGTCTTGGTCATCGAAAACGGCCGGATCGCCGAAGATGACTCACCTGAAAATCTGCGTAACAGACCGACATCACGTTACAAAGATTTACTAGCGGCCGAAGAAGCGGTCCGCACAACCATGTGGCAAAGTGCCAACTGGAAACGGCTCCACTTAGCCAACGGCAACCTCACCGTCACCGAACCAGGTGAAGAATAGATAACAACATAACAAGGTTCACCATGATTGATTTACAAGTGCCACTCACCAGTGGAAAAACGGCCGACATTTTCTCCCTCCGCCAGAATCGCTTACTCAAGCTGTATACCCCAGGGCTTCCCCAAGAATTTGTCCAACATGAAATCACCATGACCCGTTATGTGGGGGAACTCGGGCTAGACGTTCCGGATATGGAAGCTGATTTATTTGAGCAAGACGGCCGTTTCGGATGCATTCAAGAGCATATTCAAGGGCCGCTTCTTTTGGAAGCATGGCTCAGCGACCCTGTGGCGGTGCAACCGATCGCCAAACAGCTTGCCGATACCCATCAGCAAATCCAACAACCGCTTTCCACCCCACACCCAGACATGCCCACCCAACGTGAGTGGATTTATCATACATTGCTCGAAGCGGAACAACTCGACCCAGATCACAAAGAAGCCCTGCTCGCCAAACTTGAACAATTGCCAGACGGGAAAACCCTCTGTCACGGCGATTTCCATCCGGCCAATATCCTACTCACGCCAGACAACAAACCGATTGTGATCGATTGGTTTAGTGTCACCATCGGCAACCCCCTCGCCGACATCGCTCAAACCAGCTTTCTTTTAGAACAAGCCCCCTTACCCGACCCACTCGACACCCTATTAACGGCTGACATTCGGCAAGAAATGGCTAAAATATATCTAGACAACATGGTCATTGACCCCAAAGCTCGCCAAGAGCTAGAACAATGGCAAGAACTTATTGCGATCGTCAGTCAGTACACAATGTAAGCAAGTATGAAGTAACAAGTATGAAGTATGAAAAACGCTCAAACAGCCATATCTATTCATATTTCATACTTCATATTTCATACTTGCCAACACCCTCTCTATGTTTTTGCAATTAGCAGCATGTGGTCTCGCTTATTTACTCCACGAGCGAGACAAACGAGAAAAGCTAAAACGGTCCAAACAGGACGGCACAGCCGCATATGCCACATCTGTAAAGGAAAAGTCCTCGACAAACTCCAAAACTCCGGCCGTACCGTCTGCTATATCGGGGATGGGATTAATGATGCGCTCGCGTTGCGGAAAGCGGCCGTGTCAATCTCCCTCCAAGATGCGACCAACTTAGCACTAAACACCGCTCAGGTCATTCTACTAAAAGGAGATTTAACCGATTTACCCCACCTTTTTGACCTCGCACAACAGTTTGAGCGAGTTATGCATCGTACTTTTGGTGCAGTTATCGTCCCCCATATCGTAGGCATGGGCGCGGTACTTTTCGGGGAAATGGGGGGTGTCTCCGCCATCATGCTCAGTCAATTAGGTCTGGGCTTGGGGGTAGGAAGTGCGCTCTTACCTCGGCTCCAAACGAAATCTACAGAAACTGACGTAAAATAGCCCTATTTTCTACTCGCCAAAGGTATGGCGGTGTGCTACGATACAGCATAAATTCAAATTGTAGTATCTACATCTTAATCATTTCTCTGCCAACATCTACAACCATTAACTTTGTATTAAATCCATGGCATCATTCTCCAATCAGGCTAACTCACAAAGCCAACAACCACCCAAAAGAAAACGTTTTTGGCGACGCAAACCCAGCGGAGAAGTTATCGACGGATACCGTGTGGGTCCCATCAGGACAGAAAAAGCGGTCTATATCGAGTCAAACGGTGTCGTAATCGGGGATATTTTCGCACCGAAAGTCGTTATCGCAGGCATCGCACACGGCCATGTAGTCACCCTTGATCTGATCATGGAACGCGGATCACAGCTTTGGGGAGATGCTTTCGCCGCAGAGATAAGACTCAAGCCGAATAGTAAAATGCGCGGGTGGATCAACACCATCGATACAGAACAGTACGATCTGTTTTATATGCGCAAACGGCCGGACC
>WTJY01000129.1:0-26204 GCA_011524645.1 Anaerolineales bacterium | reverse complement strand
ATACAACACAGACGATCACCACGTTCCTCTTCCCCCCGAGCTAGAAACAGCAACGGCCGATCTAGAACTCGCGCTCCCATCCAATCGCCCATCTATCCTAACTCAATTACGCGATGAAACATCAAGCGCAATCGCCTCACGCCTAGAATTAGAGCAAACGTTTAATGCGCGAATCCATGAAGTATCCGGTGTCAATCTCTCAGAGGCGGAGCGGCTAAGAGAGCGAATCACCTTCATTAACAGCGAGCAAAGCACAATGCAACAGCGGCTCGCCGACCTCAATCAAACACTACAAGCCCGCGATGTCACGATCCAGACATTGGAAAAAGAGCTTGAGCAAACGACACAGACCCTAAGTGACACCACGCAGAGCAGTGAAGAGCTCAAAGAAAAAGATTATTTCCAAACCCGTCAAATCGATCAGCTTCAAGCGGACTTAACTCAATTACAAAATGATTTCATGGGCGTTACGGAGCGCGCAGAACAGGCAGAACAACGAAACGCCAGCCTAGAAACCACCCTGCAAAGCAGTCTGCAACGCACGGCCGAACAAGAAGACGCACTGGTTCGCTGGCAAGAATTAGCCGAAATCAACGAAGCGAAAGCGCGTCGTATAGAAGAGCAACTCGAATCAACAAAACTTGATGTGCAAGAATATACCCAATCGATCGAGATGATAAAGGGACAGCGGGATCAAATCGAAAAAGAGTGGGAATCATCCTATAAAGATGCACAAATGCTCCGCGCCCAACTCAAAGCAAAAGAGAATGAAGTTGTCGAAGGGCAAGAGCATTTGGTTCGTATTGAAGAGCTACAAAATAAATTAAACAACAAGCAACACGAACTTAATATCATTCGCCAAACAATGGTCGAAACAACCGGCCTTCTCAACCAAGCCAAACACAAAATCGTTGGCTTAGAAAATGAATCAAGCACCCTCAAACAAGACACGGTCGCCAAAGAAGCTAAATTTACAGAAGTATTGGCAGAACGTAATTCACTCAAAAACCAATTACAAACCGCCCAAGAAGAATTGGCCAGCTTGCAAGTCCGCTCGGAAGAAGACAGCGCCATTCTAAATGCACACAAAGCGGCCGTGGCCCGCATCGCAGAGCTAGAAACATTGACTTATCGGCTCGAACAATCTGAGCAAAAAACCCTCAATGAGCTTATCGACATGGGTGAACAAGTCGAATCACTCAAGCAAGAGCTGGCTAACGCAGATGAGTCCAAGGCCCCATTGACTCAAGAAATCAATCGTCTGAAAGGACAATTGGCTGAAGCTCAAGTCATTAATGACGAAATCGCCACCTTGCGCCAAGATTTACGCTTTAGTGAGCGACGTATCAATGATGCAGAAGATGATATCGAAGTATATCAACGACAACTTGAATCTCAGGGCGGCCGTTTAGCTGAAATCCAAACAGAACTAATCGAAAGAGAAATTAAGTTCAATCAGGTTATGGAAAAAGCGAAGCAACAGTCGGGCGAGCTTAAAAAAATCAAGCAACTGGCAGGCAAGCGAATCCAACGCCTTGAGCAAGATTTAACGGCCAAGAAAAAACAGATCAAAGATTTAATGCGTGTTATCGAACGACGCCAGTAACGCATCGGCCGTATCATTCGCATCACACACACACAACCACAGAAAATGCCAAATGAAACCGAATCGTCAAGAATTGATCCATGTGCTCGCTGCGGCCGGTGCCGCCCATCATGAATACGAAGCCAACTATCTCAATGGGGCTCGTGATGAGCAATGGACGGGATGGTATGCCGCCTTTGTGATCGGCCGTATTGGCACATTTACCACACCAACCCAGCTCACCCGCTGGCTAGAATCTACGCCGAACACCATCGACAAAACATGGGCGGAATCGGCCGCAGATCATATCCGCAACCAATTCACATCATGATTCGACCATCCCCTCCCACAGATTGGCCCCGCCTATGCCAAATTCACGATGCCGCGCGCGTAGACGGACTCAGAGGTCGCTTTGACGACCAGCTCTACGACAATGAAAGCTTTGCCGCCTCCATCTATATCCTTAAATATACGCCTTAAGCTCCGGCCGTTTCGCCCACGGCATCACCAACATCAAACTGGCATAAATCACCACAAAAATAACAATCGATGGGGTATAGCTTCCCGTCAAATCATACAAGCCCCCCATCACAAAGGGTCCCAAACTTGATCCCGCGACCGTGGCCGTAAACACCGACCCTCGAATCTTGCCCAAATGGGCCCGGCCATAATACCACGCCCATAACGGATTAATCACCCCGTTATGCAACGCCCCGAACAAGCCTAAAAATACAGCAAACACCAGCGCCGATTGCAACGAATCCACACGCAAAAGTAGCAACATCGCACAAGCCTGCCCTCCCATATTGATCGTCGCCAGCCAGCGCAAAGGAAACGTGTCGGCCAGCCAGCCCGATCCGATTTGGGAGATCGCTTGTGTCAGTGGCAAGACCGCCAGCACCCGCACAATTTCCGGCTGGGTCAAACCGAACTCGTCAAACAAAAAGAGAGAGTTAAACATGACGGCCGTTCCGATCATGCTCACCGCAAACACCATCGCCGCAATAATCCAATATGCGGGTGTCTGCATCGCTTGAGCGAGCGTAAAATCACCCTGTGATCGAACTTGAGCCATGTTCTTATCGTCACCATCATCCGGCACAATACCATCAATATACTGCCCGATATCCTCCGGCCGATCAACAAAGAAAAAGATAATTAGGGGCATCATCACGACAAAAACGATACCACCTAAAATCGGATAGGCGGTCCGCCAGCCGACCGCCTCGATCAGCCAAAACACAATCGAAGGCAAAACAGCAGCCGCCACAGAAAACCCGATCACCAACACGCTTTGTACCAGCCCTAAACGGCGGTCAAACCACATCGCGGCCGTATTCTGCGACATCAAAGTCAGCGATCCCTGTCCAAACATCCGCAAAAAGAGAAAGGCGATAAACAATGTCCAAAAGCCGGTTACAAAACCGGTAAAAATACAGGCCAATGTGAAAAAGAGAACGACAGCCCCCATCACCCGTCGAATTCCGAAACGGTCCATCTGTGCGCCGACATAGGTCATCATCAAGGAGGCCAAAAAGGTTCCCATCGCATAAGCACCGGTCTGCTGCGTTCGTGTCAAATTCAAAGCCTCTTCGAATGAAGGGCTAAATAGAGATACACCGGCCGTTTGACCTGGAAGGGTCATAATGCCAGCCACCGCAGCGATCGCCAACATCACCCAACCATAGAAAAATTTAGATCGTTTTATTTTTTGTGTCATGTAGGCTCGAATTTTACAACTTTCCGATTAGCGAAACACCCATTTAGGCTGTGACCCGTTCGCCAAAAAGACCGTATCACCGCTCGCCACATCGATCACCCAAATCTGCGGTTCTCCATTCAGTTCTGTCAAGTTAAATGTCTGATAAACCAGTTGGGAACCATCGGCCGACCATTGTGGTGGCCCATGATGCAGGTCCGGTATTTGGGTCAAACTTCGCGCCTCACTCCCATCTGGGTTCATAATCCAGAGCTGTTTACCGGCCGGTGTACGCGCCGGTTTGCGATTAAAGGCGATCAGCGTGCCATCTGGGGACCACACGGCCGCACCATCGTTCACCACCGCATCTTCCCCACTAACATCGAACACCTCTTGGGTGGCCAGCTCAGCACGAAAAATATGAACCGAAAACTCTTCGCCACGCAGTTGCACATCGGTGTAATACAAATTGCCATCAGGGCTCCAAAACGGAGGTTCACCGGTACGGCTTTCAATCGCGATGCTTTCCCCGGTCGCAAAATTATACGCTTGCACTTCTTGCAACAAGGGAACCACAAAACTTAACCATTCCCCATCAGGTGAAAACTGAGCCCCCCAGCCACGCCATTGGGTGTCTGCAGAAACCGGAACGGTCGATCCATTGTTCAAATCAAACCACCACAAACGAGGCGGCCCAGGTGATGTATTGGGCGCAGGCAAAATACGTTGCTCATAAATCAAGCGATCCGGCATCGGCGCCCAACTGGCCCCTTTACATTCCGCCTCTGGGCAATCGAGCAACATCTGTGCGTTCCGGCCGTTCGTATTAACTTGCCACAAATCACTCGTCCCATCAAAATTACGCAAGCTATACACAATCGTCTGCCCATCAGGAGAAACCGTAAAATCTTTCACATCGGTCTCATGGTCGGTTAGCATCTGGGGTTCAGCCCCATCGGCCACAGAAATGGCCGCCAGTTGGGTCACATCAAACTGATCCGGCACCAAATAAACCACCAGCGAAATATCATCCACCGTTGGCCCTTTCACAAACACCAACCCGTGCCACAACACCACACTGATAACAGCCGCAACCACCCCGATCACCCCAAACACCAAACGATCAAAGCGAGACAGAGACCCGCTATTTAGTTCTACAATTCCAGTCATAAGCAAATCAGTCACAAACGACGAGCAATCGATCTTATTCATCACTCGCTACGCCCACAAAGAGATAACGATTAAATAATTGTCGCATGTGTTGCCCAATACATTGCTTGGCCTACAGCCGAGCAAGCTAGTCTTAAATTCAGTTTTTGCGTTGGCAAGGCCACCGCAAAAACCGAACAAACAACTTTACGAACCGCCGTAGACGATGACAAGTCAGATGGATGCGACAGTTAGTTAGCTTTCATTCCTAAGGATACAAATAAGGCTGTCTTGGCGGTTCAATCTCTTTCAATTCAGTAACTTGTAAAATCGGAATATCAGTCCCATTAAAGTCTTGTGCTTCAAATGTACCACTAATTTCGACCCATTGATCGAGTGGCAACTGATCGCTTCCCTCGTAACGTACGATTAGCCCCACAGGGCTACCATCGGCCGTACAACAGCTCACGATAAATCGGCTCACCATAAAAGTATCACTCTCAAATAAATCGTCGTAATACACAAACCCGACAAGCGTCGCCTCTTCACCGTTAAATGAAGCGGCCGGACCGGTCCCAAACTGGCTCAGCCAATCGAGAATCGTCTTCTCACCCGATGAAAATTCCTGAGTCGTCGCCCGTGACACAGCGTTACTCGACAAGGTCGCATAGTTCACTTCTCGGTTTTCCATCGCACTCGCTCCCAACGGCCGTGGTGGAACCATCCAGCCCAAAACCACCGGCAAAGCGACCACCAAAAGAATCGCCCACGGGGTTGCATGTTCATGCAACCTCTTGCGATCCGGCCGGAGAAAGCTCACCCCCACCAAAAACAATCCCAACGCCGTAATCAACGTCAACATCGTAAACCGAGGATGGATATACATCGCCACCATATCCCGCATAATCAAGCTATACAGAAACGCAGACACCGCCAAAATAGGAATAGTTTTTAAAATTTTGTTTAGATATGTCATATTAAAAATAATAGCGAACGAAATTTAAGCAGGCCTTAGTTCGTGCGCCCCTGAATTACCAACTCGTATAAAAATTAATGATCAGCGCCGCCAGTCCATTTAACATCATCGGCAAGACAATCAAATACACCACAATTTTCCGCTTGAATACACCCAAAAACATCAAAGAGCTTTTGATGTCAACCATCGGACCAAACGTCAAGAAAGACAAAATCGAGCCGGTGGTAAATGAATTGACAAACGAAAGGGCCAAAAACGCATCGACCGTTGAACAAATCGACAACACAAAGGCCAACACCATTAACGTCACGACCGAAACAACCGCACCGCTACCCAAGGCCAACAATGTCGCCTGTGGCACAAAGGTCTGCATCAAAGCCGCCATCATTGAACCGATGATCAAGTAACGCCCCATGTCGAGAAAATCGTTCCCCCCAATCGACATCGATTCCCAAATCTTGTCCCGTATGCTTAACCCCTGCGCGTCCGCATAGTAGTTGTGTTCATGGTAATCACTCGGCTCATCAGCCCCACTTTCTTGCAAAATGTCTTCCGGCCGTGCAAATGTAAAGACCATTCCAATCAGAAAGGCGATAATGATCGTCACCACGAACCGGCCGAATAAGATCGGCCCCCAACCGAATGCCGCATAGGTACTAGCAAACACCACCGGATTCACTGTAGGCGCCGCCAACAAAAACGCAACCCCAACAGACAGAGGCAACCCTTTTCCGTATAAACGGCGTGTGACCGGCACAACCCCACACTCACACACCGGAAAAGCGAACCCCATCACCGCACCGATCAAAGCGGCAGCCCATTTATTACGAGGCACAATCCGCCCAATCGTTTCAGGGCTAACAAAAATTTCCAGCAACCCAGACAAAATTGAACCGGCCAATAAAAACGGAACCGCTTCAATAAAGATACCTAAGAAAATCGTGACAAATGTTTGAAACCGGCCATAGGCATCAGTCCCCAACAAGGAATTCACACCGAAAACCAATCCGATTAAAATAGCCACAGCCATCAAAAACCGAAAACTGTCCATTTGCCAGAATGGGGCTTGGGGAGAACGTTTAGCCGCTTGATTACGCGAAGAAGAAATATTCATAGAAAATTCAAATAGCCAAATTAGAAATTTTACGCAACATAGAAACAGATTATAGGCCACACGATCCGTAAAGGAAATATCCCTAAAGTGAATCTCATTGACCTGATATTTGTTACCCTAGATATTCGCTTTATGCTAGAATAACGGCTCCTTATGGATCGATAATTTTAGGTATCGATATTTAAATAAACAGTTATTTTGGCAATCTAGTCACCCCCCAATCATAAATCAAGACAAATTTATGATTGGCCTTAGGAACAATCATTATGGTAGAAGTGGAAATCGACAGCATTCGCATCAGCTTAATCTCACAACATCGTATTGTCATGTTGCGCGACATCGATGGAGAGCGCCAGCTCCCAATTTGGATCGGACCATGCGAAGCCGAAGCGATTACATTTGAATTGCAGGACACCGAAGTTGCTCGGCCGCTGACCCATGATTTACTCAAAAACACCATCGAAACGATGAATGGAACCGTCTCTCATATCCTAATCAATGAGCTACGAGACCAAGTTTTCTATGCACGGCTCTTTATCGATGTCGATGGCAGTTTGCTAGAAATCGACTGCCGCCCGTCAGATGCGATCGCTCTCGCTGTGCGCGCTCGTTGCCATATCTTCATCGAAGAATCGATTATGGAAGAAGTCGGCATCTTACCAGAGCCAGACATCAGCGAGACAGAAACAGGCACCGCATTAGCCAACGTGGAGCGCGAAGATAGTGCGGTTCCCGATGCACCAGCCGAAGATAACAGCAAAGCCTCACCCGATGCCTTTAGCGACTTCCTCGACACCCTAGACTTCGGCGACCTAGACGAATAATGAGTATATCGGCCGTACCCAAACGGCCGGTCTAAACCGATTCAACCCAACTACTCACGGCCGTACCCCCGGCCGTGATCATCAAATCAAACAAAACGCTCGTCTAGTCTCAACAAAGACGACTCTTTTCTTATTTCATACATCATACTTCATACATAAACTATGGATTCTCCAGCCGAACGTTTGCCCCCGCAAAACCGCGAAGCCGAAGAAGCGGTTCTCGGTTCTTTACTCATCGACCCTGATGCGATCTTCGAAGTCTCTAGCTTTCTCAAGCCAGACTCATTTTACAGCACCATCAATCGATGGATTTACGAAGTCATTCTCGAAATCAACAGTCGTAACGAGCCGGTTGATACCTTAACCGTCATCGAAGCCCTGCGCCGTAAAGGCCAACTTGAAGATATCGGTGGAGAAGCCTATATTATCGGCTTGGTCAGTGTGGTTCCTACCTCGATCAATGCGGAAGCATACGGCCGGATCGTCGAAGCGGCCGGTGTCCGTCGCGATCTTCTTGGGGTTGCTGGACAAATCGCCAAACTCGCCTATGACGAAGACGAAGACATCAACATCGTCCTCGACCGTTCCGAACACGCCCTCTTTACGATCAGCGAACAACGCACTACCAAAGATTTAATGCCGGTCAATTTGATCGCCCAATCTTATCTTGAGCGGATCGAAAAGCTGCACAATCAAGCGGAAGAAGTGGTCGGTGTCCCCACTGGATTTACCGATCTGGACAACCTGCTTGGCGGACTCAACAAATCAGACTTGCTAATCTTGGCAGCCCGCCCCGGTATGGGGAAAACAGCCCTCATGCTGAGCATCTGTCTCACGGCCGCAACCGTCTTCAACAAGCGGATCGCCATGTTCAATCTTGAAATGTCCGGCGAACAGCTTGTACAACGTATGTTGGCCAACGAAACTCGCATCAACCTTCAAAGCTTAATGCGCGGCAAGCTCCAAGACCATGAATGGGGCATTCTCTATGAAGCGGTTCGCCGCCTCAGTGAAACCAGCATCTTCATCGATGACACCCCCAATGTGTCTCCTATGCAGCTCCGCACCAAATGCCGCCGCCTCTATGCCGAACACGGCATCGATTTGGTGGTCATCGACTATTTACAGTTGATGCAAGGGGATAGCAATTCCAACAATCGCGTCCAAGAAATCGGCGAAATCTCCCGTGGGCTAAAACAGCTCGCTCGCGAGCTCGATGTACCGGTCGTTGCGGCCGCACAGCTCAGTCGTGGTGTCGAAAGCCGTCAAGACAAACGCCCCGTTCTCTCTGATCTTCGTGACTCAGGCTGCCTAACAGGAGACACATTAATCCCTATGGCAGATACAGGGTTACGAGTTCCTATTCGCGATCTAGTATGTCAAAAAGAGTTTAATATTTGGGCGCTAAATGAACAGACACTAAAGATTGAAAAAGCACCAGTCAGCAATGCGTTCTCAACAGGTACCAAACAAGTTTACAAACTAACCACACGCCTCGGCCGTACCATCCGGGCCACAGGCAATCATAAATTTCGTGAATTTGACGGCTGGAAAAGATTAGATGAACTATCTCAAGGAGATTTATTGGCACTCCCAGCATCAAACAGTAGAGAGCTATTAGCAGAAAGCGACATCTACTGGGATGAAATTGTATCAATTGAACCGGATGGTGAAGAAGAGGTGTTTGACCTAACCGTTCCTGTTCATCACAATTTTGTTGCAAACGATATTGTCGTTCACAACAGCATCGAACAAGACGCAGACATCGTCATGTTCATTTACCGTGACGAATATTACAACCCAGACACCACCGACCGACCCAACATCGCCGAAGTCAACGTGGCCAAACATCGGAACGGCCCCACCGCCACCCTAGACCTATATTGGAACTCCCAATACGCTAGTTTCGCTAACCTTCAGCGGCAAGAAGTCCAACTTTAGCAAGTGACAAGCAACAAATGACGAGTGACGAATAAACCGATCCGCTCGTCACTCCACACTCAAAAATGCAAGGTTTCCCCGGCTTCCCAGACGGCAAAATCAGCTTCACCTACGTTCCCAACCTCTTCTTTACAGAGCTGATGCCGAAAATCGATCATATACCAGAGCTCAAAGTGACGCTCTACGCCTTTTACGCCCTGTCTCAAAAGGAAGGAAAAGTGCGCTATTTACGGCTGGTCGACTTTATTACCGACACTGAATTTATGCGAGGGCTGGCCCCCACACCGTCAGAAGCGGCCGATACCCTGCTCGATGCGCTTGAACGAGCCATCGCCCGAGGTTCCCTACTCCATGTCACCATCGGCACAGCCGATGGGAATATCGATCTCTATTTTGTCAACACAGAACGCGGCCGTGCGGCCGTGACCGGCATCACCAAAGGGGAATGGCGACCCGATCTTGAAACGGAAAAAATCGTCAACATCTTGGTCGAACGCCCCAATATCTTTACCCTCTATGAACAAAATATCGGGCCACTCACCCCGATGATCGCCGACGAGCTACGGGACGCAGAGAGAAGCTTCCCGATCCGCTGGATCGAAGAAGCGATCGAACTCGCTGTAACCAGCAACGTACGCAAGTGGCGCTATATCCTTGGCATTTTGCGCCGCTGGCAACAAGAAGGAAAACAAGATGGAACGACTCAACGAACTGCTCCGCAGGAACAGAGGACAATCCCCGACGAATATCGCGACCTCATCGAACGTTAGGGCCAACGCACTCACCGGCGCGACGGGTGGTGACCCCAACTGCCCACATTGTCAAGGCACCGGCTTTGTTATGCCCAATCTCGCCCCCGGCGAACCCGGCTTCGGCCGGGCTCAAGTCTGTGTCTGTCGCCAGCAAACGCAAGAGGAACAGCGCGTCGGCCGTCTCGCCCGCATGAGCCAGCTCGGTTTACTACGCGAAAAAACATTCGAGAGATATCGCACTGATATCGGCTTACCCCCCCATAAGCAACTTAATCTCAAGCTCGCTTTTGATCGTGCCAAACGGTTCGCCGAAAACCCGAAAGGTTGGCTTCTGCTACGTGGTGGCTATGGCTGTGGCAAAACCCATCTAGCGGCCGCGATCGCCAACCATCGCATCGACCAAGGTCAAGCCTCCCTCTTCATCAACACCCCCGACCTGCTGGATCATTTGCGCGGAGCCTATTCCCCATCAAGCGACACCTCTTATGATGAGCTATTCGAAAAGGTCCGCAGTGCCCCATTGCTCATCCTTGACGATCTAGGCACACAAAATAACACTGAATGGGCCCAAGAAAAACTCTATCAAATATTTAATCACCGTCATGCAGCACAACTCCCAACCGTCATTACAACCAATAACGAGATCGAATCTTTCGAACATCGCTTACGCTCTCGCCTCGAAGATCAAACGTTTGTACAAGTGATCATGATTCTCGCCCCCGACTACCGCCGTGGTGGTGTTGATCAAGATGAATCTGATCTGTCTACGCTTCAGCTACACAACGACAAAACGTTTTCAACATTTAACCTGCGTGAAAACGAACTCCCCCAAGCCCAATCAAAAAATCTTCGTCGCGCCTATGAAAAAGCGGTCACGTTTGCAGAAGTACCTGATGGTTGGTTGGTTTACCAAAGCCTTAACTATGCGAATGGCAAAACCCATCTGGCGGCCGCGATCGCCAATCATGTCGCGAGTAATGGCACGGCCGCGCTCTTTGTGCTAGTCCCCGATCTGCTCGACCATTTGCGTGCCACATTTAACCCCAACAGCAACACCTCTCTCGACAAAATCTTCACCGAAGTTCGCACCGCTCCACTTCTCGTTCTAGATGATCTGGGGACAGAAAGTGCTACCGCATGGGCCCGTGAAAAGCTCTATCAGCTTTTCAATTATCGCTACAACGCACAGCTCCCCACAGTCATTACAACGACCACACCGGTCGATGAAATCGACCCACGCCTTGCATCACGCCTCTTCGATGGCAATCGTAGCTCGTTTTTTATCGTCGAAGCCCCAAGCTTCCGAGGCGCGGGACGCAAAAGGAATAGCAACGGCCGTCGCCATCGCCACTAGAAAGAAGTAACACCTAATTAACAATACCTTCGCCAAATTAATCAACTGTTTGGATTTTCTCCCCTCCTATTAGGAGGGGCTGGGGGTGGTATTGTTGTTTGGTTACATTTTATTATTGGAATAATATTGTTGGAGATGTATGGCTAATTTCTGATTAGTTTTAGTAAAAATTTAGTGTTCCCACCAGGAGTCGAACCTGGGCCTTTGGCTTCGGAGACCAACGCTCTATCCACTGAGCTATGGGAACAAAAACCTAAACTTTGTTCGTCAGAACGAACGGCCGTGGATTATCGCACACCAACCAGCGGTCGTCAAATAATTTCAAATAACTCGTCAAACATCCCGTAGGAGGTATGTATTCAATGGAAGCAATTATCGCTATATCTTGTTTTCTCTTCTTCGCTGTTATCGGTGGTCTCGCCACCTCAGTTCGTATCGTTCAAGAATACGAACGTGGTGTCATCTTCCGTCTCGGCCGTGTCATCGGTGCCAAAGGGCCCGGTTTGTTCTTCCTCATTCCGATTGTCGACCGGATGACCAAAGTTGATTTGCGCACAATCACCCTAGACGTCCCAACTCAAGAAGCGATCAGCGCCGACAATGTCACCGTTCGAGTCAATGCGGTTGTCTACTTCAACGTACTCGATCCGGTTCGTGCGGTTGTCCAAGTCGAAAATTTCCGTCGCGCCACCTCACAAATCTCACAAACCAGTTTGCGCAATGTAATCGGTCAATCCTCACTTGACGCCCTACTGTCTGATCGTGAAGCGGTCAATGAGAATCTACAACATATCATCGATGATGCGACTGAGCCTTGGGGGATTAAAGTGACTATCGTCGAGGTTAAAGATGTAGAGCTTAACCCACAAATGATCCGAGCTATGGCCCGCCAAGCGGAAGCGGAACGGGAGCGTCGCGCAAAAGTCATCCATGCCGAAGGTGAATTGCAGGCGTCTCAAACATTGGCCAACGCAGCCCGCACCATGTCATCCGAGCCAGGTGCTATGACACTGCGCTATTTGCAAACATTGGTCGAAATCGGTGTCGAGCAAAATACCACCACCATCTTCCCCGTTCCGGTTGAAATGATGGGGGCATTTACCAACATGGGTAACGGTGGCACAAAATCGGCCGGTGTTCAAATCGAAATCGAAACGGATGAACCAGAGCCAAATAAAGTCACAGACGAAGATTCTGACAGCGGTATCGATGTCGATCCAATTGATGAAAATCTATTGCCCAAATCATCTGATTAAGGGATCATTCTACTTAGGCGGGTTTCACGAAACGAAACCCGCCACAAACCTACATCACCTATTCAAACTAACTACTTGTTGCTCAATAGTCATAAATAATGCCCAAACGTCGCCAGCAGAATCACATACGTCGCATACTCACCTTTATTTTGCTAATCCTCACTTTGTTGGGTTGTGCTTTACTAGACCCCCCAACACTGTTTGTTCCCACCCCATTCCCAACCGCGCCCCCACTTCCCAGCCCAAGCGCAGGGCAAGCCCCAGTCACGGACCCGGTTAGCAACGTGGTCCCAGATATCGACCCCGATATCGCCACATTGGTCAATGCGGTTTCGCAGCAACAACTGACAGCGTATGTCAAAGCATTAGAAGATTTCGGTACTCGAAGCGCGTTCAGCACAACAGAAGATCCCGCATTCGGGATCGGTGCCGCACGCAAATGGATTACCGATGAGTTTCAGCGTGTGGGAGAACTCAGCAACGGCCGTTTACGTGTAGAAATTAACGAATTTACAATGGACTATGAGGGTTTTAACCTCGGTCAGCAAAATGTTGTCGCGACTTTGCCCGGCACAACACAAAATAGCGATGTCATTATTCTAATGGCTCACTATGACACCCGCACTGTTGACCTAACAGATGGTGCATCACGAGCACCGGGAGCCAATGACAACGGGTCCGGTGTCGCATTACTCATCGAAACAGCACGACTATTAAGTCCCCGTACGTGGAACCAAACGATCGTATTTGCCGCCCTAGCCGCTGAAGAGCAAGGCACATTTGGCGCCAAGGACTTAGTAAACCGAGCGATTCGCGAAGATTGGAATGTCATCGCCGCAATCAACTATGACACGGTAGGCGGTCGTCCTGATATCCCACGCTCGATTCGTCTCTTCGCGCTCGATACCCCCAATGCACAAACAGATGAACTCGCTCGCTTTTATCAATATATCGGCGGGCTCTATGTTCCCACCATGCCGATTACGATTATCAATGAGCTTGACCGTGAAGGGCGTTTTGGCGACCAGCGCGAGTTTATCCAAGCAGGATTGCCCGGCATTCGCCTAACTGAATCGATCGAAGACCCTCAATACATTAACTCAACCCGAGATATATGGTCTGTGATTGATTATGATTACTTACAACAAGTCACACAACTAAATGTAGCACTCGTAGCCAATATGGCGGGAGCTCCACCACGGCCGTTATCACCGACCATCGTCAAAATGGAAAATGACGGGGCGTATTGGCTCACATGGCCACCAGACCCTCAAGCGGCCGGCTACGCTATCTCGTTTCGCCCGCTCGATTCAAATAGTTACCCAACATTCCGTTTTGTGAACAGCTCACAAGCTGGTAACATCGTCCTAACCGGCATAGACAATACCCAAATCTATGCGGTCAGCATGGCTGCCATTGACGAAAACCGCCGGATTAGCCTCTTTTCACCAGAAGTCATCATAGCACCTTGATCAACACAAATTGCTAATGACCCACGTACTAGAAATTAATTCAAGCGATCGTTACAATGTTCTCCACAGTTATGCTATAATCGATAATGAGTATGTTTGTATGGCTAGCCTCCCCTTCTCTAGCTTCACCTTCTCGCCCCAAGCATGCGGTAAGTAATACATTAATCACAAGGTTTCTTCATATAGCACTGTATGACAAGCCAGCGCATTTTAGTAATCGACGATAGTAAAGAGATTGTTCGCTATCTCACCAAGCAAGTCCTGCCTACATTTGGCTTTGAAACAATGTCCGCATCAAATGGTGCGGCCGGTGTTGAACTGATCCGCGAGAAAAAGCCAGATCTGGTTATGCTTGATTTGAACTTGCCAGAGCTCAATGGCTTGGAAGTATTACGCACCCTTGCCCGCGAATCTGTCAATGTCCCTGTCATCCTCATGACAGGCTATGGCTCTGAAAAAGATGCCATCGAAGCCTTCCGCCTAGGTATTCGTGACTATCTGGTAAAACCCTTTACCGTTGATGAAGTCATTGAAACAATCAACAAAGTTCTAGACGAAGACAAAAAACGGTACAACAATAGCGAGCAACTCGCTGGAGATATCCGTCGCCTAAAGTCAGATATTTCTCGCCTCGTTAATGAAACCAACACCCTGTTCAAAGTCGGGAAAGCGGTTTCAGCCCTACTCGATGTCAACAAAGTTGTTGAACGGGTGCTCGATGCAGCTATTTACCTCACTAATGCGGAAGAAAGCACCATCTGGGTCCTTAATCGGGAAAATAACGAATTACGAGCCTTTGCCAAAAAGGGGCACGATAACAAACTACTACCGGTCAGCCTGGACAAAGGGGATTCTTTAGCGGTCGAAGTCCTTCGTGAAGGGGAATCGGTCCGTAAAATGGCATTTTCTGGTGGCGGTATCAAAATTCAAACCGGCTTTTTAGCCCGTGCGGTTTTGTATGTCCCCCTAAAAATGCGCGGCGTCACCATTGGGGTACTAAGCACCAGCAATATCCGAGCACCACGGCCGTTCACCGAACGCCATGAATTTCTGCTACATGTGATCGCCGATTATGCAGCCATCGCCTTAGAAAACTCACGCGCCTTCCAAGCAACAGATCGTGCGCTTTCACTCGGCATGGATGAGCTAAAAACAATCAATCGTATTACGCGCACCATCACCTCACAAATCGACTTACGCGAGGTTGTGCGCCAATCAATCAAAGAAGTCCATTCGAGCTGGAAAATTCAAACCGCTTCTCTCTGGTTGTATGATGACAAAAAGCAAACAACCCGTGTCCTCACTAATTTCGGGACTGAGGACGAAGATATTTTAACGACTCTCGAAGTACCTGTAGCCAAAGGGTTTGTCGGCCATGTTATTCGAACCGGCAAATGGATCTACACCAATGAAGTCGGCAACCACCCACTTCACTACAAAACAGTAGACTTAGAAACCGGCTTCAATACCGATTCGATTCTCTGTGTACCGCTCATTTTCCGTGAAAAGGTCATGGGGGCGATGCAACTGGTCAACAAGCTCAATGGTAGCTTCGACGAACGTGATGTCGAACGGGCGCGCTCGATCTGCTCGGCCGTGGCCATCGCGCTAAGCAACGCATTGCTGTTTGACGAGTCTGAAATTCGTCAGAAACAACTCGAAGCCACACTAGAATACACAGATAGTCCCACGATCCTCGCCGACCGTGACGCTCGTATCGTGTTAATGAACCAAAAAGCCCGCAAGCTGTTCAACACAAAACCAAGCTCATTCGGGTTGATGGCCTCACAAGTGATCAAACAGCCCGCCCTACTCAACCTGCTAGAGCAAAAGCCCCGTCAACCGATTCAAAAGGCGATCGTGTTGCCAAATCAAACACACTGGATTGTGATGATTGTGCCGATCCAAAAGTATGGTGGATATATCATCATGCTCAATCCGCCAGAAAAAGCACAGGCGCGTGCAGATTAGTTTCGCGACATCCAATTAAATCGAACATCAGATCAAGCGCAAAGCAAATTGTTTTGCGCTTTTTTATTCAAAAAACTATGGCCGGTCAAATTTTTCAAATCAATGCTTCAAAAGGGGGCGTCCCAAAAACACCTTTGCGCATCGCAGAAGTCAATGAATTAGGCATCACCGTTGATCAACAACGATATACCAAAGTACACGGAGGCCCTGACAAAGCACTCTGTCTCTATTCTGTAGAACTCATTGCGGCCCTACAAAAAGAAGGCCACCCGATTTATGCTGGGGCCATTGGGGAAAACTTAACCACGAGCGGGATTGATTGGCAAGACATGACAATCGGATCGCGCTGGCAAATCGGATCAGCTGTACAAATCGAAATCACCAGCTATGCGGTTCCCTGCAACCATATCGGCCCATCGTTTATCAACAAACGCTCCAAGCGAGTTCACGCAGAAGAAAATCCCGGCTGGGCCCGCACCTATGCACGTGTTTTGCAAGATGGAGTCATTCGATTAGGAGATGAAATCAAGCCTCTCCCTCTAGAGCAAGCATAAATATGAATGTTTTAGCCATCGCCTTGGGCGGAGCTTGTGGTGCATTGCTCAGATACGGCATCGCCCTCGCCACAAAACAGTTGTGGGTCAGCCCTGTAACTGCCACAATTGCCAACTTTCCGCTCGGCACATTTATCGCTAATATGCTGGGGGCTTTTCTCATGGGGATGCTTTATCAATATTTTCAACGCACACCACAAAACGAGACAACCCGTCTCTTTCTAACGACCGGTTTTCTCGGAGCCCTAACCACTTTTTCTACCTTCGCCCTAGAAAGTGCAAATCTATTGCGGCAAGGGGCTAGCATAACGGCCGTTTTCTATTTAGTTTTAACCAACCTACTCGGTATTATGCTGATCTTTGCGGGAATTCAATTGGTGGGCACAGAATAAAAACCTACCGTCTACAGCGATTCCGGCCTGTATTGAGCCACAGATTCCTGCACAAAATGATCCACCACTTCATCCATCCGGCCGGTTACCAATGGCTCAATAACCCCCATCAAAGGAGCCATCACCAATTTCATCATACCGGATGCAGGTATTTGAGACACAATCGACAAATCCATATCGATTTTGGTTTTGTTTTGCGGATGCTCTCGCAAAGTAGACACCAAGCGAAATTCTCCAGTTGTGACCGTTTTCTCGGCAGAAACCGATGGCTCAACCGGAGCAAATGGGCTTTGCGCGGCCGTTAACGGCCGCATCTGCAACTCAGTCTGGGCCGCATCCCCTTCATATATCACATCACAATAGACACAAACATCATAAGCACCCATTTCTTGGGTCCGATAAGCCAAACGGTACAGCCGTGGGTCTTGTTTGTCTTGTGCCTCAATTTCTACGTAGCGCAAAAACCGCACGACGTTTTCCAAATCAGCATAATAAGAAAATGCATCCCCCCTAACTGAGGGAAACAAAAAAGAGCGCTGGGCCGCACCGTTTAGCTTAAGCATAAAAATCTCTCCTACGATTCTATTGTGGTTTTTTCAACATCGGCCGCATAACCGTTCGCAGGCGGCACCACGATAGTCTGACCACGATGCTTGTTGATAACACGTTCTAAGGCATCCAACCCTTTTTCCAGTGTTTCCATTTTAGGACCAAAACTAATCCGTGCATACGGCCGGTACCGGCCGGAAGAACGACGACGTTCCGGGTCAACATCAAAAAATGCCCCGGGGACCGTAATAACTTTTTCCTCAAGCCCCGCCTCAAAGAATGAAATGCCATCGTTAAGCGGTTCAGGCAGCCGTTCAAGGTTTGCCCAAACATAAAACGTTCCGGTCGGCTCAGATTCGACTTGAATCCCCATGCGATGGAGCCGCTTTAAGACATAGTCCCGTTTCGCACGGAAACGGCGCTGTGTCGCCACCGTTTCCTGAATCACATGCTCTGGCTCAAGCAACTCTAATACATGGTTTTGGAACGGATTATTGGCACCGCCATCTAAAAATGAACCGGCACTGGCGATCGTATCAATCACCGGTTTCGGTGCTAAGGTCCAACTGATACGCCAACCTGGATAACGCCAGTTTTTCGTCAACCCATCCACAATCACCACAGGATCTTCATTGACATCATTCACATATTCGGCCGCAGAAACCATCTTGGGGTCACCATCGGTCGGTCCGGTATAGATATAATGGGAGTAAAACTCATCGAAAATCAGAGAACAGCGCAACTCTGTCGCCATCTCTACCCACTGATGCAGTTGAGTCCCTTCAACCACTTGGCCGGTCGGGTTACATGGGTTGCTGACCAATAACGCTTTTAAACCACGGCCGAGCACTTCCCGCCTCAAATGTCGCAATGGAATTTGATAGCGTAACTCAGGATCAAGCAATATCGGAATCGGGATAAACGCCTTAAAGACGCTTAGTAGCTCTTCGTAAGCGGTGTAGTCCGGCAAAAAGTGGCCCATATTGATATTGCCCAGCGCGGCCGCCAAGCGGGTTAGAGCGATCCGTCCCCCCCCAGCCAAAGAGACGTTTTCGTAAGTGTATTTTGATTTTTTATTCTTACGATAAAGCTCGTTATATAAGTCAGCGACCTTCTGACGCAATTCAACCTGCCCAGTCACCGGGCCATACTCATGCCGACTCGGGTCAATGGTAATTTCATTCATCCGTGGTGGTGCACCTTCTAACTCTCCTACTTCAGGAGCACCTTGCCCAAGATTGGCCCACTCTGGGTTTTCATAACTGAAACCCAATGCTGTCGCCTTATGCATGACATAAATCACGCCGGTTCGTGGCACGGTCCGAAAACCGGGAATTTTCTTTTTATCCATAGATTACATTCCTTCAGGAACACCGTATCGATTTCATGAAACATCGTCGGCTAGATGGCCCCAGATAAACAGGACCGGCCGACGAGATATTCAAATTTAAGGATACGACATTCCTTCTCTCTAAAAAACCTGTAAAATGATACGACCAAATAGCTGGCTAACCTTTTTTCGCATTTGCAATCAAGAGAAATGTCGAATCGATTCTAGCCAATTACTTACCTGATTTTAGCAGACTAACGATAGGAGGTCAGAATGTCAGAGTATAATTATGGCAGTCAAAGCATGGTTGCCTCTCTTAAGCGGGTCGTGGTCCGTCGCCCAAACGCGACTTTTGGGGAGGCAGATCCTCAAACATGGCACTATACAGCCCAACCCGATTTAAACAAAGCACAAAAAGAACATGACAGTTTTGTCGAAACACTGATACAAGCTGGATGCGAAATTATCTACCATGAAGTCGATTTACCAGATCATGCGGATGCGATTTTCACACATGATCCGGTTCTCGTTTGCGACCAAGGCGCGATTTTGCTTCGCATGGGCAAACCGCTACGCCGTGGCGAAGAAGAAGCGATCGGGCACGCTCTAGAGCAAAACGGAATTCCAATTCACTATCGCCTACATGGTGAAGCGTTAGCCGAAGGAGGCGATTTGCTCTGGATCGATCAAAATACGCTTGCCGTGGGGCTCGGATTCCGCACAAATCAGGCGGGTCTTGACCAACTTCAAGAAGCGTTACCAGACACCAAGATTATTCCGGTTCAACTCCCCTACTTTACCGGCCCAGAAGCATGTCTCCATCTTATGTCGTTTATCAGCTTAGTTGATCATGATTTGGCGGTTGTCTATCCCCCACTCATGCCGGTCCCATTTTGGCAATATCTAAAAGATCATGGCTATCGTTTTGTCGAAGTACCCGAGCGTGAGTTTTGGACAATGGCCCCCAATGTTTTGGCGGTAGAGCCAAGCAAATGTTTAATGTTGGAAGGCAATCCGATTACGCAACAGCGGCTACAAGATGCGGGGTGTGAAGTGATGACTTATGCCGGCCGTGAAATATCACTCAAAGCGGAAGGTGGCGCGACCTGTCTCACACGGCCGGTTTGGCGAAATTAAACACCCACAAACTGGGCCAAGTTATCGAGCCACCACCACAACGGCTCACAATCAAAATTGGTCCAGTTTGCTCCAATATCTCGGCGCGGACAACCTTGTACGGCGCATACAGCCTATTACATCCTCGCGATGCCCATTGGTTACAATACCTGTCATTTCTGCACAATGCGACCTTGTTAAAGTTAGATAAACTAGTCAACATCAACAACATCGATTTCATAGTTGAACAAAACTTAACTAGGCAAACTGAATCAAATTACCCCAACCAACAGGAAAACACATGAGTCACGGAAAAATCGACTTTAAAAGCATCGCCATTGCCGAACCCAAGGTGGATTTAGCTCCTTTGCAACCTTTCTTAAATGAAGTTGCGCCACAAGGACGCAGCGCGTTGCTACCAGCACTCCATCGTGCGCAAGCATTGTATGGCTGGCTCCCTCGCGAAGTCCAAGAAGCGATCAGTCTCGCCCTACGGGTACCATTAGCCGATATCCATGGTGTGATTGAGTTCTACACCATGTTTTATGCGAAGCCTACCGCCAAACGGGTCATTCGCGTTTGCGAAGACCCAGCCTGCCATTTAGTCGGAGCGGACACAGTAATCGCAGCCATGGAAGAGAAATTAGGGTTACACCATGGCGAAACCGACGCGGATCGCACCGTTACATTTGAAAAAGTCCCCTGCCTAGGGATGTGCGAACTTGCCCCCGCAGCGCTAGATGGCGAAAAACCGGCCGGTGAACTGACCGTCAACGATGTTGACGCATTCCTTGACGGCTCCTACCCAGAGCCAACCGCGAAACCCTACGGCACACACATGGTCACAATCGGCCGTATGGGCAAAGTTGATCCATCGAGTCTAGATGATTATCGCGCTCAGGGGGGGTATGAAGAATTACCCAAAGCACTTAACATCAAACCGGAAGAGCTCATCGAAACGGTCCAATCATTCGGTATTCTCGGCCGTGGAGGGGCGATGTTCCCTCTAGGTCTTAAATGGAAATTTACACGTGGCGCTCCCGGCACGGCCGCAGACAAACATATTGTCGTCAACGCCGATGAAAGTGAACCCGGCACATTTAAAGACCGTGGCATCTTAGAAGAAGACCCTTTTAGCTTAATCGAAGGCATGACCATTGCCGCCCATGCGGTCGGCGCGGAAAACGGCTGGATTTTTGTGCGTGGTGAATACCCACGCAGTGCCAAACGCTTAAACAACGCGATCAACAAAGCACGTGAAGCGAGCTTGCTCGGCAAAGATATTCTCGGCCACAAAGGGTTTAACTTTGATATTGAGGTCCGTGTAGGGGCAGGCGCTTATATTTGCGGTGAAGAAACCGCGTTATTCGAAGCGATCGAAGGCAAACGTGGCTTCCCTCGTATTAAACCGCCATTCCCCACAACCAATGGGTTATTTGACCAACCCACATCGGCCAACAATGTAGAAACCTTGGTCGCTATGCTTGCCGCCTTAAAAATGGGTGGTGATCAGTGGCGTAGTATAGGTACCGAAAAATCTCCCGGCACAAAATTATTCTGTCTGAGCGGCAATATCGCCAAACCGGGGGTCTATGAAGTTCCATTCGGCCTCACGATTCGGGACCTACTTACGATGGCGGGTGGTATCCCCAACGGCAAAGAATTAAAAGGGATTCTAATGGGGGGCGCGGCCGGTGTATTTGTCGGCGAAGACAAGCTCGATGTCCGATTGACCTACGAAGATGCTCGTGAGCACAGCTTCCCACTCGGTTCCGGTGTCATCATGGTCTTTGACGAAGATGCTGATATAGCGGAAACGATGTACCAGCTAAGCCGCTTCTTCGCCCATGAAAGCTGCGGTAAATGTTTCCCCTGCCAGCTTGGAAGCCAGCGACAAATGGAAATCATGGACCGTATCGCCCACCCACACGACAAAGGTGGTTTACGCGAAAGTGACAAACAAACCCTACTTGATGTCGGCTTTACCATGACCGAAACATCTCTTTGTGGTTTGGGACAAACGGCCGCATCTGCCATTGTCAGTGCGATCAAATTATGGCCAGAACTGGTCACGACAAACGATTAATGAATGGAATTATCCCCACCCACTACATTACACTCAACGGCGGCTCGCAACAGTCAATTGAAGCGGATGTCGTAGAAGAAGCGTTGGCTTGTATTTCCCTCAATGGTGCAGAAGCGGGCACATTTATGTGCTCGCCCCATCAGCTCGATAAACTCGCACTCGGTTTCTTGTATAACGAAGGATTTATCAACAGTCTAGATGATGTGCATCACGTACGGGTCTCAAAAAGTGAAACCTGTGTCGATGTTTGGCTAAAGGATACGTCGATTAGTATACCGGAACGTAAAATTACCACGGCCGGTTGTGGCGGAGGCATCACCTTCGACGACCTATCCGGTGAACATGATCCATTAAATATCGATCTTTCAGTCACCGCAAAACAACTGGCGGGTTTAATGCGACAAATGCACCTCGGTGCCAAAATTTATCAGCGATCACGGGGGATTCACACGGCCGCACTAGCCACCCCAGATCAAATTATTTTACAAGTCGAAGATATCGGCCGTCATAACTGCCTCGATAAATTACGCGGGGCAGCCTTGATCGACAACATCGACTCTCGCGGCCGGATATTAATGAGTAGCGGCCGGATTTCTAGTGAAATGCTCAATAAAGCACGACGACTAGAAACACCGATTATCTGCTCGCGAACATCCCCCACGAGTATGTCGGTCGCCCTCGCCAAAGCGTGGAATATCACCATTGTCGCATACTTGCGCCAAGACCGAATGCGCATCTACTCCCACCCTCAGCGCTTCATCGACTTAGTCGAACCGGCCAACCTCGCTCCATAAAAAACGAGCGTTGTGAACCACTTTAGAAAAACAGCTCGGTGATGAGCTGGACCGCAACCCCACAGAATCGATCATTCGCTGACGCGAGCCATCGATTCCAAAATCAACTTACTCTGATTGAGGCAAACCCAACATGAGCGAAACCGTTACCTTAACGATTGATGGTCAAGACGTGACCGTCCCCGAAGGAACCACTATCTTAGACGCGGCCAAACAGATCAATATCGACATCCCCGTCATTTGTTACCATGAACATCTAACAGGGAACGGCTTATGCCGCATCTGCTCTGTCGATGCCGGTGGGCGAGTCCAAGCAGCGGCTTGTGTCACCCAATGTGGCAACAATATGAATGTAGAAACCAACAGCGAAGATGTACAACGCGGCCGTCGCACCATTCTTGAACTGTTGGCATCGACCGTTAATTTAGACGAAGCACCCGACATTCTCGACCTGCTCGATGAATACAAAGCGGACACCTTGCGTTTCCCAGACGGGGCACGTCGTGATATGCCGGTCTATGATGACAATCCGTTTTATCTGCGCGACTATAGCCAATGTGTTAACTGCTGGCGCTGTGTCCAAGTCTGTGCAGATGACGCCCAATTCGCCTTTGCTCTTAGCTTCGACGGCCGTGGCTTTAACACCACTATCGGCACCTTCCAAAATGAAGGAATGCAAAACACCACCTGTGTCTTCTGTGGCCAATGTGTCGGTGTTTGCCCAACCGGTGCGCTCAAGCCGAAACGCCAAGCACTGTTAGAAGAAGGGTATGATCCTGACTCCGTTTTTGAAATGACCCGTCGCAAGCGGAAACCGAAAAAAGACAAATCTTAATCGGCCCATCTTGTCTAAAACAGACAGATTCAAATCGACAACCGATCCTATCATAGGCGATTATTGACCCAAACAATCCCTATGACCGAAAGAAAAAGAGGCTCCATGATTCAAGAAGATCGCACAGTGCGCACCACTTGTCCTTATTGCGGTGTGGGCTGTCAGCTAAACTTAAAAGTAAAAGATGATTACATTTATGCGGTCGAAGCCCCCTTCGATGTGGCTCCCAACTTTGGGATGCTCTGCGTGAAAGGGCGCTTTGGGACCGACTATGTCAAACACCCCGGCCGTGTAAAACAACCATTGATTCGCATGAACCGCCAAGAAGGGCGTAGCGCAGAGCCGGTTTGGCGCGAAGCCAGCTGGGACGAAGCACTCGACTATGTCGCTGACGAATTGGTACGTATCACCAAAGAGCGAAGCGGAGACGCCATCGCTACCTACGCCAGTGCCAAAGCGACCAATGAAGACAACTATGTCTTCCAAAAAATGATCCGCGCTCTGATCGGCACCAACAATGTGGATCACTGTGCGCGTCTATGCCATGCCGGTTCTGTTACCGGTTTGCAATTGGCGATCGGCTCGGCCGCCATGTCAAACTCCATTGCAGAAATGGAAGACCTTGATGTCTTTATCGTCACCGGTTCAAACACGACAGAAACCCATCCTGTAATCTCTAACTTTTTGAAAAAAGCGGTCCGGAAAAACAACGCGAAACTGATCGTTGTTGATCCTCGTCGTGTCGGTATGGTCGATTTCTCGACCCATTGGCTACGCCAAAATCCCGGCACCGATGTGGCGGTCTTCCAAGCGATGGCTCACACCATTGTCAAGGAAGAGCTCTATAACCCTGAATTTATCAAAGACCGGACCGAAAACTTCCAAGAATATATCGAATCATTGGCTGAATTTACCCCAGAGTGGGCGGAAGAAGCCAGTGGTGTTCCGGCCGAATCAATTCGTGCTGCCGCGCGCCTCTACGCTAACGCAGAGCGGGCCGCGATCTATTGGGGCATGGGCATTAGCCAGAGCACCCACGGCACCGACAATACCCTCTCCTTGGTTAACCTCGCCTTAATGTGTGGCCATGTCGGCAAAGCGGGTACAGGCCTTAACCCTCTCCGTGGTCAAAACAACGTACAAGGTTGTTCTGACAGTGGCGGGCTTCCCAATGTATACACCGCCTACCAAAAAGTAGAAGACCCAGACACCAACAAAAAGTTTGAAGCGGATTGGGGTGTCAAGCTAAACAGCGTTCCCGGTTTAACCGCAACAGAAATGGTCGATGGTGCGGCGCTCGGGACGATCAAAGGGATGTATGTTTTCGGTGAAAACCCGATGATGAGTGAACCGAACCAAGAACATACCCGTCACTCGCTAGAAAAACTGGAATTGTTGGTTTGCCAAGACATCTTCATCAATGAAACCGGCATGATGGCCGATGTTATCTTACCGGCTACCAGTTTTGCGGAAAAAGATGGCACATTCACTAACTCCGACCGCCGGGTGCAACGAGTACGCACGGCCGTACCACCTGTCGGCAACTCACGCCCCGATTGGGACATCATTAGTGACCTCGGCCGTCGGATCGAAGCACGTCTCGACCTAGAAATGAATGCGGGCTTTGACTACAGTCACCCCAGCGAAATTTGGGAAGAAATGCGCCGCCTAACCCCTGACTTTGGCGGGATCACCTATGAACGTCTTGAAGAAGAAGGTGGCGTTCACTGGCCATGCCCTAGCATGGATCACCCAGGAACCCCTTTCTTGTTTGCGGACAGCTTCCCTCGCGGTCGTGGCAAGTTCTGGGAAATTAACTATGGCACAGAGTCAGAACAACCGGATGAAGAATATCCCTTTAACATGAGTACCGGCCGTGTTCTCTATCACTGGCATGGCAGCACCATGACCGGCCGTTCTAAGTTGGAAGATATTTATCCTGAAGCGACCTGTGAAATCCATCCAGATGACGCGGCCGCTCTGGGCATCGAAACCAGCGACTGGATCGAAGTGAGCTCTCGTCGTGGGGCCATTAAGTTACGAGCCTTGGTGACCGGTCGTTCACCACGTCAAACGATCTTTGTTCCCTTCCACTTTGCGGAAGCGGCCGCCAATATTTTGACCCTCGACAAAACTGACAGTCGGGCCAAAATCCCAGACTATAAAAACACGGCCGTCAAAGTGGTCAAAACCACCGCACCAGAAGGCTGGGACGAAGGTTACAATCTACCACT
The DNA here is from genome assembly GCA_011524645.1 of Anaerolineales bacterium. Taxonomy (GTDB): domain Bacteria; phylum Chloroflexota; class Anaerolineae; order Promineifilales; family Promineifilaceae; genus WTJY01. Next base: position 221 of record WTJY01000129.1, on the reverse strand, counting down.
CGAAGAACGTGGCGCGATTAAAGACCCTGTCCAAGTTCACTAGATACAAAAACAACCAAACATTTGACCTTTTTGCAGATGTGAAGAAAAATCAAGGCTCTGGCAGATTATTTTTGCCAGAGCTTTTTTGTTGCATCATCTCAGAAATCTTCAGAATTTTTACAATTCATCTGTTTTGCCCCCCTCTCCCGTTGGGAGAGGGGCTAGGGGAGAGGGGAATT
>WTJY01000098.1 GCA_011524645.1 Anaerolineales bacterium | reverse complement strand
CGATTTACGCTTATCCCACCAAATTCGGCAGTATCAGGATTTTTTTACTGTGTGCCGAATGAGAGCCCGAGTTGATTGAGCCAGCGACGATAGGCTATGGCGACGCGATCTGATTTTAGGTGGAGTTCCGGGGGGTATAAACCGCTCGCAGTTCTTCTCTGTAATCATGAATTTAAAGGTAAAAGGCAAAAGGAACGACTTTCTCCTTTTGCCTTTTTATTTTTGCCTTTAATCGGTCCAGTCGAAGGTGCGGGTGACCGCTTTTTTCCATTGGGCGTAAAGCTTGGTGTTGGCGTTGTTGCCTTGGGTCGGTTCCCAGGTTTTGTCAACGCCCCAGTTGGTGCGCATTTCGTCGGTGTTTTTCCAGAATCCGACGGCGAGACCTGCCGCGTAGGCGGCACCGAGCGCGGTCGTTTCGGCGACGGTCGGCCGGATGACCGGTACGCCGAGAACATCGGCTTGGAACTGCATGAGGGTTTCGTTGTAGACCATGCCACCGTCTACTTTGAGGGCGGTGAGAGCGACACCGGAGTCGGCGTTCATGGCGTCGAGGACTTCTCGGGTTTGGAAGGCGGTCGCTTCGAGGGTGGCGCGGGCGATATGACCGGCGTTGATGAAACGGGTCATGCCGACGATGGCGCCGCGCGCATCGGAGCGCCAGTAGGGGGCGTAGAGACCGGAGAAGGCGGGAACGAAGTAGATGCCGCCGTTGTCTTCGACCGTGTTGGCGAGGGGTTCGACATCGGCCGAGGTTTCGATCATTTTGAGGTTGTCACGGAGCCATTGGACGAGCGCGCCAGCGATGGCGATTGACCCTTCGAGGGCGTAAACGGCCGGTGCATCCCCAAATTTATAGCAAACGGTGGTCAATAAGCCGTTTTCTGATTGGACTAGCTCTTCACCCGTGTTGAGGATCATGAAGCAACCGGTGCCGTAGGTGTTTTTCGCTTCGCCAGAGCTAAAACCTGCTTGGCCGACGGTGGCCGCTTGCTGGTCACCCAAGATTCCGGCGACCGGTAGTTCGGCGCCGAATGGTCCGTCCGCTTGGGTCATGCCGTACACTTCGGAAGATGATTTGATTTCGGGGAGCATCGAGAGCGGAATCCCCATATCGGCCGCGATCCCTGCGTCCCAGTCAAGGGTTTCGAGGTCCATGAGCATCGTCCGGCTGGCGTTGGTCACATCGGTAATGTGAACCCCGCCATTGACTCCGCCGGTAAGATTCCAGACGACCCATGTATCCATGTTGCCGAAGACCGCATCACCCCGTTCGGCCGCTTCTCGCACCCCATCTACGTTGTCGAGAATCCAGCGGACTTTGGGACCGGAGAAATAGGTGGCCAAAGGCAAACCGACTTTTTTACGATATTTATCTGCACCGTCCTCTCCTGCGAGTTCTTTGCAGATCGTATCGGTGCGGGTGTCTTGCCAGACGATGGCGTTGTAGAGTGGTTGGCCGGTGGTTTTGTCCCAAACGAGGGCGGTTTCCCGTTGATTGGTGATGCCGACGGCGGCGAGATCGGCGGCTGTGATGCCCGCATCGGCCATCGCACCTTTAATCACATCTTGGGTACGTTCCCAGATTTCGAGGGCGTTGTGTTCGACCCAGCCAGCTTGGGGGAAGATTTGTTCGTGTTCGAGCTGGTGTTTGCCCACGCTACGGCCGTCGTGGGTGAAAATCATACAGCGGGTGCTGGTGGTGCCTTGGTCAATGGCGGCAACATATTGACTCATGTCGTGATCTCCTGTTAGTTGAAGTTTTTTGTTCGTGAGTTGCAAACGGAAAATCGCTCTTGCGGTTTGTTTGAATGCTTGAATGTAAATATAGCTGATTTTCGATGGAACGTGAATGGTTGTGTTAAGAGAGAATTGTGTAGGTTCTGCGGTTCTAGACCTCAAGGGCTAGGTTAACTTGGCTTTTACTGAAACCCTTCGGGTCTTGGTTGCCTGACTAAAATCTTAGCGGGCGTAGAGGGATTGTCCGCCATCCATGATGATCGTTTGGCCGCAAATCATTTGGGCGTCGGGGGTGCAGAGGAAGGCGACCACTTTTGACACATCTTCGGGGGTACCGAGACGGCCGACCGGTGTGGTAGCCACCGCCTGATCGAGCAATGCTTGTCCACCTTCCTGTACAGAGCGGAATTTTGTAATGGCATCGGTTAAAATCGGGCCGGGAGAGACCGCATTGACTTGAATCCCCTTTTCGGCCAATTCGGTCGCAAGATAGCGAATCAAGGATTCGATGGCCGCTTTTGACGCCCCCACGACCGCATAATCATCCATTAAAACCCGCTGTCCCCCCATGCTGGAGAGGGCGACAATGGCACCGCCTCCCCGCTCGATCATCATAGGGGCGGCATGTTGTGCGGCGAAAAGCAGGGAGCGAGCGTTGATGTTCATTGTCCATTCCCAACCGCGCGGTTTTTGTTCCATCGCGCTCCGGTTGTAGCCGGAGGCGGCGTTGTGAATATAAAAATCGATACCGCCGAACGCTTCCTTCGCCTCATTAAATAGACGTTCTAAATCATCGAGGTCGCCGACGTTGGCTTTGACCACGATGGCGCGACGGCCGAGAGCGCGAATTTCGGCGGCCGTTTGCTCGGCCGGTTCACGGTTGCGGAAAAAATTAATGACGATATCCGCCCCTTCAGTGGCGAAGTGAAGGGCGGTGGCACGGCCGATACCGCGCCCAGATCCGGTAATTAGGGCAACTTTGTTGGCGAATTTCATGTTGGTTGTGAGAATGAGAGGGGTAAAATTTGTGGGGGAGTGGGGGGACTGTTGTTGCGCCTTAGCCGCCAGCTTTGGCGATAGCGGCGACAAAATCGTCTATTGATTCAGCTCCAAAGGCGGCATCCCACAAGCTATCAATCGTATCGATGTCGAGTGAACCTAGACGGTCTGATAAGTCATCGGGCATGTTGTCAAAGCGATGTGACAATGCTCGCAGAATTGAGTCTATGGCTTCTTGTTTTTCTTCATCCATTTTGCTTTCCTCTTGTGAATGATAATCGGTTACTAGTGTACAGATAATAGGTGGTTGGCTATTAGCTGGATTGTAACGATTCGCTAAAATGGGGGCAAATGCTGAATTGGTGAACGGGTGGTGTGTGGCGGGGGCTGGGGAACAACAGATCACTTTTGAGACGCTGTGGTTATTATTGTTTTTGAATGTTTATCATGCTTGATCGAGATCAAGATTTATCGTTGCATTACATATTTTCTACTCCTGTCGGATTTGGTGGGAGTTGATCAATTAATGGTTGTCATTCCCACGAAGGTGGGAATCCAATTCTGTTTGAGCGGTGGATCCCCGCCTACGCGGGGATGACAGCCCTGTAAATCGACTATTTTTGAACGATTTATGCTTATCCCACCAAATTCGGCAGTATCAGCATATTTTCGATATGTGAATCATTCAACATAGGAGTTGTTATCTGATGGCTGAACCAAGCGCAAAAGAGATGTTGTATTTTAATGAAGTCGGTTTTTTGTATAAATACGATGTGCGTTATGAACCGAATGATCGCGCTTTTTGTAATCCGTTGCTAGACGGCCGTGTGCAATTCCGTTTGCATACGGAACCCGGTTTTGCAGATGTTAATTTGGTGTGGAATGATGGCGAGGTCCGTTCTGTGGCGATGGAACAAGTGGCTCAAACCGCCCGTTTTGATTATTGGGAAGTGGTGATCCGGCCGGCGCAACGCTTTTTGCATTATTCCTTTGCGTTGCGGCGGGGGGATCGGATGGGGAAGCCGTTTTATTTGGGCGGCCGTGGGCTAACCCATGCGGTGGAGATTCGGTTTGAGCTTGATTTGGATCAGGTCCGGCCGTTTGTGACACCGGAGTGGGTCAAGGGATCGGTGATTTATCAGATTTTTCCTGAGCGGTTCGCCAATGGTGATCCGGCCGTGACCCCAAAAGGGGCGATGCCTTGGGGGGAGAAGCCGAAGTGGTTGGAATTTCAAGGAGGGGATTTGCGAGGGATCACCCAACAGCTTGATTATCTGCAAGACCTTGGGGTGGAGGTGCTTTATCTCAATCCGATTTTTCTGTCGCCGTCGAATCATAAATTTGATGCGATCGATTATTATCAAGTCGATCCCGCGTTTGGTGGAAATGATGCGTTTAAAGAACTGATTGATGGACTGCATGAACGGGGAATGAAATTGATCCTAGATGCCTCTTTTAATCATTGCTACCCCCTCTTTTTCGCTTTTAAGGATCTGGTTGAAAAGGGGGAAGAATCGGCTTATAAAGATTGGTTTTTTGTCGAAGAGTTTCCGGTACAGATTAAATACCGACCCCATTTGATTACAGATGAACAGCGTGCAGACCCCAATTTTAGACGGTGGCAAGAATGGTTTGCGACGTTTACCGAACTGAGTGGGGTGTCTGTGGTGGATGTCGAGGGGGACGGCCCGATGATTGAACCGACTTATCATGCGTGGTATGGGGTTCTGGATATGCCGAAACTCAATCAAGAAAATCCTGAAACGCGTCGATATTTTCTCGATTTAGCGGCTTATTGGGTGCGTGAATTTAAGATGGATGGATGGCGTATGGATGTGGCCCAATTTATCGTGGATAGCTTTTGGCAAGATTTTCGGCAGACGGTGAAAGAGGCTAATCCTGATAGCTATTTGCTGAGCGAAATTTGGGGTGATACGTCCCATTGGTTGCAGGGGGATATGTTTGATGGGACGATGAATTATTTGTTTCGCGATTTGGCTTTGTCTTATTTTGCGCGAGCAGAAATGAGTACGGCCGAGCTACACGAGGGGTTGACCCGTTTGTATTATCATTATGCGCCACAGGTCACGGCCGTGCAGCAGAACCTTCTTTCGAGTCATGATGTGGCCCGCTTTTTGCACTTTTGTGGCGAAAATAAGGGCCGCTTTCGTTTGGCAACGATGTTTCAAATGACGTTACCGGGGGCACCGAGTGTTTATTAC
>WTJY01000281.1 GCA_011524645.1 Anaerolineales bacterium | reverse complement strand
GAAAGACAACTATGTTTTTATGTCAATCTCCTTGGTTTCCATTAAGAGCCTATTTCTAACGCCAACAATCCTGCATAGAAGCCAAAATCAATTCAATTGATAAGGGTAATCAGTTCCCTTAGCGGAAAACAGAGCGAACTTCTCTAGCGACAACTGCACATGTTGCTGACGCGTAACCTCATCCCCCACATGTTTCCCCAACTCATAGTGAAGCCAAGCCGCTTCGAAGGGGGTTTCCATGACATTCGCTTCCTCAACCCCCTTTTCCCAAAATTGAATCGCCTTTCTTTTATCCCCTTTAACCAACGCATAAATCCCTTTGTGTAAATACATACGGGGACGGCCGATAGCGATCGCTTTAGCAAATTTCTCTAAAGAATCCATCGCGTCAACCACAAGCTCTTCACTCACATCAGGATCACCATTGAGCCACAAGGTCATGAGCACTTGAACCGTCATAATGTAGCCGGGAGCCACATAGAAAATCGCAGGGTGAACCTCTTTAATTTTATTGTAAGACGCAAAAACACAGCGCTTCGCTTCTTCAATCTGACCGGTATACAAATATGACATAGCGAAAAAGCTATTGGAATTAATAATTTCAGGGGGTTGCACGATCACGCCTAGTTTTTCTGTCTCTTGGCACCAGTTCAACGCCTCTTCATACCGATTTTGCATAAGCGCAATCAAGGTACGATTGGTATATGCCCAACCCAGTGACTGGGTATCTTTATCTTTTAGCGAGGCTTGATAAAACTCTTCTCGTAAAGCAACACATTCAGAAAATTGGCCTAGATTGAGTTTGATAATGCCCAGAAGTGATAAATTCTCTTTCCACTGCCGACGGTCTCCGAGACGCAAACAAGCATCAACGCCCCACTGACACCACTCAATCGCTTCGCGCCAACGGCCGAGACTGATATAGGCGATCACCCAATATTTATAAATCGTCACTTGGTCTTCAATACGGAACGATTGATCAAACGCCTCACGGCACAACCGTTCATACAAACGGAACAAGCGAAGGCGATTTAGAATAGCCATCGCCACCGTCAGATGTCCATACGAGCGAGCCATGAGGACGCGGGAACCGGTTCTTTCCGCGATATTTAAGACGGTTAGGGTGACGTAAAAATGGAGGATCGGTTCATTTTCAAAAAAGAAAATCGTCCCCATGAGCGCAATCGATCTCGCCGCAATATCTAATAGCTCACGCTCGTCAGCCTCCATCTTGGCACGAATGAGCCGTTTCGGAAGCATTCGATGCCCCATTTGGCGAAACGCTTGGGGCATAATCGCTTTTTTCATTTCTACAGGGTCTCGGGGGACCGGCCGGCCGGCCGCTTCGGCCGCCAAATGAAGCGCCACCATGCTTTCATCAAAGCGGGACAAGCCGAAATACGCGAACCCCAGATTCTTCTGGCGAAGCGCCAAATCAATCGGCCGGTTCTTGATACCGTGTTCGATACTCAAATCATAGGACTGAGTCAAAAATTGAATCGCTTCCTGATAAGTCCCACTCTTCAGCGCCTGTTCCCCCGCCTTGTCCAAATACTCAATCGCTTTCGGCACCACTTCAGCCCGCGACCAATGATGAGCCAAAAGCGGATAGTTCGTTTCAGGTACAGACTCATAATAAAGTTCGTACCATTGGGCGACTCGCCCATGCAGATCACGCCGTTGCGAAAAGGTCATCAAATTATAGGTCACCTCTTGCGTCATAATGTGCTTAAACAGATAGGATAGTTGCGGTTGCGGCTTTTCCAGCAACACCAACTCCGCTTGGTTCAAGCTGTTAAATTGGTGAGACAAAGCCCCTTCGGGGTGCTCGACTGGGTGAACGTCACGCACAATCGAGATGCCAAAGATTCGGCCGATAATACTAGCGATTTTTAAGCTTAGCTGTGTCGCGGCCGGAATTTGGTCGATCCGGCTAGTAATAACCCCTTGAATCGTGTCAGGGAAATCGATCTCGTTTAAATCCCCATCATATGTTAAAACCAAACGGCCGTCTTCAATTTTGAGATACCCTTGTTCCTGTAGTGCGAACGCCAGCTCTTCACTAAAAAACGGATGACCACCCGCTCGGCCGTGTACAAACTCAACAAATTCTGACGACAGTTCAGACACCTCAAACCGGTCCCGAATCATCGCTTCAATCGCCTCCAGCGGTAACGTATCCAACACCAAATGGTGGTGATTCGGCAAAGCCGAAATCGTGTTGTATTGTTCCGGTGGCTGATCAAACGGCCGTGTCGCAATCACACAAAGCAGGGGGGAAACCTCGACACAAACCCGCCCCAACAATGCCCATGAAGCGGAGTCGAGCCAGTGCGCATCTTCGATGGCGAGCAAAATCGGCGTTTCTTCCGCTTCTCGTTGCAAGAGTTGAATCAATAAATTTTGGGTGTTATAAGCCCGCAACGTCCCGTCCATTTCGGCCGTCAATTCGTTATCCGGTATATCTAATGGCAATACCGCGTTCAACAATGGCGCCAACTGCAACAAATCAGGCTCATGGTACAAAATATGGGGGACCACCTCCGCCCATGACTCAGGGCCACCTGCGTCATCGAGCAAATCCCGCACCCTTGGCGTAAACAACTGTCGAAAGATCGAGCGCCAAGCGTTATAAGGAATACGCATTTCAATCGCGCTCCCCGCACCGCTCAAGCCGGTCACAGCGGCCGCTTCATGCGCTTCAAACATATCGATCATTAAGCGGGATTTACCGATACCCGCCTCCCCTTCGATCATGATCACTTGGCTTTCACCAGCGAGCAAAGCGGCCACGGCCGCCGTTAACTTACCCTTTTCCGCTTCCCGCCCCTGCATCGGAGAGCGTTCGTCTTGCCCCAAAATATTGGCTGTGTACGGCCGGCTCTTCACCCCTCCTACCCGATAAACTTCAATCGGGTCCGCAAACCCCTTAAATTTTCTAGGTCCCAAAGAGGCGAAATTGTAGTGATCCACCCCCAAATCAAACACTTCGGGCGATACCAAAACCTCACCCGCTTGAGCGGCACTCATTAAGCGCGCGGCCAAATTAACCATCTCCCCCATCACCCCATAGATTCGGCGACGGGTCCCACTGTACACACCGGCATGGACTTGCCCTTTGGTCATCCCGAGCTTGAGATTTTGCAAGAATGACAATTCGGCCGGTGGCGCCAACACCTCTGTGGCCGCCCGCAACGCACGTAACACATCATCCTCATACGCAATCGGAGCCCCGAATGTGGTCATAAAAAAGCTCCCCTTGTCCCCGATAGTGAGTCGCAGCACATGACCACCATACTTCCCCCACACATCCTGCACCCAGCGAGTCACCTGATCTAGCTTGTCTTGCGCGGCCGGATCTTCGTCATAGTCGATCCCTTCAAAGCTAACAAACAAAGAAACCACCGAACGCAAATCGGACAGATATGCCCCAAGTTCTTCTTTAAGCTGTTGATAAATCGGCTGTAGTAACCACGGCCGTACAACTTCATCGGCCAATACCGGCACATCGGTCCAAGGGGTGCGGGCCACCGTTTTGTCGAGTTGGGTAACGACCGCAAATCGCTCACCTGTCGCGGCGGTGCGCCATGCAGCGATATGCAATGCGGTACCCAAACGTTCCGCGATCTCGCGGCCGACGGCCGTTTCACCACGGCTAATCTGTTTCTCGGCCAACGCCATGCGACTGAGCAGTTTACCCGCCAATACATCGTGCAACCGAATATCAGGGTTCCCCACCGCGAAACGCTGAGCAGAGCCATTAACCACGGCCGTTTTGATATACACCGAAATCGTCTTGGTCGGGGAAATTACCAAATTTTCAAACTGCTGCATCCCCTCTTGAATCGCCAAAGCGCAAGCTACCCCACGCGGGCCATCATCCCCATCAAACCAACAGATCAGCGCATCCCCGATAAAGGTGATCACACTCCCCTGATAAGCATGGGCCACAGCCACCAACGTATCGTAAATATGATTTAAGTGATGTGTCAGCTCTTCAAAGCCACGCTGGGCTCCAAATTCTTGCGCCAACGCGGAGGTGAGTGGTGTAAAGCCGGAAATATCAGCAAACAACACCGTCCCCTGCATTTCACCCGACAACGATAAATTTTGGGCCAACGCGAAACGGCGGTCGATCGGTACATAGGTATTTAATTGCTCCATTTTTTCCCCTTGTTAATGAATGGATAGGATTAAGTTGCTTGCACTACAAATGGTTGAAATGACAACATTGTACAATGTTTTTATGACACAACAACAAGGGTTTTAGGCTTTTTCACCCCCCATCCATAGAAATAAATTCTACGGCTCCAGACCCCAAGGGTTTGGTCTGCAAACAAAGCTCCATTGTCTTCAACTGAAACCCTTCGGGTCTTGGCGCGACATATCTTCCGACCCACAACATTTATCACATACCCAACAGACCGATTCCCCACTACAATTCACTAAAAAAGGACGGTTTAATCTATGAAAATCATCGGCGCAGGATTACCCCGCACAGGCACTATGTCCATGCAAGCGGCCCTCAACCAACTGGGCTACCCCTGTTACCATATGGAAACGATCGCCTCACGGCCGAAAGATGTCAAAATATGGGACGATTATGTCGCCGGTCGCCAACCGGCCCAATGGGACACCCTCTTCGCAGATTTCGAAGCAACAGTTGATGCCCCCAGCTGTTTTTTCTACCAAGAACTGATGGAAACCTATCCAGAGGCGAAAGTGGTTTTAACGATACGGGACCAGGATCGTTGGTATGACAGCATCATGACCCTCTATCACTTTAGCAGTCGCTTAAAACCGCTCGGCTGGATCATCCGGCCGCTCGGCCGCTTTCTCCACTTCACCCAAAAACTCCTCATGGATGACCTGATCGGGTCTGGGGATTTACAAAACAAAGAAGCGGCCGTCAAATTCTTCGCCCAGCACAACGCGGCCGTCATCGCCAACGTACCGGCCGAGCGCCTGCTCGTCTTTCAAG
>WTJY01000106.1 GCA_011524645.1 Anaerolineales bacterium | reverse complement strand
AAGTGTAAATTCGAATTTAAATTCGGCAAATGATAAACGTGGTAAAATAAAGGGAATGCATCTTTGACAACCCACATTATCCAACTCATCACACCATGCATGGCTCGACTTGACTCCAAATTTCACCCAAATATCAGACAATCACAGAAGGGGGCATAATGCCTGAGATCAAATCTTTAGATGGTAGCACATCGGTGCAACAAGGAAGCCTAACCCACCAAGCGATCGAAGACTATCTCAAAACGATTTACAAACTAGCCCGCGAAGAAAGCCCTGTCACCACCTCTCGTCTAGCCGATGCGCGTGATGTAAAGCCGGGATCAGTCACCGGCATGATTAAGCGCCTGTCGAAATTACAACTGGTTGATTACACCAAACATCAAGGGGTTACACTGTCTGAAAATGGTGAAAAAATCGCCCTAGAAGTCATTCGACATCACCGCTTAGTCGAAACTTATTTAATTGAGGCGCTAGGTTTTGGCTGGGATGAAGTCCATGAACAAGCCGATATCTTAGAACATGTCATTAGTGAAAAACTAGAAGAGCAAATCGCCAAAGCACTCGATTACCCAGAATTTGATCCACATGGAGCCCCCATTCCTACCAAGGATGGCTTTATGCCCGATTTCGACTACCAGCCTCTTTCTGCGCTACCAGTCGGCGCGGCCGGTGTCGTCTCACGTGTTCGCAATGAAAATGATGGCGCACTTTTGCGCTATGTGGCCGAGCTTGGTCTCAAACCGGGTGCCGCCTTCACCGTCCTCAAGGTCCCCCCTTTTCAAGAGCCAATGACCTTGCAAATTGAGCAAGAGAAAATTACGGTAGGTCACCGTGTGGCCTCGGCCGTTTTGGTTACCCTCACCAACTAGCTCAATTCGATACTCGAGATAAGCAGGAATATATTTTTATGGGCATTGAACTCAAACAAAATGATCAGTTTTCTTGGCTAGAAATGCCGGGCGAAAATATTGAAGATGAAGGGTTGCGCAAACTATTTGGCAAAGCGAAAGAAGTTTTGGGATTTGTCCCCAATGTCTTCTTAGGCTATACCATCCGGCCGACCCATTTCCGGCCGTGGTTTAACCATTTTCGCGAACTCATGCAAGGGGAATCAGAGTTAAGCGAAGCGGAACGGGAAATGATTTGTTTGGTCGTGTCGGCCGAAAACCAGTGTTTATATTGCCTTGTCGCACATGGTGCAGAGTTACGCCAAAAATCAGGTATCCCAACCCTGTCAGAACGCATCATTTTCGACTATACTCGTGCAGGGCTAGACAAAAGAACAACTGCGATGCTTGATTATGCGGTAAAAATCACCAACCGGCCGGTTGACTGCAATCAGGGCGACATCGAAAATCTACGCCAACTCGGCTTCTCAGATGAAGGGATTTTCGATATTGCAGAAACGGCCGCGATGTTTAATTTTACAAATCGTCTCGCATCCGCCTCTGGTATGCGACCAAACGAAGAGTATTACACACTCGGCCGTTAGCAAACAAAAGTTCCCCCACACCATGATGCATTCATAAGAATAGAGGACTATTTTCTCATCAATAATAGGGTTGTCGTTACGTCGAATTCACAGCCACAATTTATTTTTATGTTATGATATTTTAAGTAGATTCAAAGAAGTATATTAAAACTAAAAACGATATTATAAACCCCCTCATCTCCATTCTCCCCCTCCACTCAGACTATGCCCGCATTTGGTTTGGTTGAAAGTTTCAGGCGCAGTACCAATCAATCATATGTTTTCCAATATCAACAGAGACATTCCGAAACATCATTATTTTGCCGCCCTATTCGCATACGCCCTGCTGGTGCCAATCAGTGTTATTAGCCTTGTCTTCCTCTTTTTAATCCATCCCAATTGGAGCTCCGCCACAGGACTCGCCATTCTGTTACCGAATCTAGGGGCTGTTGCGCTATTCGTTTTCGGTATTTACCGCCTATTTCAAGGAAATATCAGAGACAGTCTCTACATATTTATCGGAGCAGCAACCCTAAGTATTTTACTTCATCCACTGGTCTACAATAATTTCGGGATTATTTGGGCGGTCATCATGGCCCCCATATTTTGGATCATTGTCTTTCTCTCTCTACCAAATGAAAGTCGCTTAACGGCCGGATTTACCGCCACCATTTTCAGCAGTTTACCGGTAGGCATCGATCTATTTACAGTCACCGACACAGCATTACACAACTTAATTCAAGACCGGTCCGGTATCATCCTACTCAGCTATGTTCTAAGTCTCATCGTCATCATTTTGCTAATCAGCCTATACGGATATCAGCACTTTAATTTGCGCTTAAAATTCGTTGTCGCGACCGGGCTATTAGCGGTTTCGGGGGTCTTAGCCACGACCGTAGCGGTTACACAAACGATTAGCCGTATTTTAACGGCCGAAGTTCAAGATGACTTACAGAGCACATCACAGTTTCGGGCGGAAACGTTAGCGACGATTTTAAGCCAGACCGTACAATCTCACGAGGCGTTGCAAACAAACCAAGCGATACACATCGCGGTCATCCAACAAAACAAAATCTATACCGAATTAACCAGAGCCGAGCGGGCCGTTCGACAAACGGAAGATGAAGCGAATTGGCTAAATGTTCGCGACCGCGAAGAATGGCCCACATTTCTAAACTTAGATACGGCCGTTGATATTCGCGTTTTTCAAAACGCCTTCCCCAAACATCGCAATATAATCATTACAGATCAGTACGGTAGTATTGTTGCCGCTTCGAAACCGCCAGAGTCGTTTACTCAAGCTGGAAACTTATGGTGGCAAGGGGCGTTTAAGGGAGGCCAAGGGCAAATTTATGTGGGCAATCCGATCGTATCGGAAGCGAACAACACGATTCATGTTCCTATCGCCACCCCGATATTCGACGGCTTTGACACCTCCGCATCAGAGCCAATCGGCATTATCTACACCGAATTTGACCTAACCGAATCATTATTATTCATCACAAGTAATGTAGGGAACACCAACGAACAATTCGTCTCGCTTGTGGTCAATAATTTTGTCGCGGAAGTCAATCAAGGGGAACTCGATTTTTACCTAATCCCCATGACAACCTCTGATGCCGTAGCACTATTCAGTAGCGGATTTACAGAAGCAAATTACAGCGGAAAAGCCCATCTCCTGAGCTTTGATGGCATTGAATTACAGGGGGGTCGCCTCCCCATTAATAACCTAAATTGGGGAATTCTAGCATCGCAAACGGTAGAATCATCCCAAGCGGCCGTGGTTTCACAACAGCAAACACAAATTCTTATCGGATTTATTATTGTTGTGATCGGCATCACGCTCGCAATTTTAGTCAGCCGCCTTGTATCAGACCCGATCATGCGACTAGCAGATGTTGCGAATCAGTTCGCCTCAGGAAAGTTGGATGTAAGAGCCCCAATTGAAACCGGTGATGAGATCGCCACATTGGCCAACACGTTTAATCAAATGGCGACCAACACCAAAGAAAATATCGAGCTTTTAGAAACAAGAGTATCTGAGCGCACGGAAGCACTCAGTATCAGTTTTCGCATTAGCCAAAAACTTTCGACAATCTTAAATCGCCAAACATTGGCCAATGAGATCGTGACACAATTACAAGAAACATTTGATTTTTACCATGTTCATGTGTATCTATTGCAACAAGAACAGAGTGTATTAAATATGGTCAGCGGATCAGGTGAAGCTGGCCGCAAACTACTAGACCATAAACATCAAATCCCTGTAGGTAGCGGATTAGTCGGCACCGCCGCGCAGCAAAACAGATCTATTTTTGAGCGCAATGTCCGTCTCAATAAAAATTGGCTCCCTAATCGATTTTTACCGGCAACCCAAACAGAAATCGCCGTTCCCATTTCAATTGATGAACATGTGATCGGTGTGATTGATGTCCAAGAATCGCAGGTCGGCCGTTTAGATGAGCAAATGGAACAGCTCCTCAAAGCGATTGCCGCTCAAACGGCCGTCGCGTTCCGCAATGCCCAATTTTTTGAAGATGCACAGCATCGTGCGAACCGTGAATCGATGATCAATGAAATCCGCGACAAAATCCAACGGACACATGATGTCGAAAGTGCCCTAAAAACAGCTGTTCGAGAATTAGGTGTCGCTCTACGTAGCGACCAAACCGCTGTCAAACTATCTTCGACCAACAATACGAAAAAACGGAAAAACAAGCTTAGTGCCTAAGTAATTCCTTATGATGCAATCAATCTCCTTTAATCAGGATAACCACCGAATCAATAATATTTACTGGCTCAGCCTAGGAAGCGCGATTCTACTCGGCATCATAGCGGTCACCGCGCTGGGCTTCGGATTAATCCAGAACAACAATGGGTTATATATACATGCGGGGACATCGTTTGTCTCTGCGCTGGCCGCTCTCGGAGCCTTTACACTCGCCCGACAAAATCGCCCTCAATTTGCGGCCGTTATAAACATCTTGATTTTCGTCGGGGGAGGGACAGCTGTTACTCTTTATTATCAAGGAGTCGGTATTATCATCGGTGTTCTTATTGTTATTGTCGTCTGGCAGCTCAGTTACCTAACATTGCCAGAAAACTTAGCACAATATAGCACATTAGCCGGCGCGACAATCGGCATCATGAATATCGCGTTCGGCCTGTTCGTTGTAACCGATCAAACCTTTGGCATAACCACCCAAATATTAATACTACTAACAACCCTATTCTATCTGATAGGGGTTGCCGTCCTTATCTTTTATAGCTACCCGTTTTACAGCCTACGCATGAAATTTATCACAGCGGTCACAATTTTGACCGTAGTGACAGTAAGCATTACCACGGCCGTTGTCACCAGCACCCTACGCCAGCTATTTACAGATTCTCTAGGCACCAATTTACAGAACCTTGCTATTAGTGAATCAGCCACACTTGGTGAAATTTTAGCAAGTGAAATTCGCTCGCTAGAGACCTTGCGCGAAAATACCATTCTCGTTAATCGTATCAGCACCATTAATATCAATTATGTCTCATTATCACCAGAAGAAATCGAAGCTGAGCTGTTAGACCAAGATCAACAATGGCGTTTCTACATTAAAAACAACCCCCAAAATGCCAATATTAGAAGCGTTATTTTTAACAGTGCCTCGAATGAGCTACGTAAGTTCCAAGAAAGCTTTCCTGAAAATACGGAACTTTTGTTAACCGATCGATACGGCGGACTCATTGCCGCCACCGGTCTACCCAGAGATTATTACCAAGGGGATGAAAGTTGGTGGCGCGAAGCTCAAAACGGAGGGATAGGTAAAACATACATCGGCCGCCCAACGGCCGGTGAAACAGCCGGTGTCTATGGCATCCCGATCGTCTTACCCATTTACGATACGTTTGGTGAAATACGCGGTATCTTATACATCAATTACTTGCTCGACAATCTAATAGAAAGTGTAGAAGATCAGAAAAATGCCATCGATTCAACAGAGCTATTGGTCATTATCGAAGGAGAGCAAGTCCTAGAATTTCCGGGGCAAAATTTCACCTTAAGTCCAATTAATATTAATCAAGGGGCAACGCAAATTCCTTACGATCAAGCCTATGTGATAAGTGAAATCCAAGGATCCTCTCAATTTATCAGCGCGGCTAAAATTCGCACAAAATCGAGCATTGAAGAGGTCAATGAGCTTGATTGGGGCATCGTCGCGCTACGAGAGCAAGAAGAAGCCTTGAGTGCATTCCAAGCCCAACAACAGATCCAAATTCTCATCGGTGCAATCGTTGTGTTAATCGGCAGCTTAGCGGCCGCTTTTATCGGAAGACTCGTCTCTGAACCGATTCTTGATCTAACCAAAGTTGCCAGAGATATAACCGGAGGGGATCTAGATGCCCGAGCAGAGATTCACTCAGGGGATGAAATCGCCATTCTCGGCCACGCCCTTAACGGCATGGCGGACCAAGTTCAAACCAACCTCCAAGAACTGGAAAAACGGGTTGATGAGCGAACTCAAGCGCTCCAAGCTAGTTTCCAAATCACCCGCGCTTTGTCAACCATCATTTACCGCGACGACCTATTGCAAGCGGTCGTCGAACAGCTTCAAAACACATTTGATTATTACCACGTTCATGTTTATCTCTATAACGAGAAAACAGATCGTCTCGAATTAACCAGTGGCTCTGGGGAAGTTAGCCGTCAACTTATCGAACGTGGGCATAGTTTGGCGCGTGATCAAGGGCTCGTCGGCCGGGCCATGAGCCGCAAAATGGCGGTTCGTGTTAGCGATGTCACAAAAGACAGCGGCTGGGTAGCCAATGAGCTTCTCCCCGAAACAAAGTCAGAATTAGCGATTCCAATCTTAGCGGGAGACGAAGTTCTGGGTGTCATCGATATTCAAAACAATGAGATCAATTCGCTCAATGAACAAGATCAAGAGTTGCTTCAAGCGATCACCAATCAAACAGCCATCGCCCTACGCAATGCCGCATTCTACGAACAAACACGCCAACGAGCGGAACGAGAACAACTGATCAATTTAATCCGAGAAAAAATCCAAACAACCCAAAATGTAGATACCGCTCTCAAAACGGCCGTTCGAGAATTAGGACAAGCGTTAAATAGCAAACAAACAAGTGTGAGAGTACGAACCAAATCACATGGGTTTCGTAAGCCATTGGCGGGAGATTAAGGAAAATGGCAAACAAGACACAACTCTCTAACTCTTTCGAATATCAATCTCACCAAAGCCAAGAGCGATTACTAGCCGGAATGCACTGGGTACTCATAACTGGGGCCACAATTGGCGTAATCAGCCCGATTCTGCTTATCGCTCAAGGACAAGGTGGTCCTCAATCAGTTATCACCATCGGGTTGCTTTTGTCCATCATCTTGGTCAATGTAGCGTTCATTCGCTGGCAGGAAAATATTTCGTACCCGATACGAGCCGGTGTTCCGATCGTCCTAATTTCCTTGGTTGCCGCTTCAGACTTTTACATTTTCGGCTTAACCGGAGAGGCTCGGATCGTGCTACTCATCATTATCGCCCTGACTTACAGCCTTTCGACAATCCGTATCGGAACGGCCGTTGCCGTTAGCAGTGTATTGATCCATATCGGAATCGGCTATCTCATTAACCAACAAATTCTCACCCCCCTATTCGTCCGCACACCGGACAACACCTTATTATGGAGCCAATCCATTCTGGCAGGGATCGTCGGATCGCTCATCGTAAGCATCATCTTTACCTTGATCCTACGCGATGCTTTACAAATTCTGACGCAACAACAAACCTTGATTAAGGAAATTGATACGCAACGCAACTCGCTCGAAAGAATCGTGTCTGAGAAAACACAGGTTCTGACGATCATGAATCATATCAATCAAACCCTAACCAGTATTCTAGATCCCGAACGACTTATGGCAGAGGTGGTCGAACAGGTACAACATGCATTCGGCTACTATCATGTACTGATTTACACATTGCATGAAAAAGAGCAAATACTTGCCATTCGTGGTGGCACGGGCGAAGCTGGTAGCGTCTTGCTCTTAGGGCATCATTCTACCCCCCTATCTAGGGGGTTGCTCGGCCGCTGTGCCAGAGAAAAACGGCCGATCTTAGTCCATGACGTAACCAAAGATATTGATTGGGTTGCCAACCCGCTTCTACCCGAGACAAAATCAGAACTTGTCGTCCCGATTCTTAGTGGCAACAAGGTTCTAGGTGTGCTAGATATTCAACACAATGTCGCTTACGACTTAGATCATGAAGATGAGCAATTACTGACCAATATCGCGCTCCAGCTAGGTATCGCCCTACAAAATGCCGATATCTACACCAGAACACAAGAAAGATTAAACAGATCGACCATCCTGCAAGAAACCACACGCAAAATTCAGTTTTCGCCAGATTTAGAAACAACTCTAAAAGTTGTAGTAGAGGTGATCGGCCAAGAGTTAAAAACAACGCAAACCAATGCGGGACTAGATTTAACGGCCCTCAAAAAGGTAACCGACACAATAAATGCTAACGGAGGAGCCACAAAATGATTTTGACTGACATATCAATCTTCCAGCAAAACAACACCGGTCTATTAGCCGAAAGTCGAGCACGACTAGTCACTCACTTTTATGGTGTTCTCGCGATCGGCTTAACCCTATCTATAACACTCCAACTCATTAACAATGTTGTTAACAGCATCGAATTAAATCGTAACGCATTCATATTTGCGCTCATACTCGTCGCGAGCATGTGGCTAATGTTCTTGCGGCCCCAAACTCTCAAAAACAAGCGCTCTTTCATCTTTTTAAGCATGTTGTACCTTGCAAGCCTTGTTATTCTGGCGCAAGAAGGGTTGGTCTCAAATGGGCGCACAACCTTAATTATCTGGATGCTACTTGTCTACTTAATCGGCGGCTTGCGCAACGGTATCGCCGGAACCATCATTACATGTCTCACAATTTTGAGTATCGGCATCGCACAAAGCAACGGAAGCTTTAACGAACTCGTCTCCCCCGAGCAGATCGACCTTCTCGTTAGCCCGCGACAGGGCATACGTATCAGCATTAGTTTCACTTTCTCAGTTGGTATTACCAGTTATGCTATTTACTATCTACAGCGAGAAATTCAGCAATCCTATGCGGAGCAACAACTGCTTCTCTCTGAGTTACAAGCGGAAGCGCGCTTACAAGAGAATCGGGTTCAAAAAAGACGTGAAGCACTAACGATTAGTACAAATATCGGATACCGCATCTCAAACATTTTAGATGAAAATGAATTAATCCATTTAACTTTGCAAGAAACGCAATACAATCGACTATTCGATCTAATTCAACTCTATTTGTGGGACAAAGGTGGGAAAACGCTACAATGGCAAAGTGGTCTAACACAGGACCTAAATGTATCACCACCACATGCTTTAACGATTACCGATCAAGATAGCCCTCTTTATCAAGTATGCAAAATGAAACAAAGTATGCATACACCCAGCATTCCCAAAGAAAACGATTGGGCGCATCTTCGCCCCAACATGCAAGCCGAAATCACAGTCCCAATCCGTTCCCAAGGGGAAGTATTAGGGGTCGTCAATGTGCAACAAACACAATCAGGCAGTTTGACGCAAAATGATTTATTTTTGCTAGAAACGGTCGCCAATCAGTTGGGTGTAGCGATCAACAACGCGCGTCGTTACGCGCTTGAGCAACGAAAAATCCAACAAGGGCAATGGCTAACAGAGGTAAACCAAGCGATTCAAGACGCGGATACGTTTGAAGAGGTTCTGGAAACAGCAGCGTCCGCAATTGGCGAATTTACAAAATCATCTAAAGTCCATATCAATCTAGGACTAAAAAACGATAGACCTGTTAAGTAAACCAAGAAATATTATGGAACAAAATCAAGAGCAATCCACAGCGATTTTTCAAGGTATCCGCAACTATCTAAAGCCGGTTTTTTACGATTCACTCGTAAATCAGCAACGATCGGGATTACTTAACATTGTCTTAATAATCAGTATTACCGCAAGTGTGATCTCTTTAGTCAGCTTGCTTTTCGTCTCCAGCGAACAGTCACAGCAAGCCTTGATCCCCTTATCCATTCTTGTCGCCTTGAGTACCAATTATGTGGTTTATCGCTTAGGTCACCTAAATATCGCGGCCAGGGGTACGATCTTATCTTTGGGTCTCACCTTAATCGCCAGCATCGCCATCACGTCTATCAACTTAACAGGCATAGGTATCGTTTCATTCGCATCGATGATTTTGATGACGGGGCTAGTCATCAATGGGAGCGCCGCTGTTATCGCGGCTATCATTTTTAGTGCGGCAAGCGTGGCTATTTACGTGGGCCAATCCCAAGGATTACTCCCAGCAAACGATACAGACTTAACTGAACCGGTCCTATACGCGGTTGTGGCTACGATTAATTTCATCTTTATGGGGGTCTTGCTTCGTGCAGGGACCAATGTACTCTGGCTAACCCAAACCAATCTACAAAAGGTCAATGAATCACTAAATAGAGCACAAACAAATTTAGAAATATTGGTTTCAAAACGAACACGAAACTTAGAATTAGCGGCCGATGTAGGGACACAAATTTCACAAATCCGCGACTTAGAAGAGCTTTTAATTAAAGCTGTCGGTATTATCAAAAAATCATTTAGCCTTTACCACACACAAATTTACCTAACAGACTCAACCGGCCGGAACCTAGCACTCAAAGCAAGTGCGGGGGAAGTCGGGCAAAAGCTAATTCAACAGGGACACCGCTTAGCTATCGGCATCGATTCGATTAATGGCTCGGCCGCACAGCGACGAGAAACGGTCCTAGAAGAAGACACGCGCGCGCAATCTAGTCTATTCAAGCCCAATACATTGCTCATAAGTACCCGCTCAGAATTAGCGGTCCCGATGATCGTCAGCGAGCGACTCATCGGTGTCTTGAATCTGCAAAGCGATGAAGTTGGGGGACTTTCAGAAGAAAACAAATATGTATTCGAAACGATCGCCAGCCAATTAGCGGTCGCGATTGAAAATGCGAACCTTTTTGTTCAATTGCAACGAACACAAGAAGAAATCACAGCGCAGGCACGACGTCTAACCCAAATCGGCTGGCAATCCTTCCTAGACTCGGTCGAAGAAGGGGATCGGTTGCGGTATAGCTACAATCTAGCAGATGTCGCCCCTAAAATCAGCTATCAAGCGGATACGCTCAATAGCATTGTCTATGCCGCCCCTATCACTGTTTCCGGAGCAGAAGTAGGCGTCATTCAAATTGAAAATGACCCTGACTTTTCGTGGTCAGAAGAGGACGGAGAACTGGTACAAGCGATTGCAAGCCAAGTCGCACAAAAAATCGAAAATTTACGTCTCCTCAATGACGCGAACCGCTTTCGTCGTGAAGCAGAACAATCATTACGCAAGCTAACACGAGACAACTGGGACAGCTATCTCAATTCATCGGCCACCAAACGAGCTGGCTATATGTATGACGGCCGTAACATCCGTGACAATAGCGATACGCAAAAAGCGGATGCTCGTTACAATGTCAAATCGTTGGTGATTCAAGGGGAACCGATCGGGGAAATCTCGACCAGCGAAACGGAAGTTTCGCAAGAAGCATCAAATGAAATCATCACAGCCGTTGCCCAAAGCCTCAGCACACACATTGAAACACTTCGCTTAGCCGAACAAACCGAGCAGAGGGTTCTTGAATTGAGCGTAATCAATCAAATCAATGATGTCGTAAAAGCGAACCTCGATCTAGAACAACTCATTCACCAAGTTGGGCATGTTATCCATAAATCGTTTAGCTCAGACTCTGTCACCATCGGGCTCGTGAGTGCGAACCAAAGATTTTTAGAGTTTCCCCTTATCCTTATCGAAGATGAAAAAGGGGATATTGAACTGCGCCAAACAGAGCCGGTAAAACGTGGTGACGGACTTAGCTGGAAGATTATTGAATCGAAAAAGCCAATCCTCCTAGAGCCTATCAATCGGCAAAAGGTATCAGAAATGGGTGCAATCGTTCGCTTCACCGATACCCTGCCCCAGCAAGATGACTTCTCTATTCTCGGCGTTCCCTTAACGGCAGGCCACGATGTATTGGGGGTAATCACGCTCCAAAACAGAGCAGAAAAAAGGCAATTTACGCTCGCGGATCAAAAACTCTTGCAAACGCTTGGTGGCAGTATCGGGATCGGTCTACGCAACGCGCAGCTTTTCCTACAAACCCAAGAGATCTTGGCCGAAACAGAAAATCTGTACAATGCCAGTATCAGCTTCAACCGCGCCAATACGATCGAAAATGTAATGGAATCGTTTGTAGAGACACTTGGACTATTAGCAAATGTCAGTGGTTCCGCCTATTGGAAAATCACCTATAACGCGCAGCAGGAAATACAAGGGGTACGTATCGTCAATGTTTGGCGCCCTCACGACCAACAAACACGTATTCCGGTAGGAACGATTTTAGACCAAAAACAAACGCCCTCGGTCGCCCACTGGACTGAAAATCACAACAAAATCCATCTTATTAATAACATCGAAACGCATGAACTAACAAAAGATGATCAAACTTTTGTAAGCCTCTTACAAAATCTCGGCATAAAATCTTTCGCCATCATCCCATTAACAATCGGTGCCAGATGGGTCGGGATCATCACCTTCCAATGGAACAATGTAATCGACTTTACCAACCGTGAATACCGTCTGTTTGTCGGTCTGGCCGCCCAAGTATCTACAACCATAGACAGTATTGAGCAGTTACAACAAACCGCACAACGTGCCCAACATGAGCAACTACTCAATGACATTACACAAAAAATTCAAGGCACAGTCAGTGTAGACAAAGCGCTACAAACGACCGTTCAAGAGCTAAGCAAAACGCTCAAGTTACGCAAAGCCCGTATCCGTTTACAACGCCCAAATATCAGTAAGGGACAAGGCTAATTGAGTGTTAGAGAGATTTGATATGAACATACCGATTCCAGAAAATGAAGGTACACGCCTAAGCATTGTCAAACAGTATGATGCGTTTACCTCGACGATAGAGTCTGATTTACATGATTTGACTCAACTAGCGGCCGATATCTGCAACGCCTCAGGGGCATATATCAGCTTAGTTTCTCAAGAAACGGTCAGCTATTATGCCACGATTGGGCTCGGTCAAATCGAACCCCGCTCCCGCCAAGACACGCTCGATGCATATGTTCTTCAAGGAGCCAAACCGCTTATTATTACCAATACAAGCGATGACGAACGGTCTTCATTAGCGATCGATGGGCAAGATTTCTTTGTAGGCATCCCCCTACTCATTAACGATGAGTATGTAATCGGTAGCTTGAGTGTGGTAGCGGAAACAAGCAAAGCCGTGTCAGAAACGGAAATCAAAAGCTTACAAACGATCGCAAATCAAATCGTCAAAAACCTCAATTACCAACAACAATCGGCCGTTGCTCAAACACTCCTCGAACAATCCCAGCAAAACGAGCAAACATATCAACAAATCCTAGATGCCATCACCGACATGGTATTGGTCAAGAAAGAAAAGTCAGCCATTTTCTGGGCAAACAAAGCGTTTCGTGACTACTATGACATGACAAACGATCAGCTTCAAGACATGATCGACGCCCCATTTAACGAACCGGACTATACATTACAATATGTCCAAGATGATGAATATGTCTTTTCAACTGGTAAAGTTCTAGACATACCAGAAGAACCGGTCACGAGACATGATGGCGTTGTCGAGCCATTCCATACCATCAAATCCCCTATTTTTGATCAAAATGGCAATGTCATCTTAACTGTCGGTGTCTCACGATGCATCAGTGCAGAAAAAACACAACAAGAACTAGTCGAAAGAAAAACGGCCGAACTTGAGCAAAGTCGCAATTTATTAACCCTAATTATCAACACAATCCCAGATGCTATCTTCTGGAAAGATACGGCCAGCCGCTATTTGGGAGCGAACAAACAGTTCGCTCAAGATGGAGGGATGAACGTCGCTGAGTTAATCGGCAAAACCGATTATGATATGCCTTGGAAGAAGGAAGAATCTGACTTCTTTATCGCCACGGACCAACGCATTATGGCCGCCAATCAAGCCGAAATCGGTATCATTGAACCCCAATTACAAGCAGATGGCAAACAAGCCTGGCTCGAAACCAACAAGATCCCACTGCAAGATAAGGATGGGCAAGTCATCGGGATTTTGGGAACCTATCGAGATATCACAGCACGAATTGACGCGCAACATCTTTTACAAGCACAAGCAGAGCAATTAAAAAATACACAACAATTCCAAGAACTCCTCTTAAATCAGCTCCCACTTGCTGTATTTTGGAAAGACCGCCAAGGTCGTTTTCTCGGACTAAATAAATACTATGCTGACCTAGCAGGTTTACCAGTTGACGAAATTCTCGGGAAAACCAATCAAGAGCTTCTCTGGGGTCAAGCTGAAACCGATGAAATTATGGAGTCTGACCAGCGGGTCATGCGCAACAATCAAGCTGAACTTAATCTGGTCCATACGATGAATCATGCAAATGGAAGCCAGATTAAAATTGAAACCAATAAAATTCCAATTCATGATACAGATGGTGAGGTAATAGGGGTCTTAGGGACATTCCAAGACATCACTGATCGACAAAAAGCAAATGAAATTTTTGAAAAACGCGCGGCCGAATTAGATATTTTGATTCGTTTGAGTCGTGCTGTGTCTTCAACGGCCGAACTACATGCATTCTTACCAGAAGCGGTCAACCTCATTACTTCTAGCTTTAACTTATATCATGCCAATCTGTATCTCATGAATGAAACAGGGAATCTCTTGATTTTGGATACAGGGGCAGGTGAAGTCGGCCGCGAGCTCGTCAGTCAAGGGTATCAAATCCCCATAGACGACGAATTATCGTTGGTTGCTCGCGTAGCCCGAACAAAAAAAGCGATCATCCTGGATGACTTACAAGCGACACCGAACTATCTTCCCAACCCTCTCCTTCCAGATTCACGGGCATCGATGGCGATCCCACTCATTACAGGAGAGCATCTTCTTGGCGTGCTTAACATCCAAGCGAACCAAGCAAACTACTTCTCAGAAGAAGATATTCGTATCCAAACAACATTGGCTGAACAAATCGCACTCGCTATTCAAAATGAACGAAATGAGCAGCAAACGGCCGAAGCTCTCGATGAACTACAAAACATCACCCGTCGCCTTACGGCCGAAGGCTGGGATGATTATCTGCGTGACCAAAATGGTACAGGCGAAATAAGCTATGTCTTCGACAGTGAAAGCCTAGATGCGCTCAACCATTCGAGTCATGAAAAGGATTCACACCCCTTAAACAAACACATTGAAATTTATGGGGAAACGATCGGTCAGCTCGAACTAGGTATCGAAGAGAATACGGATGAAGATACAGTCGCCTTTATCGAGATCGTTGCCGAACGCTTAGGGCAACATCTTGATAACCTGAGACTCGCAGAACAAGCTCAATTACGCGCCCAAGAATTACAGGCGATCAACAATCTAACACAAAGCGTTTCTGGCCAGCTCAACAAAGAAGAATTGTTGCACCAGATCTTAAATGAACTTCAAAAAATATATGACTTCGATGTACTAACTTTCGACAATATCGTCGGGGATTACGTTTATCCACTACTCGCATATGAATCTGGTGACTACTTCACCTTACCCCATATCGAGCTAAGTAAAACGACTTATCTCAGCCAAGTCGTGGAAACCGGTCAACCGCTCCTGATGCAAAACCCACAAACCGACAATACATACGGTCGATCCGGCCTTGATCAAACACATTCTATGATCTTCCTTCCGATCTATATCGGAGAAACGCTAGCGATGGTCATGTCTTTACAAAGCTATGAAGCAGGGCGACACACGGCCGATGACCTGCCCCTCTTAACCGGTATTACCAACTATATCGGTATCGGTATGCAAAATGCGATTTTGTTTGAAGAGGCCAACCGTCAAGCGGAACGAGAACGCCTTGTCAATGAGATCACCCGTAAAATTCAAAGTGCGGTTACCATCGAAACCGCATTACGTATCACCGTCCAAGAACTCAGCCAGCTCTTCCATGCGGACTATACAGAAATCGAAATTTCACCACGGTAAGTGAATCATGTCTCAATCTTCTGCTCAACAAATCGAAAAACGGTGGCAGTTACTCACCGACATCACCACACAGCGCGAAATCAATTCGAGCAAGCGCATTACCTATGCCCTAAAAAGAACGCTTGAATTGCTAAAGCTAGACATCGGTATCCTCAGCTCAATCGAAGGGAAAACATATACGGTCGTTGAGTTTATCGCGCCTGAAGGTGCGCTCCATCGGGGACAAACATTTGATTTAGGCAACACTTATTGTTCGATCACACTTCAAGCGAATCATGTCATCTCGATTAATCACATGAAGGAATCAGAACATAACCGCCACCCCTGCTACACCGCATTTCAATTGGAAACCTATATCGGCACCCCTGTATTTGTCCAAGGGCGGCGCTATGGTACGCTCAACTTTTCTAGCCCCACACCACACAACACACAATTTGGGGAAGAAGACAGACAACTACTTGACATGTTAGCAACATGGGTAAGCTCCGAACTTGAACAAGAAGCTCATCGAAATCAATTTTCCAGCCTCCTCGACGCGATCCCGATCCCGATGTTAGTCATAAATATCGAGGGAGATATAGTTCGGTATGCAAATCGAGAAGCATCAGAATTAACCCAAATCCCTATAGATAAATTGATTGACCACTCTGCACCAAAACTTTACGCAGACCCCAACGACGATCCACGAATCACCGAATTAATGGAAAAACATGGAGCAATCCATGACATGGAAGTTGAAATAGTCAACATGAAGGGTGTGCATTATTGGCTCTCCATGTCGGTACAAGTAATAGATTACGATGGTGAACCTTGTGTCTTGTCAACATTTGTTGATGTGACGCAACAAAAACAGATGATGGGAGCGTTACAAGAAAGCCAGCAAGACCTTCGTGCTCAATACGAGTCATCACCAGAAGCGACCGGGGTACTCAATACCCAAACAGGTTTATTTGAAAACCCTAATAAAAACGCAGAGTTGCTTTATGGATTACCTTATGATGAATTAATCAAAGTGGGTCCCGCCCATATGAGTCCGGAATTCCAGCCAGACGGTCGCCCTTCCGGCGAACAGGCGATGGAAAAGATCAAAGAAGCTCTTGAAGGAAAACTTCCTGTCTTTGACTGGATACATATCAATAGCGCGGGTGAAGAAATCCCGTGCGAAATACGCTTAGTGGGATTAGGTGGCCAACGTGCCCATTTAGTCCGCTTTAGTGTGACCGATATTCGTAATCGTATAGCCGTTCAAGAAGAACTTCGTCAGCGCGCACGTGAACTAGAAATCGTAACCGAGGTTAGTACCAAAATCGCCTCGATCCAAGATCTTGATGACATGCTCCAAACAATGGTTGACTTAACCAAAGAGCGGTTTGATCTCTATCACACCCATGTCTTCCTCATTAAAGATGAGGGGTTCAATTTAACGCTTACAAAGGGTGCAGGTGAAGTCGGCCGTCATATGGTCGCTGAGGGGCGTACCATCCCAGTAAGTGCTGAAGAATCACTTATCGCCTCAACCGCACGCACCAAACAAAGTCAAATTCGTGAATACCAAGGCGAAATGGAAGGGTATATGCCCCACCCCTTCTTGATTG
This sequence comes from Anaerolineales bacterium, assembly GCA_011524645.1. Taxonomy (GTDB): domain Bacteria; phylum Chloroflexota; class Anaerolineae; order Promineifilales; family Promineifilaceae; genus WTJY01. The sequence goes on along the minus strand of WTJY01000106.1, from coordinate 25,415 downwards.
ACACACGGACAGAAATGGCCCTTCCACTTGTTGCAGGACAAGATTTAGTCGGCGTTCTTGATGTTAGATCAGCAAAAGAACACGCCTTTGGCACAACAGAACAACAAATCTTTGAAACATTAGCGGCGCAGGTTGCTATCTCGATCCGAAATGCTCAGTCGTTTGCCGAATCAGAGCGCAATCGCTATGAGTTAGATATGTTAACCCGCCGTTTAACACGGGAAGGTTGGCAAAACTATTTCCAAACTGATGGCGAACATCGATATGGCTTAGATCGCGCAGGTAATGAAGTTCTTCGAGCCGATTTACCTCAAAGTAATGAAATGGACGACGAATTAAGCAATTTAGACGAATCGTTGGAAGTTCAAGGAGAAATGATCGGTCAAATTAAATTACATCAGGTCGGGAGAAATACAGATGACTTGCAAGCGGTACTCACGGCCGTAGCCGATAGCCTCAGCACCCATATCGAAAGCTTGCGTTTATCAGAACAAACGCACAACGCCTTAACCGATGCCGATATCTTGTACCAAGTCACAACAAAATTAAACGCATCTCAAACCTATGATGAAATCTTAGAAGCGATCGCTACACAATCCCCAATCGCACGAAACGCGAAATATATCGGACTAAATTATTTTGATAGGCCGTGGACCGATGAACAACGGCCAGAAATGGCGGAAGCGATCGCCCTTTGGCATGATAACACCCCCATCAAACCAACCTCCTTCCATAAATTTAAACTTGATTACTTCCCCAAAACGATGAGCTCAATCGAACCGAACCGGCCGTTGCTCGTCTCTAATATGGTCACAGATGAACGGATCGGAGACCCCTTCCGCAATATCTATCTCAATGTATTTAAGTGTAAGAGCAATGCGATTTTCCCACTTTCCTTAGGCCCACTTTGGATCGGGTATCTTGACCTCGTCTATGAAGATGTCACCGAGTTTAATCCAGCAGAAGTTGAGCGCTTTACGACATTGGCTCAGCAAATCGCCATTTCGTCACAAACAATCTATCTTAACCAGCAACGGGCTAGATCGCTCGCCGAAACAGCAACACTCTATCAAGGTAGTGAACAAATTAGTCGCGCCTCAACATATGGCGAGGCTCTTCGCGCCCTAATCGACTCACTCGATGTCGTTAAAAATCGCTTTGATCGTGCCCACCTCATTCTCTTTGATAAGGCTTGGCAAGACGATCAAAAACCCCGTTACATGATTCTCCACGGAGATTGGGACAAAGAAACAGACCAAATTGCAGAGCTAAATGTAAGTATTCCTCTGGACACATTTACGACAGACTTCCCCTTCAAACAGGGTGAACCTCACTATATTCCCGATGTAGATCAAGAGGAATCATTTAGCCCATATCTACTACAAGGATTAAAAAATAATTATGACACGAAATCGATATTAGATTTGCCCTTGATTTCTTCAGGGGAATGGATCGGCCGGCTAAGTCTCCACTGCAAAGGGGAATTACCAGCCCTCAATGAAGGTGAAATGCGCTTGGTTACCAACCTAACAGACCAAATCGCCACCGTGACACAAGGTCTTCGCTTATTCCGCCAAGCGCAATCACGCGCGGAGCGGGAAGCGCAAGTCCGAAATATTACCAACCAAATCCGGCGCGGTAATAATCAATATGAAATTTTGCAAATCGCTCGCAACGAAATCGCAGTGCTTCTAAAAGCCTCTAAATCAGAAGCGAAATTAGGCACTTCTTCTCAACTACGCGAAGCATTGCAAAAACGTGCCCAGAAGAACGAATCATAATTAATAACACTATGTCAGAATCTCAGCAAAAAAACGGATTTATTATCCATCGGATTGAAGACGACATTCTCTTTTTCAGTTTTACCGGTGATCTCTCTAAAGAAATAGCCAGTGATTTCTCAGAATATATCCATGATCTTCTCGAAAAAGAATATTCTGTTGAACGCCCCCTTCGTCTAATTAGCAACTCGGCGTATGAAGGACATAGCTCACCGGGTGCCAGACGACACATATCAAAACTACTTACAGATAAAAGAATCGGCCGTATAGCGATTTATAACGGTTCAGCGATTCTACGCGTCATTATGAGCTTTATTCTCAGAGCGATACGTCGCGATAATGTTCGCTTTTTCGATACAGAAGTAGATTCAATTAACTGGATCAAAGAACAATAATACGCTTATACATAGCCGTTCATCATTCATCGGTTTAAGGAATAACCTATGAGTCAAAAGAAACTCACTTACAAAGAATATCAAGCATTGGTCGAAAGCCAACTTGCCGCATTATTAGATAACCTCGTACAAATCGCCAGTGGAGACCTAGAGGTGAAAATCGCTATTCCAGAAGGCATCAATGCGGTGACAGACCTCGCTTATGGCATGATGATTTTACTTGAAGATCTACGCTATCTTATTGATGAACAACAAGAAGCACAGTCGAACCTAGAAAAGACGGTGTTGGAGCGAACGGCCGAGCTCGAAAAAGCGTTGGAAGAAATAACTATCGCCCAACGGCGCTATGTAAGTGAGCAATGGGAAGAATATATCGAAACGCAAGAAGAGTATGATCCGGCTCAAGGTGAAATTCAAGAGGAATTTCTACCCGCATTCAAGCATGTAGTCGAAACCAACACCCCCTACATCGCAGATATTAACAACAGCGACAATGCAACATTCGCGCTTAGCTATCCGGTGCGCTATGCAGATGAATCAATCGGCGTATTGGGCTTTCAAAGTGAAGAGTTAGAGACTCTAGATGAAGCTGACTTAGCGGCCGTCGAAGACATTATTGAACAAGTCGGACTAGCATTAGAAAGTCAAAGACTCTTTGACCAAACACAGTTAGCACTTGCCGAAACAGAAAGACAAGCAAGCCGACTCCGCCGTTTGACAGAAATGGGTGCAGAACTCAATACGGCCCTCACGATTCAAGATGTATATGAAACGGCCATACGCTACACCAGCCAATTACTCCAAACAGATATTGTCGAAATCGCTCTGCTGTCAAGCGATTTTCAGACACTCAAAGTACTAGATAACCCGAAAGCACCCTTACCAAATCAGGTATTCGGCCTAGATGACACCTCAATCGGCGAAGCCGTCTATCAAAGACAGGCACTTTATTGGTCAGACATTGAAGGTTCTAAATTTCGCGATCATGAAATGATTTACGAAAAAGGGATGCGTAGCTCTATCTGTGCCCCCCTAATCGCACAGCGCGTACTCGGCACGCTCAATGCTGCGTCTCCAAATGTAGGAACCTTTTCGGAGCAAGACAAGAACTTAATGCTCCAAATCGCCTCGCTCGTCGCCGCAACGATTGAAAATCGTCAATTACTAGAGCAAACAGCTCAACGTGCCTCTCAATTAGAGCGATTGGCTCAAGTAGAAGCGGAATTATCGCGCGCGGAATCCCCCCAAGCTCTAATCGAAACGCTCGGGAAAGCCTTAACCAATTACCCTTTCCAAATCCGGCTCCACTATGTTGAAATAGATGAAAATAGCGTTCCGGATGTGCAAGTGCCGCAAGCTTCTTGGGAAAACGGTCAATACGATACCTCTTGGCACAAGAACACCCCCCCCTATCAACTTGTACGCATCGACCGCAATCTGATTTGGATCAATTCTCCAGAACAAATCACTTACGTCGAAAACATCTCTGAATCGAATCAGCTCTCTCCAGAAAGCAAGGCATGGTTCCGAGAGCGAGAAATCGGTGGCTTTGCGATTATTCCGCTACGAAATGCCGGTATTTGGCAAGGGAAAATCAACATTCGGACAAAAGACCCACGGCCGTTTACCGAAGACGAGCGTTTTGTATTAGAAAATGTACGCCAAACCTTGGGCGCCGTTGTCGCCAGCCGTCGTGCGGCCGAAGCCCAGAAACTCGCCCTACAAGAATCGGAAAGACGTAGTCGCGAGCTAGACGCGCTCAATCAAGTCGGCCGTGTCGTTGTCCAGCAGCTCGATGAAATACAGCTCACCAATGCTATCTTTGAGCAAATCTCGCAAATTATCGATTTCAATATTTTCTTTTTGGGTGTCTATACACCAGAATCACATCTATTTAAAACCCTCCTATACAGTGATGGACAAAAACAGTTGTATGACATTCCAGATCGCACATTAATCCCCCAAAACGGGACATACCAATCGATCGCACAGCAAAAAACGATTTTAATTCAACCGACACCGGCCGATTATGCAGCCCAACCAGCGCCAGACCGCTCACAATTAATCGGTGATCGAACAACCTTGGCCCCATCTCGGATCTATATCCCTATTGTTAGCGGTCAAACAGTACTCGGATCTATGTCTCTTCACAGCAATCACTTCAATGCCTATTCTCAAAACGACATCAATCTCTTAAATGGTATCGCCAACTACTTCGGTGTCGCCTGGCAGAATGCCTCCCTATTTAATGCAACCAAGCGACGGGCTGACCGCGAACGTTTGGTTTATGATATCTCGCAAAAAATTCTCAATACCACATCTGTCGAAAAGGCATTACAAACAACGGTACAAGAACTAGGGAAAGCTCTCAAATCTCGCTATACCCAAGTCGCACTACAAGTTAATGATCATTCATCAACCGGTGATGCGAGTGGAGGATCATAATATGGCCAATTCCACCCAACAAAAACAAAACAAAAGATGGCAACTCCTCACCGCCGTAACCACACAGCGTGAAGTTGATAGTCAGAAGCGTATCTCGTTTGGCATTAGCGAAACGCTCAAGCTTCTCGGCCTTGATATCGGTATCTTAAGCAGCATTGTAGGAGATACTTATACCGTAATCGAGCATAATGCACCCGAAGGTGCCCCGCTCTACAATGGTCAGATATTTGACTTGGGTGAAACTTATTGCGCAATCACGCTAAAAGCGGAACAGGTTGTGGCCATTGATTATATGAAAGAATCTCCACACAATCGCCACCCCTGCTATGAAGCGTTTCAATTAGAAACCTATATCGGGACCCCAGTCTTTGTGGATAACAAACGGTATGGCACTCTAAACTTTTCTAGCCCCACACCAAACAAGGTCATATTTGAAGAAGCGGACAAAGAACTCGTCGATTTGCTCGCCATATGGGTCGGTGCAGAACTCGAAAGAGCGTCCCACCAAGCCAAACAATTGGCTTTAAGTTCAGAGCTAGAACTCCGCACACGTGCGATGGAAGCGAGTATTGACCCGATCATTATTTCTGATGCACAGCAGGCCGATAATCCCCTTGTCTATGTCAACAAAGCGTTCGAAACACAAACCGGTTATAGCCGAGAAGAAGTGCTCGGCCGTAATTGTCGCTTCCTCCAAGGAGAAGACAAAGATCAAGAACAACTAAAGGTATTACGTCAGGCATTAAAAAATGGCGAAAACTGTAATGTTGTTTTACGCAACTATCGCAAAAACGGCGAAATGTTTTGGAATCAGCTAAAGATCACCGCCATCCGCAGTGCAGAGGGACAAATCACGCACTTTGTCGGCGTACAAAACGATATCACGAACCGACTTAATCGTGAACAAACATTGCTAAAGCGGTCAAAAGAGCTTGAAGCGGTCTCAGAAGTCGCCACGGCCGTGACCAACATCGCCAACCCAGATGAAATGCTGCAACAAGTCGTTGATTTAACCAAAGAACGATTCAACCTATACCATGCTCATATCTTTTTGATGAATGAGCGCAACAGGTTGCTAGAGCTCACGGCCGGAGCCGGAGAAATTGGTCAGCAAATGGTACGCGAAGGTCGTGTCATTCCTATTTCAGCCCAAGAATCACTTGTCGCGACCAGCGCCCGCGAACAGCAACCGCAAGTAAGACATTATGAAGGCGAGATGCAAGGGTACGCCCCACATCCAACCCTCATAGATACCCGAACAGAACTAGCGTTACCTCTAGTGGTAGGGGACCGATTGCTCGGTGTTCTTGATGTGCGTTCAGATCAAAAAAATGCATTCGATGAGATCGATCAGCAAGTCTTTTTTACATTTGCCGCCCAAATCGCCATCGCGTTACAAAATGTACGCCAATTCGAACAAAGCAAAAAGCAAGCCACTCAGTTAAAAATGGTATCAGATGTAAGTGCCAACATTTCTCAAGTTCAAGAAACACAAGAACTCATTAAACAGGTCGTCGACTTAACCAAAGAACGATTTGATCTATATCATTCCCATATCTATTTACTCAATGACATCGGGAATATTCTCGTTCTTAGTGCCGGAGCTGGGGAAGTCGGAGACACGATGGTTGCGGAAAAACGGCAAATCCCGTTTAGCGCAACTCAATCGCTCGTAGCGCGGGCCGCTCAAAGCGAGCAAGCGGTTATCGTTAATGATGTTCGAGCTGACAAAGGGTTCTTAGCACATCCTCTACTACCAGATACAGCGGCCGAAATGGCGATCCCGATTATTAGTGGTCGTCAACTGTTTGGCGTACTCGACGTACAGGCGACCAAAACCGATTTCTTCGATCCCTTAGACGCCGAGGTCTTTTTTGCACTCGCGACCCAAATCGCAGTTGCACTCCAAAATGCGCAAACATTTAGATTGTCAGAAGAAACATTGGAAGACTTAAATATGCTCACTCGGCGTCTTACCAATGAGGGGTGGGACACCTATCTAAATGAGCAAGAGGCTGAAACCACCGCCTTCGCCTATGATACAGTCGCCGTGACCCCACTCAATGGTGGATATACCTCGACCGATGGGCATCAATTGGTACAACACCCAATCATCTTGCAAGACACACCGATCGGCGCACTCGCCTTGGCTGAACCGGAAGAGTTTACTGAAGATATAGACGATATATTAGCGGCCGTCGCCAGTAACCTAAGCACCCACATCGAAAATCTACGCCTAACTGAAGAAACTCAGAACGCATTAGCCAATACCCAGCTACTCTATTACACCAGCGAACAAATTAGTCGCGCGAATACGGTACAAGCGATTCTTCAAACCCTTGTCGAAGCGACCTCCCTACGCTATCTACATAGCGCATCAATTATCTTTTTTGAATACCCTTGGTATGAAGATGATGCCCCATTTGTGGGCGAGGTAATCGCGACATGGGAGAGCATGAACGCCGAAAGTCTTATTCCGGCCGGTGCAGAATATTCTATTTCTGATCAATCGGTCTTCCATAACTTCCGGCCGACACACCCGATCATTGTCAACAACTTGGCTCAATTAACCACATTAGACAAGAATGAAAAACAATTGTTCCAAAAAATGGGAGTTCAATCGACAATCGGCATCCCCATCAACCTACAAGGACAATGGGTCGGTATTCTCAATGCTTACAGTATCGAACCGAAAATCGAACTGGCTTCAGAAGAAGTTCAAAGAATCAATAACTTAGCGAATCAAGCCGCGACCTCAATTGAAAACCGGCGATTGTTTAAGCAAACACAATCGGCACTTGCAATTTCAGAAGAACAGGTACGCCGTTTAGCATTGTTAACAGAGCTAAACAACAATCTAAACGCAACAGATAGTTTGGAAGATGCCATTCAATTAACAGTCGAAAGTACACCCCGTATTTTGCATGCTGAACGGGTATCGGTCACCTTTATAGATACGAAAACCAACACCATGGAAATCAAAGCTATGGCGGGTACAGATTCTAATGACTTACCCACCCCAGAGTCACAACCGTTCCAATCAGAAGGTATGCTAGAAGCGATCAAAACGCGCCAAGTTATCTTGGCCCATGATGTTGTGGACACAACATCCAAAAGAATACAGCCGATTATGTACGCACCAATCGTGTCCCAACGCGAGGTCATCGGGACGCTCAACATTGCCAGCAATCAAACACCGTATAACGAACGAGACAAAACAATTCTTGCCCAAGTCGTTAACACGCTTAGCGCGGTTATCGAAATTAAGCAACTATTCACGGCCCAACAACAAGCACGACTTGAAAGTGAGGAATTATACGCGGCCAGCCGTCAAATTAATGAGTTTGCCAATGACCTGCCGAAGTTGGCCGAGTTAATAGCCACCATTTTGCCAGATACGCAATTTACGCGATCCACCCTTTACATACTCGATTCAGATGAGAGAGGAGATATTCAAGATTTAAGAGTTGTTGCCAACTGGCATAGTGGGCAAGGGGAAGCCCCACCGCCCACAGGAGCACGTTATGCTCGGGAAAGCTTTGCTCAAAGAGCTTATTTGTTTAACCTAGAGCCGCTTTTCATCTCTAATTGCAGCGAGGTAACTGACGATGTTCTAAGCACGGCCGCCCAAGCCCATTTCGCAACAGAAAAAATTACTTCGATTATCGTTTTACCCCTCATCATCGGAACCCAACAGATCGGAACAGTCTTACTTGAATCGATTCCACAACTCACATTTCTAGATGATGCCGAAAATCGTTACATTTCTCTAGCACCACAGATTGCGGCAACCATGCAAAACCGCATCTTATTTGATCAAGCAGAAGCACGTGCACGACGTGAGCAAGTTCTGCGTGAAATCACGGAACGCGTCCGAAACGCATCCGATGTCAACAGCGTAATGAAAACGGCCGTTGCCGAAGTCGGCCGTGTCCTTGGCCGCAAAGCATTTGTATATCTGAAAGATTCTCAATCTTAAAATCAATAGGCATTCACTATGACAATCTCTATGTCCAATGAAGCACCAACCAATAACATCCGCAGACAGCAAGACTTCCAGCTCGGTTTAGCAGCCGCGCAGACACTCGCGACAGATAATCCAGAAGCCTTACAAGACGCACTTGGCTATCTCCAAGAGATTTCCGGTGCCAGCCGTGTTTACATTTTCGAGAATTTCACAGATCCAGAGGATGGCCTGTGCATCCGACAAATCGCAGAAGCATGTGCACCAGACGTAAAATCGGAGATCGACAACCAAGAAATGCAGCATCTCTCCTATGCGGCGTTTGCCCCACGCATGCCTACTATCTTACGTGATCGAAATCGATATATCTCAGATATCGTAGCTAACATGTCTGACTCCGAACGAGAAGTACTTGAATCTCAAGACATCCTCGCGATTCTCATCATTCCTATCTATGTCAATGATTTATGGTTCGGTTTTATCGGTTTCGATAATACCTATACGACCGAAACATGGGGCCCAGAAGCGGTAGAGTTATTGCGTACTTCGGCAAATCTAATCGGGTCATATTTATCTCGCCAAGGGCAACAAGTGCAACTAACAGCCCAAGTTGAAGCACAGGCGCAAGCGTTAGCCAAGAGCCGCATCCGCGAGAGATCCATTATCGCCTCCATGCCTGACCCGATTATCATTTACAATCAAACTGGCGAAGTTGTCTTCTTTAACGCGATTTTTAGCGACGTATTCGGTTGGTCTTTTGAAGAATTAAAGGGGAAACGCGTTAAGTTCGTGCCGGAAACCCATATGGCCGAACTTTCTGAAATTATTCAAGTAATCAGCCAAGATGGCATTCTTACCGGATTTGAAACACAGCGAAAAACAAAAGATGGTCAACTTCTCGATGTGCTTTTGAGCGCGTCCACACTATACGACGATGAAGGGAGCTATGATGGGGCAGTCGTTATCTTACGCGACATAACCCAAAAGAAGCGGGATGAAGCCGCCTTACGAGATTACCAAACCGGTCTTGAAGATATGGTGGATCAAAGAGCTCGTGAAATCAAAAAGACGGCCGATAAAAGCCAAGCACTTCTAGATGCGCTTCCTGACCTAATGTATCAATTCGATATCAATGGGCAACTAATCGATCAAAATACGAAGACCGGAAAAAAATCTTCATTTGCAACGAAATCAGCACCTTCGCAATCACTCCAAGATATATTCTCACCTGATGTAGCCAAGCTCGTGAAAGAAGCGATCGATTTGGTGCTCAAAACCGGCCGACAACAGATCTTCCGCTACGAAGCCCCTCTAGGACAAGAAACACGGCAATATGAAGGGCGTTTCTCGCCTAGTGGTGATGCAACTGTACTCATGCTGGCACGTGACATTACCGAAAGTCAAAGTCAAGAACGCCAAATACGTTATCAATCAGATGTCCTTGAAAACATATCTGACGCAGTCATCGCTTCCGACCTTAACTTTGTCATCCGTGCTTGGAACAAAGGTGCAGAAACGATCTATGGGTACACAGCAGAAGAAACAATTGGACATCCTGCAAGCAATTTTATCTCAACCGAATACCTCGAGATGACGATGGCAGAGGTCAATCAAACGATTATGGGCGAGGGACGCCTCCTCACCAAGACAAAACAGACAACACGTCACGGCCAAGAATATATTATCATGACGTCGGCAACCTTGTTACGCGACAAAAACAATGTACCGACAGGTTTCATTGTCATCAACCGCGACATCACCGCCCTTGAGCAAGCCGCACAAAGAAATCGGGCCCTGCTAAATGCGATTCCAGACCTCATATTCCAGTTCGATCAAAAAGGCCGATTTATCGACTACAAAGCAGAACACAGTCGGACACTACTCATGCAGCCAGAGGCATTTATGCACAAACATATTACTGATGTCTTGCCCCCTTCTATTGCCAACCCCGCATTTGTCGCGATTCAAAAAGTCCTAGACACAGGTGAAATGGAAACTTTCGAATACCAAGTTCCTATCAAAGAAAGGGTTCATCAATATGAAGCGCGAATTGTCGCGAGTGAAAACAATACGATTCTCATGCTAGCACGTGATGTGACCAATGAATCGAGAGCTCTACGAACCCTCGAAGAGCGAGAACGCTTGTTACAAACAGTATTCAATACATTGCCACAATCAATCTTTTGGAAAGATAGAAACGGAACTTATCTAGGCTGTAATGAAAATTTTGCCAAAGCGGCCGGAACAACGGTCGAAAATATCCTCGGTAAAACAGATTACGATCTCAATTGGACACAAGACAACGCAGAGCATTACGCAACCACAGATCTGCGTATTATGGAAGAAAATGTAACCGAGTTAGGTACCATCGAATCCCGTACAGAAAAGGATGATAAAAAAGTCTGGACCGAAACCAACAAAGCCCCGTTACATGATTCAGAAGGCAACGTCATCGGTCTCGTCGGAACATTCGAGTTCGTCACCGAGCGTTTAGAACAAGAAAATCAGTTAAGGTATCAAGCTAATATCTTTGAAAATATCTCAGAAACGGTCGTGACCGCTGACCTCAATTTTATCATTCGCTCATGGAATAAAGCGGCCGAAAGAACTTATGGCTATACGGCCGAGGAAACGATCGGCGAGTTCGTGGGTAAATTTATTGACAGCCAATATATGGATACAACGCGAGAAGAAGCGAATCAAAGGCTATTTACAACCGGCCATATCGTCGAACGCGTTCGTCAAAAAACAAAAAACGGCCGCGAATTTATCATCATGACATCGATCACGTTGGCAAAAGATTCGGAAAACAAACCAACCCGCTTTATCGTCATTAATCGTGACATTACCGAACTCGAACGGGCCGCAGAAGAACGACAACGCTTGAATCAAATTGTGGCCAATACCAGCGACTTTGTAGCCCTGCTTGATCCGGAATACAACATCACCTTTATGAATAAAGCTGCCCAAGAAATGGTCGGCCGATCATTTACAGGCGAGACTGAGCTAAATATCGCCGACGTCATTCCCGCCAAATCAGTTGATCTCATCTTCGATGTGGTCTTCCCTTATACCCAGAAACACGGCCGATGGACCGGTGATACCTTCTTACAACATCAAGATGGCCGGAATATACCGGTTTCACAAGCTTTCAGCCGTCACCTCGATAGCGAGGGAAATGTTGTTTATTACTCAACCATCGCCCGCGATGTTTCCGTACAAACGATGCTCGCACAACAAACCGAAGCGTCTCTACAACGGTACAGCCGTCAAGTTCACCTAACAACCAGTATCGCCCAGCAAATCTCTTCAGCAGAAGAGCTAGATGAAATCTATAACCGAGTAGTTAAATTTGTGAAGGAAGAGTTCGGGCACTATCACACCCAACTCTTGCAATATAACCCCACAACAAATTTGATCTCTCTAGTTGTCGGCTACGGGAAAATCGGAACCGTCATGCGTGACGCCTATCACGCCATTCCCTACGGCATCGGGCTAATTGGAATCGCAGCCGCCACCGGCCGCTCCATCCTCAGCCCAGATGTTACAATCGATCCAGATTGGCTCCCCAATCCACTCCTCCCAGATACAAAAGGTGAGCTGGCGATCCCGATTATGTTTCAAAATACGGTCCTCGGTGTACTCGACATCCAAAGCGACAAGCGTAATCATCTAACAGAAGAAGATCGCGTCATCCTTGAAGGGCTGAGCGGACAAATCGCTATCGCGATCGAGAATACTCGCTTGCGCCAAGACATGGAGCAACGTCTAGAGGAATTAAGCAATCTACAAAGACTGATGATTCGTGAAGGTTGGGATCAATATATCGCAACCCAAAGAGATCAAAGTGGCTTCTTATTTGATCAAGATTCAATTCAACCATTTAGCTTTGGTGGTAATGAAAACGGACAAGCAACAAACGGAACATCTTCAGCAAATCTATCCAATTTAAGCACAACGACAACATCGCCGCTTGTCGTCAAACCGATCAGAATCCGTGGTGAATCGATCGGCTCAATCGGAATTCAAGATACGGCCGACCAGCCACTCACCATCGAAGAACGCGAGCTTCTCGATGAAATCTCTCTGCAGATCGGTGAAGCGCTAGAAAATGCCAGATTGCTTGAACAAACCCACAAACGCGCGGTCGAGCTAGAAACGGTAGCACGAGTCAGCACCACCACCTCAACAATCTTGCAACGGGATCAATTACTTCAATCTGTCGCCTCACTTGCGAAAGAAAGCTTCAATCTCTACCATGCCAACATCTATATCATCGACAGTGAAACAGAAGAACTCCGCTTAATCGCTGGCTCTGGTGGTATCGGTGAATTACTTATCGCGGAAGAATGGCGCATTCACAAAGAAGAGCAGGCCCTTCCCGCACAAGTCGTGCGTCAAGGTGTCGGCCACATCAACAATGATGTCCTCAAAGATACAAACTATATACCAAATCCATTCTTGCCATATACCAGATCGAAGCTAGCGGTACCGATGATCGCCGGTGGAGAAACAATGGGGGTTCTCGAACTTCATTCTAATCAACCAAACAGCTTTAGTAATGAAGATCTCCAGATCCACAATACATTAGCCACACAGACCGCGATCGCGCTCCAAAATGCGGAGTTGTTCCAAGAACAACTTGAAACGGCCGAAAAGCTACGTGAAGTTGACCGCCTCAAATCAGAATTCTTGGCCAATATGAGTCATGAATTACGGACCCCTCTTAACTCGATTATCGGCTTCGCCGATGTTCTCTTGGAGGGAATCGATGGAGAGCTCAATGAACTAATGCGTGAGGACGTCACCCTAATCCGTGATGGTGGACAGCATTTACGCAATCTCATCGGTGACATTCTCGACATGTCGAAGATCGAAGCGGGTATGATGAACCTTGACTATGGCAAAGTTGATCTGACGCGAATTGCCAAAGAAGTCATGGCCACAACGCAAGGTTTACTCACCGAAAAAGATGTTCACTTGATTGGCAATATCGAAGAAGACATCGGTGTAATTGAAGCGGACCGCACCCGCCTCGTCCAAATCTTCCTTAATATTCTCAGTAACGCAGCTAAATTCACCGACCAAGGTAGCATCACACTAACCATGAAACGACAATACAACTTCGATTTGCTTGTTTCAATTGAAGATACCGGTGATGGAATCAAAGAAGAAGATATTCCGCTGGTATTTGCACAGTTCCGCCAAGTCGGTGACATGCAGCACCGCAAAGCGGGCGGTACCGGTCTGGGCATGCCCATTACCAAACAGCTTGTCGAGCTTCATGGTGGTGAAATTTGGATCGAGAGCACCTATGGTGTAGGCACCACGTTCTCGTTCACCGTCCCTCATGAACCACCGACCGAAAAGAACACAGTCCAAGGCGTCTATGCTTAAATAGTTATCGTAGTTGCGGGTACCAAATGTAAATTGAGCTTCATAGATTCTCAGAACTCTCAGAACTCTATGAAACAATCAGTTTGACGAATTCCATTTAATCTATAATATACGGAGAGATTTTTGTAACTTCTTGTAGAAATCAATCCCCCCCTCCCATATCCACAAAAAACCCTTATGTCATCAGGCTGTGCATCACGCCCCCTGATCTCTTTTTATCAATCTCTTTATATCTAACTGCTTTTATAATTGGTATTCACATGAGTAAAAAACAAATCCTCTGTATCGAGGACAATCCAACCAATATGCTCCTTGTCGCCCGTGTTGTCGGGGCGGAAGCGCATCATTTAATTAAGGCGGACGATGGTGAAACCGCAATCGCCTTACTCAATGAAGGGCCTGTGCCAGATCTCATTCTTTTAGATGTCAACTTACCCGGTATGAGCGGTCTAGACATCGCACGCGGTATCCGTGCCGGAACGATTGGCGACGGTAGCGAAGCTTATCTAAATGTACCGATCATCGCTCTAACAGCCAATGTTTTAGAAGGGGACCGTGAAAAATGTCTAGCGGCCGGTTGTAATGACTATATGCCGAAACCGCTCAATATTCGTACCCTACGCGAGCTCATGCGGGAAATCCTAGTTTAGTATCAGCGAAAAAGAAAAAGGAGTGATGTGTTGCGAGCAACACGTCACTCCTTTTTCTTTTAATATCTTGACCGACTGTTACAGCAATCAAAAAACGCCAACTCTTTCTAAAACATCTTCGTAAGAAAATGATAGAGTGCTTACAAAAACTCAGATCACCAGCCTGTAATCGCCCAGTTTTTAGTCAGAAAACACCCGAATGTTCTTACCCTCATCGACTAAATCGATTTTAGCGAGGGTAACAATAGGTCCGGCAAAAACCTCTTCCAAATGTTTACGGCCGGGTTCAAACACCTTCTCAACCACACACCCCACACCCACTAATCGAGCGCCGCTTTGTTCAATAATCTCATGTAAAGCAACGGCCGTTCGACCACTTGCCAAAAAATCATCGACCAACAGCACCCTGTCCCGCGCAGTAAGATAATCGGCCGACACAATCAAAGGGGTTACCCCACCTTTTGTGCGGCTTGGTGCTTCCGCATAATAGGTACGCTCCCCCATCGTTAGCGGTTGCTTTTTACGCGCATAAACCAAAGGGACACCAAGTGCCTGTGCCGTCGCAAACGCCGGTGGAATCCCGCTAGATTCAGCCGTCAAAACCAAAGATGCCCCGCTTGTAGCAAAAGCCTTGGCAAACGCCTTACCCACAATGCTCATCAAACCAACATCTACTTGGTGATTTAACAAAGCATCAACTTTGATAATTCCATCACCAACATAAACCCCTTCTGTTTTGATTTTATCGACCAGTAATTGCATCTCGTTTCTCCAAAATTTCGCTTCTAATTATCCACTCCGCATATTTTATGCGGATTGGACAACTATCGCCACGAACAATTCGTTTGAAATATTCGTGTAACTGATTATTCAGCATCATCCGCGCGCAAACGGCCAGAAATCATACCATAGGGTTCATCAATCGGGACAAACACTTCATTTTTGCTATCAATGCCGATTAAAGAAAAATTATAGGGAATATTATGGACGTTAGGCATTTCCATACCGATTTCTGCAACTTGAGGAACGGCCGTAAACACCGCCTGCCCCATTTCATAGAGTGTGTGTTGCACCGACTCACTATCATGATTAGCAAAAGTTTCTAACAAAACAGAGCGTACTTGTTCCCACACCTGATTATAAACGGCCGAATCTCCCGCATCTTTCAAACACCAAGTAGCCGTTAAATTGGTCGCCATAATCCGGTCCGTCTCCTCAGGCAAAATCGTATATTCATCTCGGAAAAAGCCGACAAACGCCGATCCGGTCGTTTTAAGAATGTACATCTCCTTGATACCCGACTCAATAGAAACACCCTCATGGGTTCGCTTAATGCTCGCCGTGCGCCGCTCAGAGCTATTTCCCATAAAAGCATGGTTATGTACTTCACCGTCAAAGACCATGCGCTTCCACATCTGTTCTTCGATCTCAATCTGTGCACTCGTCAAATGGGGTGCTGTTGCTAAAAATCTAGCCGATAAATCAAGTCCAAACTGTTCAGGGCTAGAAAAATCATGTGTTGCCGCAATCGCATAGGTCGAATTTTTCATCGTATCTGTCGGCAACACCAAAGCGTTATCTCCAGCCACATACGCAGCCGAGACATCCCCTTCAAGCGTAATCTGAACCGTATAATTCTTATAGACATGCCACTCACCATCTCGAATAACTTTGGCGACACGAACACGCCCTTTTCCATAGTTGTTTGCTACCAATTTCATCTCTTAACTCTCCTATGAATGAGGTCTTAATAACCATCATGACTTAAAGCTTGCTAGCCGCCCATCTATCAAGAAATCCCTTTTGCCGTGGTGATAAAATAACATATTGGCACGCAGGGCGTTTCTGCTTAATCAATGATTTTACCTGTTCAAAGGGCATCCCCAAAGCCAAATAATAAGCATGCAAAATCGTTCCGGTTCGGCCGACTCCAGCCTGACAATGGACAAAAACCGCAGGGCGTTCTTCACGGACCCAATCGATAAACTCAACAATCTCTTCCATTAGCTCCCACTCCGGTGGGTAATGATCAACCACGGCCGCGTGGCAATAAGCCAATTGTTGTTCTGCAAAATAGGATAGCGTCAGCTCACGTTGTATAGTTAAAGGGTATTCGGTCAACGTGACAATCCCTCGCCCCCCTCATCGATCCAGCTTACTTTCATAGGCCCACCCTAATCAACCTTCAACAGCTTCTCAACTACCCCGATAAGTCGAGTATCCATATGGGCTAAGTAACAATGGGACATGAAAATGTTCTTGCTCTTGCCCTTCTCGAATCTCAAAAATAATCGGAGCCTCTGGGTAAAAACCGGCGCTATGAATACGCTCTAAATAATCGCCGGTCATAAAAAGCATGCGATAAGTGCCCGCCTTTAAATCTCCAGCTTTCATTAAATCACCAATCCGGCCGTCCTCATTAGTCTTGCCTCTGTTCACCACCGACCATGCCCCGTTCTCCAAGCGAGACAGCTCGATTTTCAAGCCACGTGCTGGCTCACCCAAAGCGGTATCCAAAACATGCGTTGTAATCGGACTCATTGCCACTCCTTAAAGGCAAAAGGGAGGCCCCCTTTGCCTTTTTTATACCTTTACTTCAAAATCACATAGACCATCGGCCGTTTGCCCGTTTCGCCATGCAAATACCGAGTCAAGCTCTCTTCTAGCAAATGGGTTAGCTTGCTATCATCTTTCCGGCCGTGGTGCCGCACGACTTTTTCAATCGCTTCGCGGGCCCCATCAAAGACCTCATCTTCCAAGCTCAAAAGACCTTTGCTAATAAAGTCAATCGCACCAACCACAGTCACACCATTGACTTTAACACCAGCGACAAAGAAGCCATTGTCACCCAACCGCTCGCGATCACGCAAAACACGTCGCGTAACATCCCCCGCGTCGCCAGGCCCATCAATATAAATATAGCCACCGGGCAAACGCTTTAGCACTTCAGCCGATTGTTTATCAAACTCAACTGGTGTACCGTTTTCAATAACCAACACGTTATCTTCAGGCATCCCAATGCTGTACGCCAATTTAGCGTGTTGGGTCAATTGGCGTAACGCTCCATGAATCGGAATCAGGTACTTCGGCCGGACCATATTGATCATCAGCTTCATCTCTTCACGACTCGCATGACCAGATACATGTACACGTGCCACATTTTCATAAAGAACATTAGCACCTTGTTGAAACAAGCGATTAATAATCCGATCAACAGTCTCGTCATTACCCGGAATCGTATGTGCTGAAATCACAATCGTGTCACCCGGTAGTGCCGACAATAAACGGCTACGACCAAACGCCATCCGGCCGATTACAGAGGTCGGTTCCCCCTGTGAACCGGTCGCCATCACAGCAACTTTGCTAGGTGGCATCCGATGGGTCGCTTCAATTTCTACAATCAAATCATCTGGCACATCAAGATATCCCATCTCACGCGCCATCTTGACATTATCCCGCATCGAACGGCCGACCACCGCTAATTTACGGCCGTGCTTATATGCCGCATTAGCCACCTGCTGAACACGTGAAATAAGCGAAGCGAATGTCGCCACAATAACACGCCCCTCAGCTTGGGCAAATACCTCATCCATCGCTTCCGTAATGACTGTTTCTGATGGAGTCCATCCTTCTTTTTCCGCATTGGTACTATCCGCCATCAAACAAAGCACACCTCGATTTGAAAACTCGGCAAGCTTAGCAAAATCTGGCGGCCAGCCATCAACAGGTGTATGGTCAAACTTATAGTCACCCGTATAAACGATCAAACCGACCGGCGTCGTAATCCCAAAACCGACACAATCAGGAATACTGTGTGCCACATGGAATGGCTCAATCTTAAATGAGCCGATTTCAAACACATCTCCCGCCTGAATCTCATTCAGCTCGACTTGATGCAATAGCTGCGCATTACGCAACTTAACACGTAGTAAACCGGCCGTGAGTGGTGTCGCATAGATCGGCACATTAATGTCTTGCATCAAATGCTTGACCGCACCCACATGGTCTTCATGCCCGTGCGTATACAAAATTGCGCGGATTTTATCTTTCCGCTCCATCAAATAAGAATAGTCAGGAATAATATAATCGATTCCCAACATGTCATTTTCAGGGAACATAATACCGCAATCAATGATGATAATTTCATCACCATATTCAAACACGGTCATATTTTTCCCAATCTCACCAAGCCCACCAAGGGGCAATATACGTAATTTCTCTGTCATTAAACCTCCTAAAGAGATAATGCCCACAATTTTGTGGGGCATCGCTTTTTAAGTTAAAGCATCAGCAACAAATACGGCTGATGTAAAGTTTTAGATAATCAAGTTGTGTAAAGGAAATAGAGGGGGAGATAAGGCCAATGCTATTTTATACAACCTGTTCCAACACACACAGTCTTTTCAACTGCGCTTTGTGTAAGCAACTAATTCAATTTCAATTGACTGTGCAAGAAGGCTATGCAGCAACCTGCACCAATTGTTTTGGCTATTCAAAACTATGATTCATTTTGATACAGCAAACGTTCCGGCTGATTATAATGAAGTACCAACACAGTAATATTATCATGCCCACCGCGTTCATTCGCAATGGCAACCAACTGTTCTGCCGCTATTTTCGGCTCATATTGCCCAATGACGTGACCAATCTCATCGTCATCAACATGGTTGGTTAATCCATCAGAACATAAAACCAACATATCTCCCGGTTGCAAACTCAAAGGAAACAGATCGATTTCAGGGGGCAGCTCTGAACCAATACTTTGTAAAATAATATTACCGATATTTAGCCCAGCAGCTTCATCAGGCGTAATAATCCCCTCTTCAAGCAACTTAGCTACGAGACTGTGATCTTTGGTAATTTGCTCAATCACCCCATTGCGCATATGGTAACCACGACTATCTCCAACATTCGCCAGCACGGCCATACTATCAGTCAACACGGCCGCAACCAATGTTGTTCCCATGCGACGATCATCTTTGCGTTCTTCGATTAGCTTACACAAATCATCATGCGCACACTCTATCGAAACACGTAAGCGCTCAGACCAATTTGGTATATGGGTTTTGTCTAAATAGTGATGAATGGTACGCTCACAAGAAAACTGGCTAGCAATTTCCCCAGCATCAGCTCCGCCAACTCCGTCACAAACGACATACAACCAGCCATTTTGGAGTTCATCTTCATTGTTGATAGGTTCACAAGCAAGCACATAATCTTCGTTGTGCTCTCGTATTTGACCGCGATCCGTCAGGTAAGCTGATTTAATGTAACCAGAATTGGTCATAAGGCAACTATATCGAGAATAATTTATTAAAGCTATAACCAGTAGCAAACATCAGAAAATATTTTGCCATAGTTATCGCTTGTCAAAGTAACAGTAAAGAACAAGTTCTCATGATTAAAAGAAAACTGACTGGATAAGCAAGACTAAAACGACCAGCATAGCGATTCCTATCACTACGAGGCTAATCAAATTAAAGTCTATAGAGGAAGTATTACCAGCCATATCTTGAATATCTGTTTCAGAATCGACCGTAGGCTCAGACTCACCAGTAGCCATTTCAATAGGATATGGTTCATCTACAAAATCCCCTGATAAATCGGCCGTTGTCATTGAGTCTGGCACAACTTCATCTGTCGAATCATCATCTATCTCAAATGGAGGTGTATCATCTTCTGTGCCATCTAAATCGGGGAAATCGGGTAGGTTAGAATCAAATAGCTCATCGACAAGATCCGGCTCAGAAGTACCCATTTTCGATTCAATATCTGGATCAAGCAACAATGCCTTATTTTTAAAGATCTCTTGTCGATCACCACTAACAGCTTGGCTCAAAATATACCAAGCTTCAGCACTATTGGGATCAGTTTTCAATAAACCGGCCGCAATCGCTTGAACCTCATCTAAATCACCGTTAGCCAAGGCTTGTTGTGCATCTTGTAACGAACTCATTCAATTAACCCCTTGTCATCATGATGTTATGTCATCTTCATTTTAACACGCATCGAGCAGAAGAACGAATTTAATGTCAAAGCGTTCCCCGAGGGCAAGCACAAATCGATTCTGGCAAAAGCCACAATTTATCGGTTATATCAGTGTCCAATAGAAAACCGGCCCGCCTCAACATCGCCCCTACATGGCAAACCGGCAAACCGACCACACCGCTATAACAACCCTCAAATCGATCTACGGGCTGAAAGAGTGTATGCTGAATCGCATAACTTCCCGCTTTATCAAAGGGATCACCGGTTGCAATATATTTATCAACTTCCTCAGCTGTATAAGAGCGCATATGCACAGTCGTCACACAAACCAAAGATTCCAACAAACCAAAATCAGGATGAGACAAAGCCACCCCTGTATAAACTTGATGCGCACGGCCACACAAGCGCCCCAACATCTGTCGAGCAATAGCTCCATTAGCAGGTTTATTAAGCATCTCCCCATCAACAGCAACCGTGGTGTCGGCCGTTAAAACGTAAGCTTCAGCGTCAACTAAAGACCATAGAGCCTCCGCCTTCAGCAATGCGCGCTGTCGCACATTTTCCCCCGGATCAGGCTCAGTAATCACATCCTCATCCACATCAGCAACAAGAATTGAAAATGAAACTCCTAAACGTCCCAATAAATCACGTCTACGTGGTGACCCAGACCCTAAAACCAACTTACGTTCACGCTCTCGCATATAACGATCACATCCTCAGCATGCTCAAAAACAGGCTCTCTGTTTTTAACATAAAAAGCCAACCCAGTGACATTGGGTTGGCTTTCGGTTGACTTGGTGAAGCAAACACCACAAGGCATTTGCCGATCAGTTAAGGTGATCTTATTTGACTTCGACTTTCGCGCCAGCAGCTTCGAGTTTTTCTTTTGCTTCGGCAGCTGCTTCTTTTGAAACAGCTTCCAAAATTTTGCCTTTCTCGTCGACAACAGCTTTCGCTTCTTTCAAACCAAGGCTAGTCAAGGCGCGCACTTCCTTGATCACATTGATTTTCTTAGCGCCAACGTCGGTCAAAATAACGTCGAATTCAGTTTGTTCTTCCACTTCTTCAGCAGCACCACCAGCCGCAGCACCACCAGCCATCATACCTGGCATCATTGCCATTGCTGGAGCAGCAGCAGCGCTAACGCCCCATTTGTCTTCCAAAATTTTTGTCAATTCAGCTGCTTCCAAAAGGGTCAAGCTGCTCAATTCTTCTACGAGTTTTTCCAAATCAGCCATGATTTTTCTCCGTAATCCTAAAAAGGGTAAATAGTTAAATTAATGTCGCTCAATGAGCGTTTGTTTAAGTAAAAACAACTAAGAATCAAAAAGCGAAACTATACGCCTTCTTCTTTCTTAGAATATGCGTCAACCACGTTGATAACTTGGCGTACACTGTTAGACAAGACTGTCGCAATGTTACGCGAAGGACCACTAGTAAGACGAACCATTTTGGTTTTGAAGATATCGCCACTAACAAGTGACAACAACTTCCCTCGAACCTCATCCATTGAAGGCATGCTAGATAATGCATCTACTTGATCATGCCCAAGCACCTGTCCACCAAATACAGCACCATTGATTTCAAAAAGCTCTTCAGCTTTTTCATGTTTCAACAATGCCTTGGCCATAGACGGCGCATCACCCAAAGAAAAAGTTGCGGCAACTTGTCCCTTCAAAATATCATCGGGAACAGGTTGTCCTTTTTGCTCCAGGGCCAACGCTAAAAGGGTGTTTTTTGTCACATGAAGCGAACCATTTGCTTCACGAACCACACCACGCAACGCCTCAAGTTGTTTAACTGTCATGCCCGTATATTTACTGACGAAAATCGCATCACTACGGTCAATCAAGTCGGCGTAAAGCGCGACTAGCTCTTCTTTACGTGCGCGTGAGATAGCCACTGAAAATCACCTCCTCATATAGAGAATAAAAAAATCCCCATACCGGTTGGTATGGGGATCCAAGTCACAAGTTTATTAGACTAGACACTACTGAAAACAATCCATAGTTGTTCCCAACATGCTACTCTATTTTAGCTGTCTCAGATTCCTACCTCGGCCGGAAATTAAGCCAAGAATATAAATCTTGACACCAACTGTCTTTAGCAGAACTGATAAAGTTTTAAGTTTGCTGTGTAGACCCCTTAATTATATGCCGAAACGAAGGGAAATGCTAGAAACCAGCTTCTGTTGAATCCAATTTGACACCAGGCCCCATCGTGTTCGCCAAAACGATTTTACGTACATATGGCCCTTTCAAACCATCAGGTTTATTTCGTTTAACCGCATCCAAAAGAGATTGCAAGTTTTCACCCAATTTATCAGCAGAGAAGCTCGCTTTACCGATTGGTGCATGCAAGTTACCGGTACGGTCTACACGGAACTCAACACGACCCGCTTTCGATTCGTTGATTACGCGCGGCAAGTCAGCTCCAGGCACAACAGTTCCCGCCTTAGGGTTCGGCATCAAACCACGTGGCCCTAAAACACGACCCAAACGGCCGACTTTACCCATCATTTGTGGGACAGCAACGGCCACATCAAACTCAACCCAGCCACCTTGGATCTTTTTCATCAAATCATCATCAACAATATAGTCTGCGCCAGCGTCTTTCGCCATTTGAGCATCTTCGCCTTCAGCGAAAACCAAGACACGTACATTTTTGCCCAAACCGTGGGGCAAAACAACAACATCACGAATCATTTGCTCCGCTTTACGTGGGTCCACACCGAGACGGAAATGAATTTCCACAGTTGGATCAAACTTTGTCGTAACCGTATCTTTAATCAAACCTACAGCTTCTTCGCGCGAGTATTGTTTGTTATCGTCAATTTTTGCGGCAGCCGCTAAGTATTTTTTACCTCGTTTTGGCATTTTATCTCCTCGTGGTCCTGTCGGTTTTGTAGCTGATACCACAAACCTCCCACTTTAATAGTTTAAGAATTAACCTTCAACAACCAAGCCCATGCTACGTGCCGTGCCAGCAATA
The DNA here is from genome assembly GCA_011524645.1 of Anaerolineales bacterium. Classification (GTDB taxonomy): domain Bacteria; phylum Chloroflexota; class Anaerolineae; order Promineifilales; family Promineifilaceae; genus WTJY01. The sequence continues at coordinate 1,804 of WTJY01000106.1, read as the reverse complement.
ATGTTAATCGCCGCATCGATATCGTTCGCATTCAAGTCTTTCATTTTTGTTTCTGCGATTTCACGCAATTGGTCACGGGTAACGCTACCAACTTTGTCACGATGAGGAACGGGTGAACCGCTTTTGATACCAGCCGCTTTTTTCAACAAATCGGCCGCTGGTGGGGTTTTGAGCTCCAAAGAGAAACTACCATCAACATAGACAGTAACTTCTACAGGAACCACTTGTCCCATCATGTTTGATGTTTTTGCATTATATTCTTTACAAAAACCCATCAAATTGATCCCATGGGGACCAAGTGCCGTACCGACCGGTGGAGCAGGATTTGCGCGCCCACCTTGAATTTGAATTTTGACGACCGCTTTTACTTTCTTGGCCATAATTTTCTCCCGGAGTCCTGTCGCCCTTACTTCGCTTTTTTATAAGCCAGTAAAGGCTCCTCCAAATAAAATATACTATTAGACACAACGAACGGGAGGCTAGCCATTAACTAATCCTCCCGCCATTTGCTCAATAAAATTTTTCAAAACGATCGAAAACAGTGCTTACACTTTTTCGACATGCAAGAAATCAAGCTCGACTGGTGTTTCACGGCCAAAGAATGATACCAAGACACGCACTTTCGCCCGATCTACATCGATTTCTTGAACAGAACCAACGAAATCTTTGAAAGGTCCAGTTCCAATACGAACTTTTTCTCCAACTTGGAAATCAAACTTAACTTTCGGAGCTTCCGCTTCCATGCGGCTCATAATCCGGTTTACTTCATCAGGACGTAGAGGCGTGGGTGTATTTCCCATCCCTACAAAACCGGTCACACCGGGAGTATTCCGAACCACGTACCAAGATTCTTCAGACAAAATCATTTGAACCAAGATATAGCCAGGAAAAACACGACGCTCAACAGTGCGCCGCTTCCCATCCTTGATTTCAATCTCTTCTTCGGTTGGTACCACAACGTCAAAGATTTGCCCTTGCATCCCCATTGAGTCGATACGCTGTTCGATACTGTGTCGAACCTTGTTTTCATAGCCGGAATAGCAGTGAATCACATACCATGAACGGCCGTCGCTTAATTCATTTTCGTCGCCGAACAAGAGGCTTTTGACTTCGTCGTTTTCACTCATTGCGTATCAACCTTAAAGATCGTTCTAGACGCCCAGATTTAAAACAGGTGATGCCCTACGCACCAATAATCAACTTAATGACTTCTTCCAAAACTGTTGACCACAACCAGTCCAACACACCAAGGAACCCAGCGAACAAAGCGGTCACAATCAACACAACAATTGTTAGTCGCTGTGCTTCTTCACGCGTTGGCCAAGTAACCTTGCGCATTTCACCACGCGTTTCGCGGAAATATTTAGTGATGGCATTTTCGTCTTGCTTTTGTTTCTTGTTACCAGACGGTGACTTCTTTACAGCGCCGGTACGCTTTTTTTGTTCTACTTCTGCCACAGTTAAACCCTTTTATTGATCATTACAGCAAACTAGTTATGATTTGCTGCATCAGTTTCTCAAATGAAAAAACAGGAAGGACAGGACTCGAACCTGCAACCTACGGTTTTGGAGACCGTTGCTCTGCCAAATTGAGCTACCTTCCTAAACACATTTGCTTTCTATTAAAATTTTCAAATTCAATGGAAACGGCAAGTAAATATAGCTCACCGAGTTCCGATTGTCAAAAAAACAGGAGAGGTCTTAACCTCTCCTGTATCAAAAATTAAGCAAATAGAATATTAGCCGATAATTTTGGAGATAACCCCAGCACCAACGGTCAAGCCACCTTCGCGAATAGCGAATC
>WTJY01000261.1 GCA_011524645.1 Anaerolineales bacterium | reverse complement strand
ATGCCACCGAAAAAACCTAATAAACATCTTTACGAGCCGCCATAGGCGGTGACAAATCAACTATGACAGTTATTTAACATCTATTCCTAAACATAAGTACAGCCTTAACGATTAAATCTCTCAATTAACTCGTTTACTTTGTGATGGGCCTCGACTTCCTTTATACTAATAGGAAGATCACGCTCATCATCAATCTTCTAGCAATTTAAAGTGATTCATGTCACATTTAGTATCTATTCAGTCATATCGCTCAGGCAGCGGAAATTCAACACTTGTGGCCATCATCGCCCCCCTTCTCGCGACCGAAGGTTGTAAAATGAGGTACCGGCCGATTATGATTTGGCCTCGATCTCCAAACAATTGTCTCAGACATATCCCTGCCAACATGCATTCGCATTACCCTATAGTAGCGACTTACATTCGTTAAATAACAGCGGTATATTTGCGCTGCGTCATACAGAATACCCATATACCCAAATTGGGCGTGATTTAGCACGCACAATTTGGGTCGATTAAGTAAAGTCCAAAATTACTCGCTTCAAAATCTGTCAGAGTTAAATCATTTTTTTAATGTAAAATCGGGATCAACTTAGTACCAGATTTAGATGCGAACGCTTTTGCAATCTATCTCAATCAAATCACGCTAAATCTTAGCTCTATGCAAACGCCACATAGCAATGTGGTTCAGACTAGGTTCATGTAGTTTTAGCACCTCAACCGACAGGAAGGTATCGAATGGCATTGTCCAACCCAAGCGATCAATATACGCCACTTGCGCCAGCAATCGCACACAAACTCAATCGCCCCAATCCCAAATTCCTTCGCGAAGTACCCTTATTTCGCGGGTTACCAGAAAGCCAACTCAAAGTCATTGACCGGCTAATAGAAATACGCACGTTTGCGGCCGATGAAACGATTTTGTCTCAAGGGCAAGTCAATGCTGAAATCTTTTTCGTCCGTTATGGCTTAGCACGCGTCACACGGACCGACACCGAAGGGAATGAAGGAAACACATTCGCTTATCTACACGAAAATGACATCTTTGGCGAAACAGGGCTTTTCTCTGAAGGGGATCATCATGCCACAGCAAATGTCATCTCCTTCACCGAAGTGTCTGTCCTTGTCATGAAACACAGCGATTTCATCAATGTTCTAAACGACTATCATCCGGCCGCTTTAGAAGTTGCCCGCATCTTGACCCAACGCCTTCACTGGACAAGCGACCGCTTAATCCGTGACCCCAATGACCGGCAATTCTTTTTGGTTGTCGGTGTTGGACCCGGAGCTGGTGCCACAATGTTTGGCAGCGGTTTAACGACCGCCATCGCCCATGCACTTCCCAACGAAAGCACCGTTTATACCGAGCACCCCAAAGGAAAAGAGTTGCCAAAGCTCTATGGGATTAATACCCACCGCCCCCACTATCACCATGATGAAGGGTATGATTTATATATCCCCTTCGGACTCCCCCGTTTGGTTACTTCATTGCAGCTCAACATTATTTGGGAACAGCTCGGCGAACGATACAAAAACATTATCATGACAATCCCCAGCCGCATTCTAGAAGAAGCGGGCGATCTACTCGAACAAGTGACCGGCGTCGTCCTAGTCGCGCAACCTCACCAATGGGCCGAAGTTGATGAAATGCGACAAATCGTTGAGGATAGCCCTTATATCACAACCAACAATATTATGACGGTCGCCAACTGTAGCGCGATCGAAGACCAAGCGATTGCCCAAGCGGACAGCCCGTTCGATTTCACGATTCCACACATTATTGAACTGCAGACAGTATTACAAACCGTTACCCAAATGCCAGATGATGCGCTACAAGTCATGACGACAATTCGCAAGCGGCTTTCAATCGAGAATGGTATTTGTGTCTACTTGCCCAAAGAGGCCACGGCCGTGCGCGAACGGGTTCTCTGGCTCTTCGAAGAGCATTTCAAAGGAACACAAATTGAACAAGAATCTGTCTCGACCGATTTTGTCACAATCAGCGGTTATGTAGATCGAGATGCCCTAAATAACAATTGGCGAGCCTTCCTCAATGGGGTATCCGCCAGCAAAGATGGTGCCCTAGACGGCAAAATCGCCATCGAAATCAATCATCACCTCAGTCTGATCTAAGACACAAACGCCACTTTATGGAACTACAAGCGATCACAGGACAACTCGACATTCGTTCGGGAGAACCTCAAGTCAGCCGTGTTGTTAATGGGCTCTGGGCTCAAGCGGCACCCAAACGTACGGAGAAAAACCGTCGCCAAGACTATATCTTCGTCCATTTAACCCTAAATCCGGCAACTGATTCCGCTCAAGATTCTCTAACGCAAGATCTTGTAGACGAAATTGTTACCCAGTTTTATAACACGGCCGGTTCAGTCAACAGCGCGCTCCGCCAAGCGATCCGACAAGCGAATCAATTGCTGATCAATTGGAACATGAGCCACAGCGGAGAGCGGCGCGAAGGGGCGATTACCTGCGCCGTCTTACGCCAAGATGAGCTATTCATCATGCAAGCCGGTCCCGCTTTGGCGATTCTAGGACACAACTTCGGCTTAGAACGGTTCCCACCTCAAGAGCCGGTCGATAGCGCCCCTCTCGGGCAAAGCGTCAGCCTCTCTTTCCAAATGGCCTACCAACGGTTACAAACAGGGGACATGCTAATGTTGGCCGAGCCCAGCATGGTGGCCTATTCGACACAAGTTTTACAACCCGCCCTTGTTGATACAGAAGTCGAGATCGGCCTCAATCAACTCATCGACATCGTGGGAACAGGATCGGCACGGGTCATGCTGATCGAATTTACAGATGACCCACCACCCGAGTTTCCGGACACCGATCTAAATATCACGATGTTCGGCGGTCATGGCAAAACGCGACAAATCTTGCCTCTGCGAGAAATGAACATCAACACGGCCGAGATTACCAAAAACGCACGGCGTGGTGCGGCAACGGCCGCTATCGGGGTATCGAAACTCACAGACACCATGGCGGATGCCCTAGAACAGGTCACACCAGCCCAAGTGGACCCGGCCGAAGAAGAAAATAACGGCTGGGCGATTCCAACCTCCGTCGCAATTCTCATCCCGATCCTAGTCGCCATTATTCTCACCAGCGTCTTTCTACAGCGTGAAAACACGCAACGCATGAGTGTCATCACCCAAGAAATGGGGCAAGCGTTGGCGCTCGCAGAAGAAAGTCAAGATGTCACCGTCCAGCGGACTTATTATTTAGCCGTGCTAGAACTCGGCCGTGAAGCGAATGAAATACGGCCGCAAGACAGCGAGGTCTTAAATTTACAAGCTTCAGCCCGTCAAGAATTAGATCGCTTAGAAAATATTACACGGCTCAATGGACAAGTTATCCATTCTGTCGATGATGAAGAAGCGTTTTACACATCAATCACACTGGGTGACCCACTCAATGGGGATTTTTATGTGCTCGACAGCGGACTCAACCAAGTGGTTTGGCACCAAACCGAAGAAAACTATCTGCCAACAGACATCGAACCGGAAGTGATCGTATTTACCCGCCAAGTGATTCAAAATCATGCGGTCGGCACACCGCTCGACATGATCTGGCGGCCGCGTGGCAACTCTGTTTCCCGTGATGGAATCGCGATTTTAGACGGCCGTGGTGCCCTAATTACCTTCTACCCTAACTTTTCAGACACCAGAGCGGTCCAATTAGGGCTATCAAGCGGCTGGCGCGCACCGAGCCAAATCAAAGAATTTAGCGAACGGGTTTATATCTTAGATGGGCAAGCGGGATATGTATGGCGCTATTTTCCCAACGGGGATGAGCTAACGATTCAACAAGACGATCAAGCGATCTCGTTCTTCGACGAAGTCAATATGAATCAAGTCGTCGACTTCGCCATCAATGCCAGCGATGGGACGGTCGTGTTGTTGTTCCACAACGGCCAACTGGTCCGTTACGCCGACGGCCGCTCGATTTGGCCCGAAGGCACGTTAGCCGATGGTGGCTTAACCGCCCCGATGCTCCAGCCGACTGCGGTCAAAATTGTCGGTCAAGGGACAACCGCCTCGATCTTTGTGTTAGACCCCGGTAGCCAACGGCTACTACAATTTGCGATGGGTGGGCGACTTCTGGCCCAATATCGGGCCACCGACGAAAATGGGCAAGAACTCTTCGCCAACGCCACCGATTTCGACATCGCGGAAAGTCCATTCCGTGTCTTCATCACCGCCGGAAACAGCGTCTACACGGCAGGTCAACAATAAATGGAAGCGGCTTTGTCGCGGAGCTTGTAAAAATGTGATTATCAATGAAGCGTTACGACTGGCCTCTAATCAGTCGTCGCCGTTGGGCTGACAGCGGCGTAACGCCTGTGGACACAACGTAAGACCCGTTTCGGGCAAATGTGGTTGAAGCAGGTACATTCTATGATGTGCTCACATATGAGCACATAAACGATAGCAGAACAAGTAATTATGTCCCATCCTCTCATCCTCGCGATTACCAATAACCAGCACAATATCGCCCAGCTAGGCGAAAAAACTGCTCCCCTCGATTTCCAACTAGAAATTGTGCAATCTTTAACCGAACTGGCCCCAGCCAGCAACATTTTGCGCAACAAACCGGGGGAGCCGGTCGCCGGATACGACGCCAAAATCTATGCGGCCATCGTCGCTCGGCAACCGGTGATCATTCTGTTTGATTTCGATCAAGATGCGGTCCCGTGGCGAAAGTGGATTCCGATTATCAAAGCTTCACCGGCCACGCGCCGGATTCCGGTCGTGGGCTACACGGCCGAATTTAGCCGCGAATTGCGCCAAAAATCGAAAGGGCACGGTGCAGATTTACTCGTTCCAGCCGATCGTTTCTGGACCGATTTGCCAGAACTCGTCACCAAAACCGCACTTTCCCACGATACAGAAGCGATGCAAATCGCCAGCCAAGACCCACTGGCCCCCGAAGCGACAGAAGGAATTAAGCTATTTAACCAAGGGGAATATTATGC
>WTJY01000433.1 GCA_011524645.1 Anaerolineales bacterium | reverse complement strand
TATTTTTGAACGATTTACACTTATCCCACCAAATTCGGCAGTATCAGCAAATTTTCATATTCGGACTGCTGCATTTGTTGTTTTGTAAGTATTCGATTGGTTAGGATTCGATTGAGGCTTCGGCCGCTTGGGGGAGTGTGAACCAGAATTTGGTCCCTTCATTGAGGGCGCTTTCAAAGCCCATTTCCCCGCCGTGTAGTTCGATGAGCCCTTTGGTAATGGACAGGCCGAGACCGGTCCCTTTCGCTTTTTGAATGTTGCGATCTGCCGAGCGGAAGAATTTTGTGAAGAGTTTTTCTTGGTCCTCTGGAGATATCCCATAGCCGGTGTCGCGCACTGAACAGTAGACCATGTCGTCACACGTCTTGAGCTTGATATAGACATCGGTGTCTGGTGGGGAGTATTTGCAGGCGTTGCTGATCAAGTTGGTCATGACTTGAACCAAGCGGTTGTGATCCCCCATAACCATCGGTGGATTCGGCATCAAATCGAGGTGGACGTTGATATTTTTATTGGTGGCTAGCGAGCTGGTTGAGGTCAACGTTTCACTGATGACATTGGTGAGTGGGATCGGTTCGACATTGACACCAAGATGGCCTGTGTCCATGCGAGAAACATCGGTCAAGTCTTGGATGAGTCGGCCCATGTGACTCACGTTGTTGGTGATTGTTTGCATGAACTCCCGCTGTTGATTGGTGATGTCACCGGTCAACCCACCTAGAATAAGATCGGCGAAACCGCGAATTGAGGTGAGAGGGGTTTTTAGCTCGTGGGAAACGGTGGAGATAAATTCAGATTTGGCTTTATTAGCCGCTTGAACTTGACTGTAGAGGAGCGCGTTGGCGATTGCGGCTGTGATATGGTTAATCCGGCTAACGGCCGATTCTAGTTTGCTTTCGTCATAAGCGTTTAGCAAATCGCTTTCCAAAACAACCACACCGATCGCATTGGTTTCGTGGACGATGGGGATGGTCATTTGGGTTTGGGTTGTTTCTCGGGCTACGTGATAGTGTTTCTCTTGGTGGGTATTGGTAGAGAGATGAGGGATGCCGTTTTCGATGACGACACTAATGATCCCCTTGATATCGGTGATTGAGTTAGGCTGATTAAGCATAAACTCATCATCGTAGCCGAGCCAACGTTGAGACAAGATGTCTTTTTCGATGTCAAACAGGATGATACCGGCCGCATCGGCAACGTACAATTGTTTGAGCCAGTCGAGTGCGGCGCCTAAGGTATTTTCAACATCTAAGTTGGCGTTTAATTGCTGGTCGATTTCTTGGAGCATCGACAGTTCGGCGACCCGTTCTTGCAAGGCTAGGTCTGTCTCTTGGAGGAAGTTCGCATTTTTGAGTGCTACGGCCGCTTCACCGGCGAAGGCGGTCAATAAAGATTGATCACTTTTGGTGAATGGAGCACCATTGATACGGTTGACGACTTGTACCACGCCAAGTGTACGTCGTTGGTGGGTCAGTGGTACGGTGAGCATCGCATGGGTATGGAAGTCGGTTTCTTCATCGACCCCTTTGAACCAACGTTCTTCGTCTAAAACATTATTGATGAGTTTGGGTTGGCCTGTTTGGGCGACTTCACCGGCGATCCCTCGGCCGATTGGTAAACGGGTACCGAGCAGTTCATCACTTTTTGGTCCACGTACCACTTTAAACTCGAGCATGTCATCATCGATGAGCAAAAAGCTACCCGCTTCAACTTCCAATAATTGAATCGCTTTGTCCAAGATTAGTTCAAGGAGAATGTTGACATCTAGCTCTGAATTGATGGAGTGGATTAGATCATTTAGGGTAGATAATTGCTGGGCGCGGCGTTCCAAAGATTGATTGGTTTGCCAATGATCGATGGCGGTGGCGGCCCGATATGCGAGTTTCTCGAAGAGCTCTTTCTTTTTAGGAGCAAAGGGGGTGTTGATTTGAGCGTGGCTACTTTGCAGGGCTCCGACGGTGTCGGCACCGGCATTAAGTGGGGCTGTGAGCCAGTAACGGCCGATATCATCTTGATGTTCTACGACTTGGCCTAGTTCGATATAGTTACGAATTCGCCGATTGGTGACTCGTTGTTGAATCCCTTCTTTTTCCGTATTTCGTATACCATCTTCAACATGGAACGCGGTGTAGAGAATATTGGTTTGAGGATCTGTCAGGTAGATAAAGAAATCGGAGCTGTTTAGGGCATCTTGGCAGTTGGTGTAGATGAGCCACAAAATCGCATTGTAGTTGATGGTAAAGTTGAGCGCTTCAGAGAATTGGCGCAACATTTTCAATTCATCTAGTTGGTTTTGCAGTTCACCTAGACGCTCTTGTACTTCGCTTTGAGAGGTGAGCGAGGCGACTGTGGCCGGTGGTGTGATGTCGAGCTCTTTGTCGCTTGTTTCTGGTGAGATATGTGAAATAGGTTCAATGTTGCGGACGTAGACGATTTGTCCGAATGCGGCCGTTATCAGCCCACTGATTCCGATTATCCACCATGAGGGTGTTTGCCCCAAGATGATCTCTAAAATCCACATTAATATGATGAGGATGGCAAATGCTATTGATGAGGGTACTACTACACGCCGAAGAATCATGGGCTTTGGTTTTTTGTAGGAATCTAATCCGCGAACAACTAGCGGTACTACTGTTTCCAATTTGGATTATGGGGCAGATGAGAAACGCACGGCCGATAATGTCACTTCATTATCTATCCAGTTGCCTCGTATGGCAATGGTGTTCAATTGATGTTGCGTGAAAATGTCGAATAAACGAATGTTTACCTCAGCAATTTGCACGTCTGTCAAGTTTTCAGGCGCTTCTATTAGATGCTCTGTTGTCCAAGATGATAATTGATTGATGGGGGGAAGCGGGGTTGTTGTTTCTCCATTGGGTGTTGTGATCATCACAGAGAGGCTTTTAATTGTATCAAATCTTTCCTGTTGCGCCTCCCAGAAGAGAGTTAATTTTACAGGGGAGCCATCTGTGCTGTTTCTTTGGTCGTAGGTGTAACCGACAAGACGGACTTGATTCTCAAAATTATAGTTTAGAGGGACCACAGGAAGCGTGCCTGCGTTGGTCGTAGGGCTTTTCGTTTGCAAGGTGATTTGGTCGAGCACAAATGAATCGCCTAGCAGGTTTTGTGATGTCGTACTAATTGGAAGTCGGTAGCCTTCTGGTGCATAGAAGCCGATGGAGAGATCGGCCGTGGTGGGGTAGGTGGTATCGGCAATTGGAAGAGAGATTGTATCGACAAAGCGATCTCCGACTTGCCATTGGCTGGAGGGAAACTTGCCGGTTAGAGGATGTGTATCTCGTTGTGTTGTCATGACCCCTAAGTGATCGATCAGATGAAGGAAGAAGTAATAATCGCCTGGCGGATCGCTGACCACTTCCCAATAGAGCGTGAGGTTTAGGTCTTGGCCCGCATCAATGGTAGACGATTGAAGTTCGTACCCTTCAAGGCGGACGAAGGTGAAAATGGCATCGGTGGGGGTGGCTGTGGGGGGGAGGATGTCCCACGCGGCCGGTGCGGCATAAGCGGGGGCGAGATAGTTGACAAGAGCGATAAGACCGAAGAGAAACATGGCACTTGTCGAGATGGTACTAAGGCGAATGATTGTTTTTGTGTTGGATGAGGTGGCGAAGATTTGGCGAAGCATGAGGGGCCAACGGCTCCAGCCCCAGAAAAGTAGGATGGCGAATGCGGGGAGGCCAGGGAAAAGGAAGCGACCCATCGCGCCAGCGGGGCTGACCAGCATGTAGGCGACGACGACGACAACGGCGATGAGCACTGTTAGAAATAAGAGCCAGAGGGAGATAAAGCTATTTTTATCTTTGTTCCAAACGAGTGGATCGAGACGATAGTGGCTCCATATGACGATTTTGCTACCATCCCAAATCAAGGCACCGGCAAGACTAAACAGGGTGAGCGACCACATGGCGTGGTAGACTGGGTCGGGTAAGGGGATTTGGCCGAAGCCGAAGCGGCCGATGAAACTGCTCCAAACATTGGGCATTTCGAGCCAAACTAGCCCCCAGCTATCGGCTGGGTTGCGCACACCCCAAAGTTCGGTCACCTCTTGGAATCCGGTCGGGTCACCGAAGATTAGATAGTTGCGTAGGAACCACCAACCTGCGAGAACGGCCGTGGTAAGGCCGGTGACCGCAGTGGTGATTAGAAATGGTTGGAACTGCTTGCGACGCATGGTGGTGATGAAGAGGGCGAGCCCGAGAATGGTGGCAAAGGGGGCTAAACTGAACTTGCTCATGAGAGCGATCGCGTATGTGCCCCCGATGGCTATGCCCCAGTTGCGGCTGTTGTTGATGCCACGACTGTGGGTGAGTCGCACGGCGGTGTAGATGACGAGTGCACCGCTCATGGCGGCGATGACATCGTTGTTGATGGTGCCGGACATGTAGAGAAACATCGGCATAAAGGCGACGATTCCGGCCGAGCCGGTCGCGTACCCTTGACGGTCAGGCCAGATGATGCGGGCGGTGGCGTAGGTCAGCATGATGGTGAGCGCACCGATGAGGGTGTTGACGAAGCGGATGATATGGGCGGCTCGGGCTTCTCCTTGCCATGGGTAGGTCATGGCGGCCGAGGGAAGATACATGTTCTTGTTATCGGCTCCGACTTGCCAGTAGCGGTAGGCCCAGAACGGGTTGCTCTGTAGAGCGGTGGTGCAGACATCATTTTTGGTGTCGATACCGGCCGTGGCGAGTGCGCCTAAGGTATAAAATAGGGGAGGGTGATGGCTTTGAGAGCGGCAAGGTTCTTGCCCTTGAACCGGCAATGCTTTATTTTGCAGGATGTATTGCACAAACCGATAGTGGCGTAGTTCATCCGTTCCTTCATGGAGAGGATTAATGGTGTTATAGGCGGTCGCCATGATAATAAAGGTTGCAACGATTAGCCAGATCGGCCAATCGCGGGTGAGAGAATTGCGCAAATTGATCATATCGGTTGATTTTAGCGGAGAAAAAAGAGCTTACCAATGATTCGGCCGTTGCT
>WTJY01000126.1 GCA_011524645.1 Anaerolineales bacterium | reverse complement strand
TGTACTAGAAAATGTTACTTAACTTTTGGTCCAGTTTTTGGGGTGCATTATATATGTCTAAAAAAAATCAATCTAAAAGATTAACAAATCAACATAAAGCGTCTCAAGGTGTAGTTGGTATATTTGGCGACAATGCAAAATTACACGATATAACAGTTGGAAACATTTCACTTCTTGTGATTGATCAGCTTGAAAGAGACTATCCTCAATTATCATTTCGATATAGAAAAAGCATCACAAAAAAAGAAATAAACGAAGCTTTAAAGAAAATTGACCCGACATTAGGACAAACTCTTTTTGTGCCAAATTCTAGTATTAAACCTGATGGTGGAATAATAGAAGTTAAAGATGACAATGGTCAATGGAGAATCGTTTTAGTATCAGAAGCGAAGCATCAAGGAAAAGACATTGAAAATATAAGAGCAGGCAAACTAGTTGGTAAGAATAACAATCAAGATTTAATGGCGGCTGGTAATGCAATAGAAAGGTCGCACAAAAACATATCAGAAATAGCCAACTTGATGTTATCTGAATCTCATTTTCCTTATGTTCTATTTTTAGAAGGCTCAAATTTTTTAACAGAAACAATCTCAATTAAACGACCTGATGGAAGGGTTGTAAAGCTTGAACACAATTCAGGTACGTTAAATAGATTAGACAGACTGACCTCTGCAAACTATGGATTACCTATAAACTCCAATCTATGTAAAAATAAATTTGTCCATCATCGAGATAGTACGATTATGCTTCAAGCAACCTCAATCTATACACAGGGGGACGGAGAAAAGTGGAATGCAAAAAAAATGTTTGACATTATGATTAAAATTTCAAAAACTTCACTTAAAGTGTTAGGAAGTGAATTATTTAACCAGATAACAAAGAGCAAATAAGTAAGAGCGAAAGGTGTATCAAATTAAGATAGGTTGATAATGGCAAGAAATGCAACGAACAAATTACTACAAAAAGCTAAGAAATCAAAAAGTGATGAGTTTTATACACAGCTTAAAGATATAGAAAGTGAATTACAGCATTACAAAGCTCACTTTAAGGACAAAGTAGTTTTTTGCAATTGTGATGACCCTCGAATTAGTCAGTTCTTCAATTATTTTGCTTCAAATTTTCATGAATTAAGTCTCAAAAAATTAGTAACCGCTTGCTACAGAAAACAAGCAAGAAATTTGTTTAATTTTAATACGGAAGAAGATGAAAACGGTTTTTTCTTCGAGTATTGTGGTGAAGAAAAGCAATATAACAAACCAAACTCAACAGAAATTGTTTATTTTAATGGGGATGGGGATTTTCGTAGCTCAGAAAGCATTGAGTTACTAAAACAGTCTGACATTGTTGTGACGAATCCCCCATTTTCATTATTTAGAGAGTATGTATCTCAATTAGTCAAGTACGATAAAAAATTCTTGATAATAGGCAATATTAATGCAATAACCTATAAAGAAATTTTCAAGCTAATTAAGGAGAATAAAGCATGGTTAGGAATAAATCTTGGCCGGGGTATTTCTGGTTTTATTGTTCCTGAACACTATGAACTTTATGGGACAGAAGCCCGCATAGACAGCCTTGGAAATAGAATTGTTTCTCCAAACAATTGTCTATGGTTAACTAATTTAGATACTTTTAAGCGACATGAAGACATTGTTCTCACAAAAAAATATTTTGGAAATGAAGCTGAGTATCCTAAGTATGACAATTATGATGGAATTAATGTTGATAGAACGAAAAATATCCCATTAGACTACAAGGGAGCTATGGGGGTTCCAATAACCTTTCTACATAAGTTTAATCCAAACCAGTTTGAAATAATTAAATTTCGAAAAGGGGATGATGAAAAAGATTTGTCAATAAATGGGAAGTGTCCATATTTCCGAATACTAATCAAAAATAAAAGGTTCTAAATAGACTTAGGAATAACTACGCCGTCTCAGAAATCTTCTTGATTTTTACAATTCGTCTGTTTTGCCCCCTCTCCCGTTGGGAGAGGGGTAAAGTAAAGTGCCCCCCATTGTCAACATCTATGCACCCAAAGTATGACAACAAAATGAAAAATTGACTCATTTTTCCCTTCCATTTACCATAAGCCTGCAACACCAAACCGAAATCTGCGTAAACTTACATACAGATTCAGGCTAGGTCCAAACGCAATCAAACGCGTCAATCCAAAACCTAAAATCTAAATTTGACAATTCCCATGGCTATCGAAAAAACCTTGGCAGAGCGCTATCAAGCGATTCAAACACGCATTCGGCAAACGGCCGAACGCATCGGCCGCGATCCGGCCGAAATCACCCTTGTCGGGGTCAGCAAAACTTGGCCCACCGAAAAACTCCGCGCCGCATACGCGGCCGGTTTGCGCCACTTCGGCGAAAATCGGGCCCATGAACTGACAGAAAAAGCGGCCGAACTAGCAACCGATTGTCCAGACATCATCTGGCACTTCATCGGCCATCTGCAAACCCGACAAAGCCAACCGATCGCGGATCACGGCCACCTGTTTCATGGGGCAGATCGACCCAAAATCATCGGCCGTTTAGGGCGACAGCTCAATGAAAACGGCCGTCAGTTACAAACTTTACTAGAAGTCAATGTCAGTGGTGAAGCGAGCAAAGGTGGCTTTCCCGCCCATAACTGGCAAGAAGATAATGTACAACAGCAAGCCCTCAAACAAGCGGTTCAACTTACAACCGAACAAAACGGGCTCAAACTACAAGGTCTTATGACCATGGCCCCTTGGGGGGCACCGGCCGAAGAAATTCGGCAAATATTTTCCCAAACCCGCCAGCTACGTGATTGGCTAGCGGCCGAAACAGACATCGACCTCCCCATTTTATCGATGGGAATGACCGATGATTTTGAAATCGCCATCGAAGAAGGGGCGACCCATGTCCGGGTCGGCCGTGCTATTTTTGGCGACCGGCAATACAACTAAGCAAACCGATTCATCCCACCAACGATAAATTTAACTGAAAAGAAAAGGATTCAAACCAATGATCATTCTCTCCCTCATTGTTCGTATTTTGATAATTCTCGTATTCGCACACGCAATTATGTCGTGGATACGCCCTGACCCTTATAACCCGATCGTGCGCATGATTAACCAAATCGTAGAACCGATGCTAGCTCCGATTCGCCAAATCATGCCCCCATCTGGAGGCGTTGACTTTAGTCCGATGATTTTGCTTGTCATTTTCTTCATCATCCAAACTTTGCTAGCAGGCTTCTAACAAACAAAAATCTGGGGATTCACATCGTCATTAGTGATATGAATCCCCGATCATTACCTAGAAACATGATCTGAATCGAACTTCAATTCGACTAAGCGTCAATCCGATAATGGCACCCCATACTCCGCTTGTTAGACCACGCCGATTCCGTCACGATTAGCGCAGATCGTACCGCATTCCGTAAACCGATTAACTGATCTGTCGGCTTCGTGACACGATAAAACTTCTCCACTTCTGTTTCCAAATTACGCAATTCCCGAACCGCACGCGCCAAACGGTAATGAGCCCGCACCAGCCCGACATAATTCCACATAATATTTTGAATCGTATGCATATCTTGTGAAATCAGCACAGGATCAGCATCATAAACCCCTGTGTTTTCCCAGATCGGAATTTCGGCCGGTACAGGGTCAACCGTATCTCGTAAGGTCGCCAACACATCCTGCGCCGCACGGTCCCCCCAAACCAGCCCTTCCAACAATGACGTACTCGCCAATCGATTCGCCCCGTGAACACCGGTCGCCGCCACTTCCCCTACCGCGTAAAGCTGAGGAATCGTTGTCCGGCCGTATAAATCGACCCACACACCACCACAAGAGTAATGCGCCCCAGGCACAACCGGTACTAAATCGGCCGTCATATCTATCCCGTATTTGGCACATTCCGCCCCAATACTCGGGAATCGATGGCGAATTTGCTCGGCCGGAATATAGGATTTAAGATCAAGGTACACATTGCTGAGTTCCCGTTCTACCATCTCATTATGAATACTGCGAGACACCACATCACGCGGAGCCAAATCTTTCCACTCTGCGTCATAATTTTGCATAAAGGGGCGGCCGTCCGCATGGACTAAGCGAGCACCAGCACCACGCACCGCTTCTGAAATCAAAAAGTGGGGCGCCCCTTCTTGATGAAACGTTGTCGGGTGAAACTGTACAAACTCACAATTAATCACCTGTGCGCCAGCCCGGTAAGCCATCGCCAAACCATCGCCACGCGCCCCGCGTGGATTCGTAGTCCGCAAATAAATCTGCCCCAAGCCACCGGTCGCCAAAATCGTTTTCTTGGCCACAACCCGCTTCATTTGCTGTGTCGCTTGCTCTAAAACATAGGCTCCCCAGCAAACACGAGGTTCATAAATCCGCAGTCGATTAACCGATTGGTGAGAGGGTGTGAGCAGATCAACGGCCGTATGACCACTCATCAACATAATATTCGGGTGGTTTTTGATCTTATTTAACAAGCCTATTTCAATCGAATACCCGGTACTGTCTTTAACGTGGATAATCCGTGGTGCTGAGTGAGCCGCTTCCACAATCGCCTCCAGAGCACCGAGACTGTCTTTATCAAACGGCACCTCCGCTTTTTCCAACAACACTTCTCGAACAAGTCGGGGGCCTTCTTGGGCAAGCAACTGAACGGCCGGTGGATAACAGTGTCCCGCCCCTGCACGCAACACATCTTCCGCCAACAGATCGGGGGAATCTTGCTCACTCGTATAGATAATTCCCCCTTGTGCCCATAAAGTATTTGAATCTTCCGGTTCTGTCGCTCGGGTCACGAGCGTAACCGGCATGCCAGCATCCGCCAGTTGCAAGGCGGCCGTTCCCCCCGCAATCCCACAACCGATAATTAACACTTCTGTCTCAATCAGTTCTATCATAATCTTACTCTTGCCTCATCAATCAGCAGAAAACAAAAACGGGCTTCCACCGACTCAGTCAGATGGAAAACCCGTTTTTGACACGCTTGATTCATGGTTGGTCGTGTGGTGTTAGCCGATTTGTAACATTCGTTCCACCGCGCTATAAGCACGTAAACGAATCTCTTCAGGAATTTCTACCACATATTGGGTATGTAGTAGGGCATCACGGGTATCTTCCAAGCGAATTTGATTCATATGTGGACAGCGAACTGTACACAAGCGCAGGAGTTCACGATGCGGATTTTCAGCCGCGATATTGTCCCCCATTGCACATTCAGTCAAAAGCAGATATTTGGGCGCATCGACATCTTGTACATAGCGCACCATTTGCGAGGTGCTCCCAGCAAAATCAGAAGCAGCAACGACATCGGGTGGACATTCTGGATGAGCTAAAATCACCACATCTGGATATTCAGCACGAACATTTTCAATGTCCTCAACGGTAAAGCGGTCATGGACTTCACATTTCCCATTCCAGCCCACCAGTTGATAGTCGAGATCGGTATCCCCACCGGCCACGTCACCGGGATTCATCGTGGGGAAAATAATATGTTTTCCGGTTTCGGCCGCGACATTACGGGCCAAATATTCGTCCGGTAAGAAAATCACCGTATCGGTTCCGAATGATTCAACCACAGCGACCGCATTGCCCGATGTACAACAGACATCCAATTCAGCCTTTACATCGGCATAGGTATTGATATATCCCACAATCGGCACACCGGGGAATTGGACACGCAAATTCCGCACATCCTGAGCCGTGATACTCTCAGCTAGCGAACAGCCGGCCTTCAGCGAAGGGATCAATACCGTTTTTTCTGGGTTCAAAATTTTCGCGGTTTCCGCCATGAAGTGGACACCACAAAAGACGATAATGTCTTTGTCTGTCTCGGCCGCTCGTCGGCTCAAACCGAGCGAGTCACCCTTAAAATCAGGCACTGTGTTAAACAAAGCCGGTTCCATATAGTTGTGACCAAGGATGACCGCATTGCGCTCTTTTTTCAGCTGTTCAATTTCATAAGCGAGTTTCGCTTTAATCTGCAATTCAAAATCGGGATTAAAGTTACCTAATTTCTGTTTTAAATCCTGAAAAATCGTTTCAGGACTCATTGTACGAGGAGTCGTTACTTGGGGGGTCATGATTATTTTTATCTCCGACGCATCAAGATGCGTATTATCATTTATTCTTTAATCAGAAGTTCAACGGTCACCATACGGCCGTTTCACCATTACAAGCCAATCTAAAATCTAAAACCGAAAATCTAAAATTCACCAAGTTGCTGGCGTGCAACCATCAGGGCGAATCCCAACAAGTTATCCCCTTGCCACAGCAAGGGGTTTTCAATATCCCGATGATCTTGTTTCATGCCGATACCCCAGATCTTGTCATAAGGGCTCGCTTCAACTAAAACGTGATCATAGGTCTTTAAAAGAAATTCTTTAAGGGGCAAGTTTTGACTGAATTTGGCCAAGTTTCCCGCAACCACAAGGTCAAAACCATGTGCATCCCATACCAACTTATCGAAGTTTTTCACCGCGCGGCCGTACGCCTTCGCTTGTTTCGGGTGTTTAGCAGCCAAGACGTTCGCTAACTGCTCATCATCACCAAACAGACGCGCTTTACCGGCCATCATATAATGCTCGGCCGTCGCATAAGAGATACCATCAATCTCAAACGGGGCGGGATACCATTGACTGAAGCAAGCTTTATCGACCACATCCGGCCGTTTCGGAGTATGCCCCCAAAAGAAAAGGTACTTTAATCGCTTTCCCGCACGATATGCCTCTTGAACGTCTGCCAAACAGTTCATATGATTACTCCAACAAAAGGCTAATATCCATCGCCATAACAGAATGGGTCAGGCTACCCACAGAGATGCAGTCCACACCGGTCGCCGCGATACCGGCAACGGTCTGCAAATTAACGTTCCCAGAAGCTTCCAGAGGTGTCCGGCCGTCTGTGACCGCAACCGCTTCTCCCATTTCAGCCAAACTCATGTTGTCCAACATGATCCGGTCAACATCTAGGGTCAGGGCTTCACGCAATTCATCAAGGTTGGTCACCTCAACTTCAATGGGCCGTCCATCAGGGTCATTAGCACGAACACGATTCACAGCGGCCGTAATCCCACCGGCCGCCAAGATATGGTTTTCTTTGATCAATGCCATATCGAACAGCCCATAGCGATGGTTCCGGCCGCCCCCCTGCACCACCGCCCATTTATCAAAATAACGAAGTCCCGGAACCGTCTTACGGGTATCCAGAATCACCGCATCGGTATCCGCCACCGCATCTACATAGGCCCGTGTCGCCGTGGCAATACCAGACATACGTTGCAAGAAGTTCAGTGCCACCCGTTCAGCACCCAAAACCGCCCGTCCACGGCCGGAAACCAAAGCGATCGTATCTCCTTTCTCAACCCGATCTCCATCTTTGACCAATGTCTGAAAACGAATCGTCACATCTAAATAATGAAAGGCCGCTTTGGCCACCTCTAACCCAGCTACAACACCATCTTGTTTGGCGATAAAACGGCCGCTACAGGTTAAATCGGCCGGTAAAATTGTCTCACTGGTGACGTCACCAGCGCCTAGATCTTCTTCAAGAGCGACCGCAACGGCCGCTCCAATCATGTCAAAATCGATATTAGTGTTCATAATACACTAATTATACCACAGAGCACACTTTGTGTCAATAATACACTGTATCAAGCAATACCATCGCCAATGTGAACGGTCTGGCTGGATTTGCTCCCCTCTATTGACAAATCAAAATCGGCGGCCCCCCATGCCGCAACATTTTATTCACCGCAGTCCCCCGCACCATCTCCAAAACAGGGGTATGGCTGTACGTCCCCAAAACGATTACATCACACTTATGATCCTCGGCCGTCAGCAATAAATTAGTCGCCAAATCCCCTTGGTGATTCACAAAAATCGCAGCCACATTATGCCCCACTAAATAAGCATCTACAGCCCCTTGCAAACGATCAAACTCATCCGCTGGGCCCACATACAAAATCACAAGCGGAATTTGCCAAATATTGGCCAAATACGCAGAGATAGCCAACGCTTGATTCGCATATTTGCGCCCATCATAAGCGAGCAAAATCTTGTTTAAGGGAGATACGACATCTGACACCAGCAAGACCGGCCGTGCACAGCGAATCGCAATTTGTCGCCACGGCCGCCCCCATAGCGGGCTATCGGGCGCACCGACTCCCAAAATCACCAAATCATTCCAACGGGAACGCTCCAACATATGACGTTGCCACGCCCCATCCTCTTCAATCACGGCGATTTGCCCCAGCAGATCAGCGTCTACCAACATCGTTTCAAATCGTTCACGCACCACAGTTTGTGTCTCATCATCAGCACCGACCGCAAAATAGAGCGCGTGTACTCGCCCCTTCTCCCGTTTCGCAATTAAAATCGCTTGCTCCACGGCCGTCCAATCGAGATGGCGGCCGTCGATATTAACCATAATATTTTCGCCAGCGCGCAATCCTTTGTCTTGGGCGAAGCGGTCAACATCTTCGATCAGAGCCCATCGTTTTGGCGTAGCCAGTTCTTCCGGATCGGCGATCCCTAACTGCTCCCAAATTAAATCATTGACCCGAGTCAGTAGCGGCCGTTTCACCTCCGCCAACGCATCCACCGCCCGTTCTGTCGACACCCCCCAACCAAGTGCCTTTTCAATATCCGCCCGATGATCTGCCAACCAGATATAGAAATCTGTCTCAGTCCGCTCTGGAAAATCACGCATAATCCCCTTTTCGCGAATGAGTGCCACAACCGGCAAATAGACTTGATCAAACCAATGGGCCACCGCTTCCACCCACTCAATATCTCGCTGCTCATCTAGCCCCATAAAGTAGCGGTGGGTCTCAATGTGATCAAGCAAAAGTTGATATTTCCCAGGGACCGTGACTTGCAGATCGGCCTGCGGCCGGACCTCATCAAGCGTGGTCTGTTCCACAAAATTAAGGTACTGTTGCGCAATAATTAATTTGTCGGGGTTCATATCGGCCGTAAACGGCACTTTGCTCACCACTTCGATCACATACGCTTGAATCGTGTCCGCATCTAACTCACGGGCCACCGACACACGATGATTCCCATCAAGCACAAAATAAGCATCCCCGATTTTATAAAGATCGATCGGCGGGAGCCCCATGCCATCCGTATTTTGATACATGACCTGAGCCCAGCGCTGTTGATTGGTTGATTCCTTGGGCAAAAACGTGCGGGTAAAATCCCGATAGCGACCAACGCTTCCAACAATCGCATCAAGAGGTACCGCCTGCAAACCTAAATCAACTTGCCGATTGGCACGCAAACGACGCCGCACCTCTTCAAAAGAAAGCAAATCGGCCGATTGGCCGGTTAAACGGGCGAGCACCTGTTCCATCATCGCTTTACGACGTGCCCGATGAAAATCTTCAATCGCACTATTATTGAAACTCATGCCCACATTATAACGCGCAAATATGTCTGATCTATTATCACATTTAAACAAGGTCACGAAATCCCTATCACGATACATCTTATCATCAAAAGGATAGGCCTATGCCGTTTCAGCGAAGCCAACAGCGGCCCGAGTTTTAACTCGTAAATGGGCGAAACTCAATAACATATGGGTGCACGAACAACCTGTCAGAAAAGTTAACATAACTAAAAATTCTGAACAAGCATATGCTTTGTTATCCGGTTTGCCCCGATTTTCGTGCCTCCGGCACGAAAATCGGGGCATTTAAAAGGGGGTTTTGCTGCGGCTTCGCCGCAGCAAAACCCCCTTGGTGGGTAAAAAATTTTTTGATGACAACTTGTTCGTGCACCCAGGCTGTTGTGCCCTCAATTGCAAGTGCGGTAGCTCATGCTATAATGCTCATTCTATCGTTTTTTGCTCGATCGGTTTATTAAGTTCCCCCATTTGGCCGCCAAAACGGCCGTTTTTTTTCTCAAAATGGGACATCGTTGTAATTTTTCAATACCTTCGCCATTTTTACACCTCTGTGACAAATAATTTGCCTTGAAGGTAAATTTGTTCCTTGAATTAAAAATATCTCGGGCTGATCGCTCAATTATTTTTAATTCGCGTCAAATCAAAAGCTCCCCTCTCCCAACGGGAGAGGGGCTGGGGGAGAGGGGTAATCCACCTCCCCTAACCCCTCCTGATAGGAGGGGCGCCAATCCAAAGAGTTGATTACTTTGGCGAAGGTATTGATTTTTAGTTATAAATTTCTATTCTATGGCGCAAAATAGAACTCGTCGTCGGTTAAATCTTCGCCTGCCTCTATGGTTGGTTATTTTATTGTTTGTCGGTATCTTGGTTTTTTTACTAGGTAGCGGTATTTTAGTCTTTCGTAATGTTTTTGCGGTTGCTTCAGAATTGCCTGTGGGGAGCAACAATTCCAGTGAACCTCAATTTAGTGAATCGGGAAGTCCGTTGCCTGCTGTGGTGCAAACAGATGAGTTTGCGGCGCCCCAAATACCGAGCTTGGCCACGAATGATCCAGTTGTTCCATTGCCTGATATAGAAGAAATAGAATCATGGCAGGGGACACGCCGTGTGACGATCTTGCTATTGGGGATAGATCGCCGTTGTGGTGAAGAAGGGCCGGTTCGGACCGATTCAATGATGTTGGCGACAATCGATCCTGTCAGTAAAACGGCCGGACTCCTTTCGATTCCCCGTGACTTATGGGTTGAAATTCCCGGATTTGGTGTAGATCGGATCAACCAAGCCCATTACTTAGGGGAAGGGTTTGAATATCCCGGCGGTGGCCCCGCTTTGGCGGTCGAAACGGTTGAAGCGACACTTGGCTTACCCATTGATTATTATGCTACAGTTAGTTTCGCCGCCTTTACAGAAGGGGTCGATTTACTGGGTGGCATAGAAATCGATGTGCCGGTGACGATTGATGACCCTGATTATCCTGATGAATGTTATGGGTATGACCCATTCTTTTTGGAAGCGGGACAGCATACATTAGATGGGGTGACCGCGCTGAAATATGCCCGTACTCGGGCGACCGAAGGTGGGGATGTTGATCGGGCGGATCGGCAACAAGAAGTGATTTTAGCGGTACGTAACCAAGCGATTCAACAGATTCCCGATTTGTTGGTACAGGCTCCGCAATTGTGGCAAACCTTCCAAAAGAATGTCAAAACCACGATTAGTTTAGACGAAATTGTCCAGTTGGCTTTGCTCGTGCAGGAAATACCGGCCGAGAATATCCGACGGGCCGTGATCGATTATAATCATGTCTATGTGGAAAAAACCCCAGAGGGGCAAGATGTTTTGGTACCGATTCGGGAAAATATACGGGCGTTGCGGGATGAATTGCTTGCGGTTCCTCAAATTACGGCCGAATTGCCTAGTGAGGAGTTGCTGGCTGAAATCGCCAAAGAAGGGGCGAATATCGGCGTCTATAATGGCACGGCCGTTTTCGGCTTGGCTGGCTTAACCGAAGCATACTTGGTGGAACTCGGTTTAACGGTGTCTGAAGTCGGTAATGCGGATTCGGCCGAGTATGCTAATTCACAAATTATTGACTTTGGGGATCATCCCTATACCGTATCTTATTTAACGCGTGTGTTTTCTGTCCCTCCGCTAAATATTAGCGAGGGGCAAGACCCGACAGGGGATTACGATTTGCTGGTTATTCTGGGGAATAACTGGGAAATCCCGCCATCACCGCAAAACTGATCCTAGTGTAAAAGAGTGTTGATATGTTTTCTCCCCTGCGGCAAGATTGGGTAACGTTTTTACAAATTTGTAAACAGCGATGGAAAAATAAACGCAATCGCCGCTTCCCTATTTCGGGGCTGGTTCTGGTGCTCTTGTGTGCCGCCGCCTGCCAGCCCCTAAATGATACCCTGACGTCTACACCGATCCCTACACTGGTATTACCCCCCACGCCGACCTCCCCCGTAATTGAAACAATCGCGTTGGAAGCGACTAATGTTGAATCGATTGCCACCTTGGCACAACCGATTCCCCCGACACCATTCCCGACAGCAACCAATTTGGTTCGGTTGCCTACACCGGAGAATTGGCAAACGTTTATCGATCCCGATAGTGGGTTGATGGTGTCCGCTCCTCCGAGCTGGGTCAATGTCGGAGAGCTTTCCAATACCGCATCCCTTTCTACAGCGGTGGGTGACGGCCGTTTACTGGTGGTTGCGGATCAGCTAGAAACCGGTGTTCAGTTATTGACCGGCCGTCTTTTTACGAACGGCGCTTTTATGATGGCTTTTGTGCCGGATGAAGATGGAGAAGCTGTTTTTCCATTTGGGGCGAATGGAGATGCTGGGGATATTCTTAATAATCTTTTAGGAGAGTGGGGAGAAGACACAACGGTACAGGTTGTGCCTCAGGGGCGATTGGCTGGTGCATCCGCTTATATCAATCAAGACCCGACCGGCGTGTTGGCCCCCGATGAGCAGGCTGTCGATTTACAAGTTGGGGTGATGCTAGACACCCAAGTTGACCCACCGACGGTGATCTATCTCTTGTTTGGTGAGGCACGAAACGAAAACGGCCGGTATGCCCCTGTTTTTCGCGATATGTTAGCGACATTGGCCTATAGCCCCGAGCGGGATGATATCGGTCAAAGCTTGCGCTTTCTCGACGTTTCTGCGATGACCGGTGGTCAAGATGCGATTATCAGTCGCTTGCCCGAAGGGAGTGTGGCGTATTGGGCATTTGAGGCGGATGCGGGGCGATTCGCCACCTTTAATTTGACCCCTGATGGGGAGAGCGATTTAACTTTAACCCTGTTGTCCCCTTCTGGGCGCACAATTGTTGAACAGGATAACGGTTTTGGTGGTGACCCTGAAATTGCGTTGGATGTTCAGCTACCGGAAACCGGTATTTATGTGATCCAGATTAGTGAATTTTTTAATGTCGGGGATCGTTACACGCTGAGTGTCGGTTTAAGTGATGAGCAAGTTTATCGAAACGGCGGCCGTATTATGCTTAACCAGCAGCTAACCGGTAAATTAAACACAGGGATCGATGATGTTTGGGTATTTAACGGCCGTGCCGAGCAGAATGTGAGCGTGATCGTGTCGCCACAAAACGAGTTCGACATCATCTTTACGTTGTACGGCCCCGATGGGGTCGAGATATTGACCTATGACGAAGGGTATAGTGGGGATGCGGAAGTGATGGCTAGCTATGCGCTGCCATTTACTGGGGAGTACACGATCGGGGTACGTAGCTTTGGTGAAATTGTCGGTGAATATACGATCGCACTAGATGATGGGAATCAGGGGATTTCTAATTTTTACGAAGCGGGGGATATGGTCTATGGAGAGTTGATGACCGAGATGTTGCGCCCCGACGAGGCCCATGTTTGGTTTTTAACCGGCCGTGCTGGGGATTTGGTGACGATCGATGCTCGGCCGTTGAGCGACAAAGTTGATCTTGATGTTTGGTTGCTTTCCCTATCACTAGAACGCTTGGTGATGCAAGATACCGGCGTGGGAGGTGAAAGTGAGCAGATTACCTATAAATTGCCGCGTGATGGGGATTATTTGGTCGTGGTGCAAGATTTCTTCGGTGAAGCGGGCGATTACGAGATGTTGCTGACAGTTAGTGAAGAAGATTATTTGTTAGACAATGGGCTGATCGAATCGAACCAGGTTTTACAGAGTAGTTTACCGGCTGGACGCGGGGCGCTCTGGCAATTTGATGGGAATCGTGGCGATGTGGTTTCGATTGTGGTCCGGCCGACCGCAAACGATACCGATTTCTCTTTGTCCCTACGCACCCCAGATAATCAGCCGTTTTTGCAGAGTGAATCGTCGTTGGCAGGGGGAGAAGAATCGATTCTCTCGTTTGAGCTAACGGCCGATGGGGTCTGGAGCATTGTTGTTCAAGAGTATTTCGATATGGGAGGAGAGTATGAATTGGAGTTGGTGGTGGAGTAATGTTGTTTCGTTTACGAGCCTGTTGTAGACGAAATATGGCGAATTTTTGCCGGTGAGATAAATCCCACGGCAAAAGCAACGGCCTGTGGCCTGCGTGTGTGGCCTAGCACAGCTTAAGTTTAATCATTATCGACTTTAAGGGAGAGCTGATAGACTTCCCGTTTGCGCCAGCCCGCTTCGGTGGCGATGTCACCGGCCACTTTTTTGCGGTGTTTTCCGGCCGTTAGGGCTTGTTGAATGGCGGCGATCACCTCTTCTTCTGACCATTTGCCCGCTTGTTTGCTGGCGCCTGCAATCACGACCGTAATTTCCCCGCGAATCCGATCCTGCGCCCCGAAATAGGCGATCGCTTCGGCCGTAGAGCCGCGCCAGAGCTCTTCAAACTGCTTGGTGATTTCACGGCCGACCATGACCTGCCGATCTCCCAATAGCTCTTGTGCGTCCTGTAACAGGGTCACTAGACGATGGGGGGATTCATAAAAAACGATGGTGTAAGTAAGTTGAGCGACCGCTGATAGCTCGGCTCGGCGGGCGGTTTGTTGGCGTGGGGGGAAGCCGAGAAAGAGGAAGCGATCTGTGGGGAGGCCACTCGTTACTAAGGCGGATACGGCCGCTGTCGCCCCCGGAATCGGGCTGATCGGGATACCGGCTTCGACGGCCGCTTTGACCAAGCGATAGCCGGGATCAGAGAGCCCCGGCATACCGGCATCAGATACGAGGGCGACATCACCAACCGCTAAACGGTCGAGCAGATTGTCGATCCGCTGGGTCGAGCTGTGATCATGATAGCTGATAAGCGGGGTGTCGATCTGATAGTGTTGCAGTAGCTTGCGCGTGTGGCGCGTATCTTCGGCCGCGATCAGACTCGCTTCTTTGAGGACACGAACCGCACGAAACGTCATGTCTTCGAGATTGCCGATGGGGGTGGCGACGAGATAAAGCATAGCGGGGGGGAAGTATGAAAGATGAAGTATGAAAGATGAAATGGGTTCTACGATTGTATTATGGGCCGTAGGTGCATTTCATACTTCCTACTTCCTACTTCCTACTTCTTATTTTGCCTATTCTTATCGGTTTTGCTCGAAGATGATGTAGAGCAAGTTTTCGTTACAGCCGGAGCGGGTTTGGACACGGTAGATTTGAGACACGGCCGTGCCGTTGACCGTTTCGAGCTGAACATTGTAATCCCGAATGACCGGTGAATCGAAGACAAATTGTTCCCAGCCGGAAACGCCATATGCGGAGGCACTGCCGGTGGCTAAGCGGGCATCGACACCGCTGTCCCAAACGTGGACTTGATAAGTGTTGGCGGGAACCGGATTACCGGCCGTGTCTAACACTTCTCCGGCGATCCCGAGCCAGTCACAACCGGCCCCATTGGCGAAGTTGCGCAAATAGAAGGGGCTGTCGGCCGATTTGTTGAAAGGGAA
>WTJY01000428.1 GCA_011524645.1 Anaerolineales bacterium | reverse complement strand
CCCATGCCCAGAGTTCGCAAAAAAGGGGGCGGCCGTGCCGCCCGTATCGCCCTACGATCTGAAGAAAACAAAGAAAACAAACCGGCTCCGATTCGGGCCGGTTTTAGCGGGGGCCAATATAAGCCACTCACCGATGAAGAAGCGCTCAAAATTCACCACACCGCTCTCGATGTCCTCGAACAAATCGGGATGGGGCGCGCCACGCCACGCCTCATCGAAATGGCCAAAGCGCGTGGCTGTTGGGTTAATGATCGCGGCCGTTTGTGTTTTCCCAAACCTCTCATGGAAGAGATCATCGCCGGTGCCTGTAAATCATTTACCCTCTATGCCCGTGATCCCAAGCACGATCTCGAAATCTCCGGCAGTCGGGTCCATTTCGGTACCGGCGGTGCCGCAATCTCGGTCCACGACTTCAAAACTGGCTACTACCGGCCGTCTACCCTCGCCGACATCTACGATTTTGCGCGCCTCAGCGATCAACTGAGCAATATTCATTGGTTCACCCGCCCCGTCATCGCCACCGAGCTTCCCGACCCCTATGAACTAGACATCAATACCGCCTATGTTCTCGCGGCCGCAACAAAAAAACATCTCGGCACCGCCATTACCATTCCGGAAAATGTCGCCCCTGTCACCGATCTGTTTGACATCATCGCGGGTGGCCCCGGCAAATTCGCCGAACGGCCGTTTTGCAAGCTCCACTCTTGCCCCATCGTCCCCCCACTCAACTACGGCCCCGAAGCGGTCGATACGATCTGGGAAGGGATTCAGCGCGGCTGGACCATCAACTCGATCACGGCCGGACAATCAGGCGCCACCGCCCCCGCCCCACTCGCAGGCGCGCTCGTCCAAACCCATGCCGAAACCCTCGCTTCGCTGGCGATGGTCAACATTTTCAAGCCGGGCCACCCCTTTATCTTTGGCAACTGGCCATTCGTAGCCGACCTGCGTACCGGTGCCATGACCGGCGGTAGCGCCGAAGGGGGCTTGCTCAATTCAGGCGCCGCCCAACTCGCCAACATGCTCAATCTCCCCAGCGGGGTCGCTGGGGGCATGCCCGACTCAAAGATTCCCGATGCCCAATCCGGCTATGAAAGCGCCCTCCCCAATGTCATGATCGGTCTTGCAGGGGCTAATTTGGTCTATGAATCGGCCGGTATGCGCGCCAGTATCCTCGGCAGTTCCTATGAAGCATATGTCATCGACAACGAAGCACTCAGCTCCGTCCTCCGCGCCGTGCGTGGCATCGAAGTGACCGAAGAAACGCTCAGTTTCGACGTGATCAAAGAAGCGGTCGCAGGACCCGGCCATTTCCTCGGCTCCGACCAAACGATCGCCGTCATGGAAACAGAATATGTCTACCCCGATTTGGGGGACCGACAAACGCCAGATATGTGGCAAGATGCTGGAGCACAAGACCTCTGGCAAAAAGCACGAACCCGTGTGCAAGAGCTCATGAAGTTCTACCCCGAATACCTGACCCCCGAGCAAGATCAAGCGATTCGGGCCCAGTTCGATATTAAAATCGCACCGGAAGAAATGCGCGCAGGATCCGGCCGGTGGTAATTGTCATCATCTCACCCGAACTGGTCCATTCTTCAGAATGGACCAGTTTAGCCACACAAACCACCTAACAACGCATCCCCCTTCAGCGCAGCGCAACCAATCTAACGACTCGCCTCTACAGCCAACTCATGCACCGCCTGCACGGCCGCCGCCACATCACTCTCCCGAATCCCCACACTAATGCTACATTCCGAAGAGCCTTGCGCAATCGCAATAATATTGACCTCAGCATCTCCCAACGCGGTAAACATCTTCCCCGCAATCCCCGGCACACCTTGCATCCTAGACCCCACGGCCGTCACAATCGCCATCTGATCCACTTGCCCGATCCGCTCAATGTCACGGTTCTTCAGCTCTTCCGCAAACGCATCTTCAAGATGAGACACCACATCTACTGCCGTATCTTCCGGAATCACAAAGCAAATCGACTGCTCAGACGAAGACTGAGTAATCATCAACACGCTCGCTTTGCTCTGCGCCACCGCTTGAAACGTCCGTGCCGCCACGCCGGGAACCCCCAACATGCCACGCCCTTCAACTGTGACCATGTGCAACCCCTTAATCGCCGTGACCGCTTTCACCCCTTGTGGTGAAATATTATCTTCCGCACGGGTCACAATAACCGTGCCGTCGTGATCCGGATTAAACGTATTTTTAATCCGCAACGGCACATGGCTTTCGACGAGCGGCCGCATCGTCCGTGGATGCAACACCTTGGCCCCGTAATAAGCCAGTTCCGACACTTCACTATAGGTCAATACCGGAATCGTCTGCGCGTTATCAACAATGCGGGGATCGGTCGTCATCACCCCATCAACATCGGTCCAAATCCAGACCTCTTTTGAACCCAAAGCACGTCCCAAAATCGACGCACTATAATCGGACCCACTCCGGCCGAGTGTGGTGGTCACCCCATCGACTGTCGCCGCAATAAAACCGGTCACAACCGGAATCACATTATCCGCCAGCAACGGCTCTAATCCCGCTTTCGTTTTTTGTTCTGTCAGCTCGATAATCGGGGTCGCCGATTGAAACTCGTCATCGGTAACGATTAAATCGGTCGCATCCAACGCTTGAGCCGCCATGCCGCGCTGCCGTAAATAGGCAGCGATGACCCGCACGCTCATCTGCTCCCCCATCCCGCCGATCACATCGGCCGTACGTGGGCTAATCTCTTGTAAGGCCCAAATCGCCCCACAAATATCGAGGAAACGGGTAATAAACCCTTCGATCTCAGCTTTCAATGCAGCCCGCTCCTCAGTAGATTCAATCAACTCATCAATCGCTTTGTCATGAGTTTCGCGCAGTTGCACAGCGGCCGATTCATAAGCCGCCTTATCCCCCTGTCGCGCCGATTTCGAACCGTTCAGCAAAATATCGGTCACTTTCACCGGCTTGGTCCCCATCGCCGACGCGACCACAACCACATCACCCCATTCCGCTTTAAATTTTTCAATCAAATCGGCCGTGCGACGCATCATTTCTGCGCTACCCACCGATGTGCCACCAAATTTCATAACTAAACTCATTTCGCACTCCTTGTATATCCCCTTCTGGCAGTTAATGATTGATATGTTCTGGGTGATAGGCAAAAAAAAGCTCCGCCAGGCGACTCTTCTCAAGCACCGCTTCACCCTTAATTTTTGAATTTATTTCTAGCTTATCGCTATAAAATCGTTATTATACGCCGTATGGACACTTTCGGGACAACAGGCTTTACGATCATTCTAATTTTAAGCGGGGTCGTGTTTATCGTGGCGCTAGCCGCCTTCATTTATTGGACTTGGGTCATTACGGAAGGGACCTATCTCGGTTCATGGGCGGTCATTTTGGGCTATGACATCATGGCCGATAAATACGATGGTATTAAAGAGTTCACGCTTGATGATGAAAGCATTTTGGTCCTCGAGCCGATCTTAGGCGAAATCGGTGACCTAGCCGAACCTCGCTTGCTCGACATCGCTACCGGCACCGGCCGTGTCCCCTATTTTATGGCCCAAGATCCCCGCTTCGCCCACTTCACCGGCCGCGTCACAGCCCTCGAACCGAGCCAAAAAATGCTCACCCTCGCCCAGCAAAAAATGGCGGACATCGATTTTCATGTCAATTGGGTCCGTCAAACGGCCGTGCCACTCCCCTTTCCCGATAACTCCTTCGATATGATTACCTGTCTCGAAGCGCTCGAGTTCTTCCCTGACCAAACGGCCGCGCTCCGCGAAATGCACCGTGTCCTCAAACCGAATGGCACCCTCATGATCACCCGCCGCACCGGTTGGGAAGCGAAAATGTTTTTCGGGCGTCATCTCACCCGCGAAGAATTCGAACTTCGAATCCTCTCCGTCGGCTTCTCTGACGCCATGTCATTCCTCTGGGAAACGATTTACGATTTAACCATCGCACATAAAATGTAAAGCCTTCCATAGCAGCAACTCTCAATCTAAAATCGATTTTGGCTGTCAACATCAACGAATTTAGTCTCTCCGTGCCGATTTTTGCACACGGAATTCGCCGCCTTATTATGGCCCGACAAACCGGAAACCAACGGCCGGAAAAATCTCAGTAGCGAACTCAAACTACACACCATAATCAATTCCCCATATCGCAAAATCGCAGAAATCATCTCGCCTTAGGCAACCCCCTCCCCCTCAGATTGGTCTACGTTACTTTGAATACCTGCTTCAGAATGAGTGCGAAATACCGGTCATTCGCACTCTTGTTTAAAGCTTAAATGTGTCTGGTAGTGAAATTTTGTACGGTAGTGAATAAGAAAACAAGGGCGCTCATCGAAACAAATAACAGGCCGATTAGGGTCATGTGGTAATGAATACACCCACAAAATTTTTTCCATGGCCGCGACGAAGCGACCTGTTATTTTTGGGATGACCCACTGCCTTTTTCGGTGAGGTCAAAGTTCATTTTTTTTAACGTTCTTCCAACTTCAGCACGAGAAATATGGTCAATATGTTCTAGTTCAACCGCTCGATCAGCTAGCAAGCTAATGGTCCATCTCTCATATCCTTCTGGTGGGTCACTACAAGCCA
The DNA here is from genome assembly GCA_011524645.1 of Anaerolineales bacterium. GTDB lineage: Bacteria > Chloroflexota > Anaerolineae > Promineifilales > Promineifilaceae > WTJY01. The sequence goes on along the minus strand of WTJY01000428.1, from coordinate 448 downwards.
GCGCGATTATGCTCGCTCGAGCTAAGCTGCTAATTTCGCTGGGGCGACCGGAGCGAGGTTTGTCTGTTAAAAATTCGAGACCTTTTTCTTTATACTTTTGGGCCCAAGTTGAGACAGTTACTTCTCTTCTACCGACAGTTTGAGCAACTTCTCTAAAAGTTTTGCCTCGATTTAGTTCCAGAAGAGCCAAAGATCGTTTATAGACTTTGGCTGCTAGTTGACCTTTTTGTAACAAATTTTCAAGATAGGTTTTATCTTCTTTGGTAAGGTTGACATGTTCTTTTTTCATAAGATATGAACCATACTTCAAAGAAGAGAAAAGTCAAATTATTTTCGAGACGATGCGCCTACTGCACTGTCTCAGAAATTTTATGAATTTTTGCAATTCGTCTGTTTTGCCCTCTCTCCCGTTGGGAGAGGGGCTGGGGGAGAGGGAAATTTATAAAAT
>WTJY01000265.1 GCA_011524645.1 Anaerolineales bacterium | reverse complement strand
TACAGAGATCGATTGTTCTCCCACATCTTTGCTAACCCTTGGGCAACCTATAAATTTCCACCCCTCATTTTACCCTGTTGGTGAAGCCCTGACAACGCCAAAATAGTCGGGGCCACGTCAGTCAGCTTCCGCCTCGGTTGGAACAAATTTTCGACCGATATTACCGCCAATAACGCCACAGGGTTAGTCGTGTGATAGGTATGAGGCAAATCGGTCAATAATTCAACCATACGCTCACAATTCCCATGATCGGCCGTCACGAGCGCCACCCCGTCTTGGGCCAGCACCGCTTCGACTAAACGGCCGACGCAGTTATCGACCGCTTCCACAGCTTTCACCGCCGCAGCAAAATCACCTGTATGTCCCACCATGTCAGGGTTGGCATAGTTGACCAAAATAAGATCAGGGTTTTCTTGAGCGATATGGGTCAACACTTTGTCTGTTAGCTCTGGCGCGCTCATTTCCGGTTGCAAATCATAGGTCGCGACCTTGGGAGAGTTCATCATCACGCGAGACTCTCCCGGAAATGGGATCTCTTCTCCCCCATTAAAGAAATAGGTCACGTGGGGATACTTCTCAGTTTCGGCCGCATGCATTTGGGTCAACCCCGCCTTGCTAATCGTTTCAGCCAATGTCATACGAATCTCTTGCTCTGGGAACATGACGGTGGTCGGCAAATCAGACGCATATTCCGTCATGCTCAATACGGTTAAATCATCGAGCATCGGCCGAGCAAACCCATCAAAATCAGCCACCACAAACGGCCGAACAATTTGACGCACCCGATCCGCACGGAAATTAAAGAACAACACCGTGTCCCCTGACTGAATAGCAACCTCCCGATCTGTTTCGACAATAGCAGGAATTACAAACTCATCGGTCACATCGTTAGCATAAGCATCAGCCACGGCCGCACTCGCACTAGCAAAGCTCTTCTCCGCCGCATGTTCCGCGATCGCCCGATACGCAAGTTCGGTCCGTTCCCAGCGGGTATCCCGATCCATCGCATAATAACGGCCGCTCACACTCGCAATCGTTCCCACCCCTAAATCAGCCACTTTCGCTTCTAATGTTGCTACAAAATCAGCACCACTTTGTGGTGGTGTATCACGGCCGTCCGTAATCACATGGAGAATCGGATCAATATCGGCCGCTTTGGCGATATCCAGCAATGCGGACATATGACGATAATGGCTATGCACCCCACCGGTACCCAACAAACCGATCACATGGACATTCCGCCCCGCTTGTTTCGCTTTGTCTAAACCGGCTAACAACACATCATTTTGCGCCAATTCACCATCACGGATCGCTTTGTCAATTCGGGTAATATCTTGATACACCACCCGACCAGCCCCCAAATTCAAATGGCCCACTTCGGAGTTACCCATTTGTCCAGCGGGCAACCCAACCGCTTCTCCCGAAGCTTGAAGCACACACCGCTCCGCATCGGCCAACCAACGATCATAATTCGGCGTGTTTGCGTGAGCGATCGCGTTCCCCTCGCGCATCTCTCGCATCCCCCACCCATCTAAAATAAACAATGCTACAGGTTTGGTCATCTCTCATTCCTTGATTTTAATTTTATAAAAGATGATACCATTTTCTAGCAATCCCCCTTTTTTTACAAAAGCTCAATGAGTTGCCTCGATCATCATCTATCTCAACACCCACCATAACATTATATCTCTATTTCCCCATCACCATTGGCACCCCCCCTCCCATCGCGTAAAATCACAGCCTAATCCAAATAAAAAGCTTTATCGGAAACGAAGCGATAGGGACCAACCAAACATACAGATAAAAGAGATAAGATTTCCCTATCCCTATCTTCTATCTCTATCAAAAAAATCGCTCAAATTGACTTCCGATACCGCCTAAAAAAGGAAAGGTTATACGATGTTGGCACTTGTAGGCAGTGGTGAATATTTACCCGGCATGGACGAGGTTGATCGCACTTTGCTCGGCCGTTTAACCGAACCGGCCCGTGTTGTATGCATTCCGGCCGCCGCCGGCACCGAAGGGGATGCCATGATCGACTCATGGCTCAATCGCGGTGTAGCACATTTCACCAAACTCGGCGTAGAAACCCACGGTGTGCGCGTCCACAATCGCGCCACGGCCGAAAATCTCGATTTTGCGGACCAAATCAAACAAGCCAATTTTGTCTATCTCTCCGGTGGCAAGCCCAGCTATCTCTACAACCTAATGCACGACACGCCGGTCTGGAACGCCATTCTTGATGTCCACCACAAAGGGGGAGTCGTCGCCGGTTGCAGTGCCGGAGCCATGATTATGGGCACCCAATTTATGTACGGCGGCACCACAGACGCCTTCGATTTAGTCCCCAATAGTGTTATCATCCCCCACTTCGATGAATTTCCCGGCTTCCTATCCCGTATCATGCGCGCCTTCCAAAGTAGCAACCGCACCATGTACGGCATCGACGGCTACACAGCCCTCGTCGTTGACCCAACGAAACCCCACTATGAAGTTCTCGGCAGCGGCGGCGTTACCGTCATCACCAAATCCGACCGCACCCGATATATATCAGGCGACACAATACAATCTAAAATCTAAAACCCAAAATCTAAAATCGTATGTCTTGGAATGTCATCGGCCATGATTGGGCTGTCAAACAACTACAAACCGCCATCGTCCATAGCAGAATCGGACATGCCTATTTGATCACCGGTCCAGCTCAAGTCGGCCGGACCACCCTCGCTCTCGCACTGGCCCAAGCGGTCAACTGCACCGACCAATACCTCAACAATCGACCGTGTGGGGTTTGTCGCTCGTGCAAGCTCATCGCCAGCGGCCGTCATCCAGATATCTACCTCGTCGCCCCTCAAGTCAGCGCGCGCGGCCGGTCCACCCTCAAAATCGACCAAATCCGTCAACTGCAAAAAGACCTGACCCTCGCCGCTATCGAAGGACGCCACAAAGTAGCCATCTTACGACATTTCGACACAGCCAACCCCAGCGCAGCCAACGCCTTCCTCAAAACCCTTGAAGAACCGCCCCCCAATGTCATTCTCATTTTGACCGCATCTGAAGCGGATGCCATGCTCCCGACTATCAATTCTCGCTGCCGTACCTTTAATCTACGGCCGGTCAGCACCCAACTCATTCATCAAACGCTAGAAAACAAAGGGACACTCTCTCCCGATCAAGCACAACAAATCGCCCATTTAGCCAATGGCCGGATCGGTTGGGCCTTACAAGCGGCCGCCGATCCTGAAATTTGGCAAGCGCATGCAGCGCATTTAACCCAATTGCAAGAAATTCTGGGGCAAAATCGGGTCGGCCGTTTCGCCATCGCCGAAAAGCTCGCCAAAAAGCCGGAACAATTACACGGCCGTCTGCAAACATGGTCCACCTGGTGGCGCGACCTAACCATGCTCGCTTGGGGAGACCTGCCCACCGAAAAACTAATCAACATCGCCCACTATGACACACTAAACCGTTTAGTCGCGGCCGTCCCTCAAGAAAAACTGCTAGAAAGCCTCAAACAAACCGACCAAGCGGTCTGGCAACTCAACCGGAACGCAAATGTTCGCTTAGTGCTTGAATGTCTATTTCTCAGCTATCCCAAAGTTAAATAAAGGCTTCGAATCGGACAATCAATCAGCGCTGTCACGCAACACCGTAAACCGCCGATCAACATATTGATCCCCTTCGACAAACAGATCCCCTACCTCATGTGCATCTTGAAACCGATCCCACGTCGTATGCACAAATAACAACCGTCGCCAACTCAAGCTAACAATCGGCCGTGCCAACGAGCGCAACGCCCCCAACTGAACTTTATAGTAAACTTCATTTGCACGTGGATGATCCGGTTCATGCGGTAACAACTCCGCTCGTCGCATCAGCTCATGCCCAAGATTCGGCGCATAGTAGCGAATCGCCCATTTCTCTTCCCCAAACTGACGACCAAAATAAAAAGCCAAATATTCAGCATGAACCCCTTTTGGTGCTTTTTTATATGGAATACGATACCAAGACCGCTTCTGAATAAGCTCAAAATCGGCCGGTTGTGGCACATACGCCACCAAAACACGATCTTCTGGATACATGATGCCTCCTAATCTTCTAATTAACCGAACAGAAATCAAATGCACAAAAACAATCACTTGGTCAAATTATACCTAAGAGAGGCGAAAATAAAATAGAATAAGCTACCATAACCACACATCGGGGTTTATAATTAACCGCTAAATACCAAATTCAGAAAGGAACCATTATGGCAGATCCACGTGTAAAAAAGCTCGCAAACCTCTTAACCAATTACAGCTTAGAAGTCCAAAATGGGGATCGCGTGCTGATCCGCGCCAACGCCACAACTCTCCCATTGGCCAAAGAACTCTATCGCGCCATTCTACAAGCGGGCGGTCACCCCTTTGCCCTTTGGGAAGAGCCCGAATTCACGGAAATCCTTTTGCGTGAAGGGTCAGATGAACAAATCATGCATGTCCCTTCTCCCCGCACATTGCTCTATGAAACATACGATTGCATGGTCGCTTTGCTTGGTGAAAGCAACACCCGCCACTTGAGTTCAATCGATCCGGCCAAACAACGCTTATTGCGAGAAGGGCAACGCAATCTTACAAAAGCTTATATGGAGCGTAGCGCGTCTGGTGACCTACGCTGGGCACTCACCCTCTTCCCCACGCAAGCCCATGCTCAAGATGCTGATATGTCTCTCGCAGAGTTTGAAGATTTTGTTTATGGCGCATGCCATGTAGACAAGGAAGACCCTGTTCAAGAATGGCGTAAGTTATCCGCTATGCAACAAAAATTAGTCGATTATTTGGTTGGCAAAAAAGATGTTCGCGTCAAAGGGCCCAACGCAGATCTAACACTCTCCATCGAAGGACGTACTTTTATCAATTCTGATGGCCGTAAAAATATGCCAAGCGGTGAAATCTTTACCGGACCAGTCGAAGAATCGGTCAATGGCTGGGTTCGTTACACTTATCCGGCCGTCTACAGCGGCCGTGAAGTCGAAGGGGTCGAACTTCGCTTTGAAAATGGGAAAGTAGTAGATGCTAGTGC
>WTJY01000418.1 GCA_011524645.1 Anaerolineales bacterium | reverse complement strand
CAGAGCAGTTGACTTTTAATCAATTGGTCGTAGGTTCGAATCCTACACGGCTCACCAAGCAAAAAAGCCATCCGGAAGGGTGGCTTTTTTATTTGGTATCCACTTAGCTCTCCACTTCAAGCTCGAACCGAAACACACCCGCCTCACTCAATTGCCGTATCGTCCCATTACAATCATCGGCCGTCACCACATAAAAATGATTGCCTACCTCAGCAGAGATTGTCAGAGATGGTGATACACAGATCGCAACCAAATCACTCATACTCGGGGTATAAAATGGCGCATCCGGCCGTTCATAGATGCTGTAACCACACCAACTGCACATCCCCCCACTCAAGGAAGTATCAACCGTTTGTTCGAGTAACCCATCAAAAGATAGAAGATTTAGCTGATCGCTATCCCAAGGAACTACAGGAGGCAACAGATCACCATCAAGGCGGAACACAACCAAATCACCAAAATCACCACAGCCGTTGTTCCGTTGGCTCGCATTATCTCCAATGACTTGAATGACATACGATAATTTCCCACCGGTTTCTTGTACGGTGGTTGAACCATAAAGTGTGCCGGAAATTTCGGCCGTGATCTGCATGCTAACGGCCGGTGCAAACCCCACTGTGGGTATCAGAAAGCGGGGGGCACAAAACTGGGTGCGCGCAGTTCAGCGGCCGTATCAGCACTCAAGACCGGCGTAAGCAAAAAACCAAGCCCCGCCCATAAACCAACATTCATCCACAAAAACAACAAAAAAACGTGTGCGATATGAAAAAAACATATGCAAACTCCAACTAATCTCTATTTTCGGCCGATTCACACAATAATTCGTCAAGTGTTGGCGACTTCTCGTGCGGATCTGACGAGTAATACGTCTCCAAAACTTGTATCTTATAACCACGATGTAAGCAACAACTTAATCGTTTATTGAACTATTGTGACACAAGTCATATACCAAAAATTTTACGGCGTCGTTTTATAGCCAATCAATTCGTCACAATAGCTTATGGACAACAGAAAATTTTATCTAAGGTTGCCGTCACAATGAACTCACAACAGCACAAGCCGTGGATGTCAATGCTGTATAGCCAACAACAAAAATGGCTTCACTTACTGGAATTAATGGGCACAGATCATGTACGTAATTCCTGGCAAGAAAGAAAATATAAGCAAATTCAAGAGCGTATCTATTCAATCCAACAAGCATTACAAAGAATTGAAAGGCTGTCGTTTGGCGAATGCATAGAATGCAATCAACCGATCTCACTTCAGCGCCTAAGTCGACTCCCTACAGCACCCAGATGCTTCGATTGTCAACAAAAACATGAGCAACAGCTCCCCGCCGTTTCGCAATTAAAATAGTTCAGATTTGGGTCATAGCCCAACGTCCGCCTCAAAGGTTTAGCCACTTTTCGGGTCAACACAACACACACAACACACACAACACACACGGCCGCACAAACACACACACAGTCGCTTTTGATTAAAGTGGCTGTGTGTGTTTGCGGTTAGGCTAAAATATACAAATAGGTCTTATAATTACACTGCCTTCGCCAATGCGAACGGTCTGATTGGATTTGCTCCCGTACCCGTCAAACTTTGGGAGTCTCCCCAGCATAGCTGGGGAGTTACTTTTTGGAATTATATGGAATAAAACAGGAAACAATCACTATGCCCCCTCCTCTACCACAAAAAACTTGGCACCGGCTCAAAGTGCTTTTACTCTGTCAATTTGTATTGTCGTTTTATTTAGCCCTTTCTCTGACAACAGTCCGTGCCATAATTTATCCTCAAAACAAACAATTAATTGCCAATCGTACAATATCTGAGAGCAACACCACTGAATTCAACCTCATGTGGCAGAGTGACGCAACGGTAACTCATCACGGGGCAGTAGCAACCGGAGATTTTAACGGGGATGGTTTGTTAGATATAGCCAGTAATGACAATAATACAAGCAAACTCATCGTTTATCTCAACCAAGGAAATCGTGTCTTCTCGCTCACACAACAGGTCACTTCCGCACCCATGGTGCTCAATATGGAGGGAGTCGATATAGATGGAGATGGTGACCTAGATATAGCGACTCGTAACGGAGCCGTCACAAAAATACTCATTCATATCAATGATGGGCATGGAAATTTCACCCACCAATATGCGGGTGATATAGAGGTTATTGGCAATCACGACCGCTATCCAGTATTTGGAGATGCCAATGGAGATGGAGATTTAGACATCCTATCAACCTTTGATAAACAGCTAAAAATATACCTAAACAACGGAACTGGCATATTTACAGAGAACACCCCTACCCAATTCGCCTCTTATAGTGATATTGAAGGAGTTACGTGGGGGGATATTAATCAAGATGGCCGGATCGACATCTTATTTAGTAGCATAAGCAACAAAGTCTACCTCAATCAAGGGAACCTTCTCTTTAGTGAAATCGATGGGGGTGATTTTGTTACAGAAAGCATACCGAGCAATGACCTCATTTTGAGAGACATCGATTTGGATGGTGATTTAGATTTGGCACTCGGCTACAGCAACAATGATCTCATTGTATCAAACCAGATATATGAAAATGATGGTCAAGGTTTCTTTACCAATATTACCGCCGGCGACTTAGCAAACGACGCAAATCGGCGAACCTACAACCTTGATCTCGGCGATATTGATGGGGACGGAGACCTAGATTTAGCGACAGCCAATTTTGGCAATCCTTACACATTTAAAGCTGAATCAAGCCAAATCTATCGCAATGATGGAGGAGGTGTTTTTACCGACATCACAGCCGGAGATTTATTTGACACTTATGGTCATGCAGAAAACTTAACTTGGGGGGACATGGATAACGATGGCGATTTAGATTTAATCCTTGTCAATAACCAAGCAGACATTAAGATCTATGAAAACCGGTTAGGTTACCCCTTTTCAGACCCGATCACCTTAACCACATCATCCACGGCCAGTCAAACAACCTATACTACGTGGGGCGACATCGACAATGATAATGACTTGGATATTGTGATTAGTGGAGAAATAACACCCACCATTTTCAACAATTTAGGAGTAGGAACAGGAGCATTTATCACCGTATCACTTGAAGCTCTACCAACGCAGAATTATTGTGGCTTAGCACTAGGGGATAGCGATGGAGATAATGATTTAGATTTGATTTTAGGTGGAGTAGTCAATCATCTCTATATCAATCAAGGTCAAGGAGTCACAGCTACAGCTATTTTTAGTCAGACCTCAGCCGATATGACGAACACGAGCGCAACGCCAACCTGCCAACCGATGTGGGGAGATGCCGACAATGATCAAGACCTTGATTTACTCGTGGTCCAAGACGGATCGGCCGTCATTTATCGTAATGATGGGCTAAATCAATTTACCCATGCACTCACCATAACCAATAATGGGGGACTCGTTACGGTTGCCGTTTGGGCAGATGTGGATGGAGATAATGATCTCGATCTCTTTATCGGAGGCGCAAGCGAGAATCGCCTCTATGTACACGATGGTTCTTGGGGGTTTACAGATATCACGGTCGGTGATCTGTTGCTCGATAACAACGATCCCCAAACGGCCGTCTGGGGAGATATCGATGGCGACAGCGATTTAGATCTATTCATTGGAAATCAAACCGATGGACCAAAACTCTATCGTTACGAAGGGAATGGCTTTTTTACACGTATCATATCGGGCGATTTAGGTACAGAAAACAATAATATAGTAACTGATGCCGATATCGGAGATATTGATGGTGATGGTGATTTAGACCTATTGCTGGGACTAGAAAACCAGCCCGCAAAACTCTATAGCAATGATGGTACTGGGATTTTCTATGAAGTAACGGGTGGCACACTCGCGAATGATAGTCACACAAACCCTCAAGTTAGATTGGGAGACGGGGATGGTGATGGAGATTTAGATGCACTAATCAGCACACCAGAATATGTAAAACTTTACTTTAATCACCAGCACATTAGGATGCCCTTGTATGAACACACTCATCATATCGGTCTGAATGTTCATACACCGGCCGACATTCCCGCCACCTCGGGTTATGGTACAGCTAATATCGTTACAGATCTCACCATTCCTATTCCCTATACCTTATGGGCGACTACGGAGAGGGATATCGCCGAAATCGAGGCGTGGTATTCGCCGAACGGAGGGGGGAGTTGGTATCCAGCCCTAGCGGCTACCGGTACCCCAACGCAACACATTCGTGCAGGCATTTGGCCAACAGGCACAGATCATGTCTTTTATTGGGACACCTTCGCCAGTCAATTCTCCGGCCAATCAAACAATGTGATCGTTCGTCTGTTGGCCAAGCATCATACCATCCAATCAAGCGATAGCTATAGCTTCACGAATCAAGCACATTTCCCCCAATCCTACAATGCCGGCCGTGCGACAAGCGCACCATTCCGAGTTCGAACTACCTATGTCCAAGTATTCTCAGAAACCATCGCCGTTGGAAATCACTTACCGAATGCTATCGTCTATCAACAAACAAACGGTTCAAGCACAGGCCATCCCATTAGCAATCACAATGGAGAGGCATATCTCACAGATCAGGGAGGCTATTTATCTGGCTTAAACGATATTGCTGTTGGCGATCAATTATTCGCCTTAACACAGGTCGCCCAGACAGGGGCACTTGACTTTTACCATATGAGTAGTTCACCGACCTTAACAGGGTTAGATGGACATACCATAACTCAAACGGGCCAGCAAAACTTGGTTATCTCTGCCCAAAATCCTCTTATCGTTGCGAATTTAGATATTTCGCTAGAGTGGGATGCTCGTGAAGATGTTGTATTCCTCGCCCAGCTTGAACGAGATTTAAAGCATGCCGGCGAAATTCTCTTTGATGTGACAGATGGCCAGTTGACATTAGGTGATATCAACGTCTATTACAACAAAGAGAATTGGGAAGAAAGCCATATTGTCGTCTATACCAATAACAATCTGCGACCGAACGTCGATTTAGGTGGCATTACTACAGAACCGGTTTCAGCGACGCTCGCCACAGGTGAAGTGATCCCAAATGGGTATT
>WTJY01000331.1 GCA_011524645.1 Anaerolineales bacterium | reverse complement strand
TCGTGGGAATGACAATCGTTAATTGATCAACTCCCACCAAATCCGACAAGACTAGTAAAATTAAAAGAGATGCTTGCTTGTGTAAGGCTAACGTGTGCTCGATTTCAACAATAGCGCAGAAGCTCAAAAGTTCACTCATCTACACACGCCGATGTTCTTGATCTTGACGCGCTTGATAAGGCTTGCTCATATCTCGAAGCATCTCTAACCGACGAAAAGAGTCGAAATAACCCACCGCTTCATACCCTTTCCAACGTGGATCATCAGCCGGTATATTTTCTGAAATCGCATCAAGCCGAGGGAATTGATGATGCAACCAACACAAAATCGACTGACTCACCAACGCATCGTCACCAGCCGTCACCTCAACAGTCACACGTTTTAATTGCAACAGAGACGGCTCATAAATCAACCACCCCGCCCCATCAGCCAGTTCAAACCGACTACCAATCAGTTTTTTAACATGGCTAAATGATTCCGTCTCGTTTAGCCAATTTGGGCGATTTTTACGAGTCGCCAAAAGGTCTATACATTCCGCAATATCGAGCGGAGCCATCGTCTTAACAGACAAGCACTGTTTTTCGTCGGGAAGAGTTTGTGTCGGCGGCCGTCGTGCAACCATCAGTTCCCGTGTATGCTCAAACCCTAGCTTCTCAAAAAATTTCCGTGCCGGATCATTCCCTTGAATTACCTCCAACCAAAGATCCGGCAAGCCAAGCTCTTTCGTTTTTAAGATCAAGAAATCCATGATGCGACGGCCGGTTCCCAAGCGACGAGAATAGGGCAAAACCCCTAAACGGGTGATCCAAGAACGGCCATTACGCACCCCTAACATACCCAACCCATGAATCAAATTATCATTTTCCTCATCCACAACCACACAAGACGCATTTAAATCAAGATCATATACATCGATATATTCTTGAAAGCGCGCTTCAGTCATGGGCATGGGAACAATATAATCCATGCGCGTCTGATTATAAGCATCAGTTAATTCGCTCAGCGAAAATTGAGAGGTAGGAACAGCTTGCAGAAGATTCTCCTAGCAACAATTGACTTATAAGAAGCTAGCAGCTTGATTACGAATCAAACAAAGGCGGAGAGAGGAGGAGAGGAAGGTACTACGAGGAAGGGAGTGTTAGAAATATGATGCGATTTGATGGGGCAACTGATTGACACTAATCGGTTTTGTAATACAGCCATCGAAACCGTACCGCTTCACCATATCATTGGCCTTATCTTCCGGCCAAGCGGTGATTGCGACAATAGGAACTTTGGTTAGTTCCGGAATTTGGCGAATCATCGCACCAACAGTTTGGCCGTCAAAATCCGGTAACCCGATATCCATCAAGATTAAATCTGGCGATTTTTCCATCGCCAAATTTAGCCCTGTTTCGCCGTCTTCAGCATAAATAATGTTATAGTCACGGCTTAATAAGCGACCGATCAAAATACGATTGGCCGCATTATCCTCGATATAAAGGATTGTTTTCATAGCGGGTGGCCTAAATTGTCAGTTAATGATTTACGCAGAAGGAACAGGCACCGGCAACTCTTCGTCAGCAACCGAGGACCATTTCTTACCTTCATCAATCAGCATCACCGGAATACCATCACGGATCGGGTACTTTAACCCAGAGTCATCACAGACCAACCAACTGTCTCTAACAATTCGCAAACGGCCGGGGTCCGCACCATATTTTTCTTTTTCCTGCACAGCTTGGGGACAACGCAAGATATTAAACAACTCTTCACTGATCGGTAAATTATTACTCATAATTAAATATATACTCCAAAATAATAATAACTAAAATCATACGTCTATTCCCGTTGCAAGGCAAATATTAGGGGGAATGCATAGCGTAAAGAATCAGATTAACCTCACCACCCCTTTCCAACACAACTTAAATAAATTTAGGACAACTTGTCCTATGCAATTTGAAAAAACAAGCTTAAAATCGGGCGCGTAGCAATGTATCTTCACCAATACAAATTGTCTAATTGGATTTGCTTCCCATCCTAAATACAAAATCATAAACTCAAGCATCAAAAGGATTCCTCTCATGAAACAGTTTGGTCACACCCGCACAAAAGTCACCCCAAATCATGCCTTCATTACCCCTGACACTCATGTCAAAGCCCCAATCGTCGGCTGGGATAACGCCGAAGCGATCACCCTCATTTCTCCTCACATGGGTGCCCGCTTCACTATGTACATCGCTTTAATCGAAGAAAACGGCAATGTCGGACCGGCCGGTGAAGGGGTCGAGCGCTTTATCTTTGTGCTCAACGGCCGTCTCATCTTCGACGATGGCAACAAAGAAACTGCGATGGCCGGTGGCTGGTACGCTTATTGCCCAGCCGATGCCAAATACACCATCCGCGCCGCCAGCGGTAGCCAAATGGTGCTCATCGAACGGCCGTACCTCCCACTCGCCGGTTACGATGCCCCAGAAATGATTATCGAGCATGAAAACCATAAACAATCGGCCGCCTTCCTCGGCGATGAAGATGCCCAACTCAAGCTTTTGCTACCCGATGACCCTCGCTACGATATGGGAGTTAATCTCTTCCGCTTTAAACCCGGTACACCTCTTCCCTTTGTCGAAACCCACGTCATGGAACACGGTCTTATGATGATGCAAGGGGGTGGTGTCTATCGCCTAGATGACAATTGGTATCCAATCCAGCAAGGGGATGTGATTTGGATGGGGTCATACTGCCCACAATGGTTCGGAGCACTCGGCAAAGAAGATGCTATTTATCTCTATTACAAAGACATCAATCGTGACCCACTTTTAGGAAAATAAAATGCTCCCTCCAATCCATATTCAAGAAGACCGTATAACCAATGAGCTAGATCGCTTGGCGACCTATTCCGATGCCCCCGCACCGGCTGTTACCCGCGTTCTGTTTACACGAACCGACATGGCCGCTCGCGCCTTTATGCGCCAGCTCGCCCGTGAAGCCAACTTTCGCATACGAGAAGATGGTCTAGGCAATATCTTTGTGCGCTGGGAAGGAAGCGAACCGGAGTTACCGGCCGTCGCCACCGGTTCCCATATCGACGCCATCCCCTTTGCCGGTCGTTACGATGGCACGGTAGGGGTTGTCGGCGGCCTAGAAGCACTTCGCGCCCTAAAAGAAAGCGGATTCCAGCCTAAACGATCCCTCGAACTAATCATATTTACCTCCGAAGAACCGACGCGATTCGGGCTGGGTTGTCTCGGCAGTCGTGCCATGGCAGGCACTCTCTCCCCCGATCAGTTGATGCAGTTAACCGACAGCGAGGGGCAAACCCTCGAACAAGTCAGACGTGAAGCGGGCTATATCGAAAATCTCGATGAGGTCAAACTCTCGACCGGTCATTACCACGCCTTTCTAGAACTCCATATCGAACAAGGGCCTCGGCTTGAAGCGGGCAATCTGCAAATCGGGATCGTCAGCGCCATCGCCGCCCCAGCCACCCTGCGGGTCGAAATCCGTGGGGATGGTGGCCACGCCGGTGCGGTACTCATGCCCCGTCGCCGCGATGCACTGACCGCAGCCAGCGAAATGATCCTCGCCATTGAAAAAATAGCCCAAACAACCGGCCGTGAAGATTCAGTCGCCACCGTCGGCTTAGTCAACGTCTATCCAGGGGCGGTCAACAGCATCCCCAGCAAGGTCTATTTCGAAATCGATATCCGAGATACAGATCTCATCACACGGGATAAAATGGTGACCGACATTCAACAAGCGATTAAAGAAATCGCTCAAGCACGGCGCGTTTCGCGGCAAATCGACATCCTCAATGCGGATGATCCCTGCACGGCCGGTGAAATCGTCGTCAGCGCAGCTGTTTCCACGACCCACCAACTGGCATACAGCTTTAAAAAACTCGTCAGCCGTGCCTATCATGACGCACTCTTTATGTCCCAAATCTGCCCCAGTGGCATGATCTTCGTCCCCTCACAAAACGGCTACAGCCATCGGCCGGAAGAATACACTTCACCACAAGACATCGCGCGTGGGGTCACCGTACTCGCCCACACCCTCGCTCGCTTAGCTAGCTAAAAAAAAATGACCAATAGTAAATGAGCGCGGAGCGCGCCACTTCATTTAAGTAACCGGCAGGAATAGTTTTGACATAGCACAACGAACCCTGATTCGGTCGAAGGGTGGTTTCGACAAGCTCAACCACCCTTCTTTGTCTAATCAATAATTGCCGACTAATTGCCATTGGTCATTGGCTACTTGCCATGCTAAAGCTGAACGCCATGCTTCTTCCCAAACAACGTCACCACACGACCCACTTCAGCCTCTTTCTCCCCTTCATCCCAGCCAAGCACACCGGCCGCAATACCAGCCAACTCCTCAACCAACGGCCGTGTCACCTCACCTTGCATCGCCATCAAAGAGCGACGTTGCAGCAAGTCATCGAGATGAACCACCTTTTCGTGATCAATC
Source organism: Anaerolineales bacterium (assembly GCA_011524645.1). Taxonomy (GTDB): domain Bacteria; phylum Chloroflexota; class Anaerolineae; order Promineifilales; family Promineifilaceae; genus WTJY01. The sequence goes on along the minus strand of WTJY01000331.1, from coordinate 10,893 downwards.
AAAAACGCCACCTCCCCACGACTATACGCAGAGTTGTGGGTTAGCAACACATCATCACCCCGCTCAGCGATATATTCAGCCACCGTTTGCGCTTTTGTCCCGTAGCGCAGGAACAAATCACTCACCCGCTCCGGATTCACACCGGTGTTATCGGCCGTCATATAGCACCAACGCTCTTGCTCTTGCTCGGTCTGAGGATAATCAGCCCCACCCCCAATCGGCATTTCAGCGGTGCTAACAATGCGGTCTAAGCCAATTCGATCAAGCGTAGCGTCGCTCGTCTGCTCCGAGAAGGCACGAAATGTTGTCCATTTCCCGCCGATCAAATTAAAAGTCGGAAAATCGATCCCCTCATGTGGTTCAACCACCCGATTGGTATGATCACGGCTAATTTGACCGGTCGTATTGGCTTCACTCGATGGCAACGGCCGGACCCCAGAAAAGCGATAAACGATCTGGCTCCGATCTACATCGATCGTGGGGAAAATCAGATCGACTAGTCCAAGGAAGTAATCGATTTCTTCCTCCGTGCAAACCGCCTCATCTGGATGATCTATGCGCAGGTCAGATGTCCCCACAAGAACGCGATTCAAGAACGGATAAATCAAAACGATACGGCCGTCCTTATTCTCGAAAAAGAATTCATGCCCCTGAATCGTCTCGAGCAACTCCGGATGATCTAGAACGATATGGGACCCTTTGGTACCACCGATAAATCTCGTCTGTTGCCCCAATCCAGTATTGGCAAAGTCGATCCACGGACCGGCCGCATTAATCACCAATTCCGGCCGCACCACAACCTCTTCACCGGTCAGCTCATCGCGCAAAGTCACTTCATTCCCTTGCGCACCAGCCGCCGACACATAATTTAACGCATGCGCCCCGTCATGGGCCGCCTCACCATCCAGCATCACGTCAATCGCAATACGTTCCGGTGAAGGCATCGCCGCATCATAATAAGTCGCCAAGCTAACTACTTTTCGGCTCAACTTCGGATATTTGCGTAACGCTTCACCACGCAAAACAAACTGGTGCTTCGGCACGGCCGCATCTTGGGTATACGCATCATACATAGTCAATCCCGCTTTAATTACGAACGCACCCCGTTCAGACGGCCGGTCAAGCAAATTCAAAAACTTTAGTGGCGCATTTAACAAGCCCGATGTCCAATTAAAAATCGGAATATTGGTCGCCAGCGGTTTTACATACTGCGGTGCATTACGCAACAAACGATTGCGCTCTTCAACCGCTTCCCGAACCAAGCGAAATTCACCATTTTCCAAATAGCGAATCCCGCCATGCACCATATGGGACGAAGCTGCGCTCGCACCCGAGCAAAAATCAGCTTTTTCAACTAACAACACATCTACTTTTTGCAATGCCAAATCACGGAAGGTTCCAAGGCCGTTGATCCCACCACCAACAATTAAAACAGGCACCTCTGGGTTTTCTCGGTATCGTGCGAGTATCTCATTTCTATCCATAATAATCTTATATCTCAGTCTCAATCTTTTTAGTTCTTGAATGAAAAAATAACCTGTTCCCCAATTGTTAACAGACAAAACAGATTATACTTGGTTCACGGCCGAATGGGTGGCCTTTAGATTTAGAATAAATAATCAAATTAAAATACAGAACCTGAATGGGCCAAAAAATTTAGTTAAATACCCACCTATCTCACCCAGCCTGACAACAAACAATCAAAAGAAAACATCTGCATCACAAATCTCTTACCCTTCAATCTCTCGCAATAAATCCTCCAACAACCCCTCCTGCGCGGCCACTCCCAGCCCCTTCGCCACCGCCGCCTGCCGAATCGGCTCCCAACTCGGCACCGTCTCATCTCGCCACGGAATCCCATACCGTCCAAACACCTCTCTCGTCTCCGGCCACACCTGCGCCACCATCGCCACCGACATCCCCAAATCAATTTTCAATTTTCGATTTCCGATTTCCAACAAACCCTGCGCCCCTCTTTTCCCTTTTTCCTTTCTCCTTTCTCCTTTAAACAGTTCCTCCGCATTCCCCCCCATAATTCCCGCATACACATCCTCAGCCAACCCCAGCTTATCAATCGCACGGGGCAACGGCCGCATATCCGGCTCCGTCATCTTGCGTGGATAAATCAACAGCGGGTAATCAGATCCATAAAGAATTTTGCGCCAATCAACCGCTTCTAACGCTTGTTTGAAAATTCGCTTGGTCGGGTAAAGTAGCGGAGAAGCGGCCGTGTCATACCACACATTAGCCAACTGTTTCCGCACCCGAGGCATAATTTCATAAAAGAACAAACCGCCCCCCCAATGGGCCAAAATCAACTTAAGTTCCGGAAATTTACAAGCCAATTCATAGTAATGACGCAACGGAGTCGTGCTTTTACCCAAATAATACCCTCCGATCTCCTCACTCACATGCAAATTGAGAGGCACACCGGCCGTGATACACGCCTCAACCAAGCGCAAAAAATGAGGATCATCCATCCGATGCCCCTGTGCATACGGATTTAATTCCCCTACACCCACCATCCCACCATCCAAACAACGCTGCAGCTCATCCAACCCTTTTTCGCCCGCCAATGGCTGAATCGTCGCGAGCGCAATCACCCGATCCGGAAAACGGCGAATCAAATCCAGAGCCTGATTATTACGCACCACACAATTATCATGGTGATAAAAATACTCTCCCACTAGGACAACCTTATCAATGCCGGCCACGTCCATATCATCTATCATCCGCTCAGCTGAAGCCCATCCCTGAATCGATTTTCCTTCTGGTGGATTTAACAACAGCCCCCAATAAGGTTCATGATCCGCAAAAGCATCCAGCTTCGCCCTCAACTCGGGTGGCGTAAAATGAACATGTGCATCAATTCTCATACAAAAAACATTCCTCATTCATATCGAGCATGAGCAAGAAGATCAACTTACCAATTACCCATCACTCGTCACTCATCATTCTTTACATGTCACTCCCCCATCACTCCTGACTGATATGATTGTAAGCAAGAACAATCTCCTATACCACTCACTAGCAAGCACCGTTCCCTCACGTTACAATCACTAACTTAATCAAAGCTCACCTGTAAAAAATAGATATGATTCCACATCTACCCAATTCAGAACAATATGCCAATGAAAGCGAATCGATGTACTATCGTCGTCGCTACCGTGGCTTGGTCAGCGTACGCAGCAAAGTCCAAGTTCGCGACAGCACCGCGCTCAGCCTTGTATACTCACCCGGTGTTGCCGAACCATGCCTCGAAATTGACCGCAACCCACAACGTTCATACGATGTAACCTGTCGTGGCAACTTTGTGGCCATCGTTTCCAACGGCTCGGCCGCTTATGGCCTAGGTGATATCGGCGCAGAAGCGATTTTACCGGTCCTTGAAAGTAAGGCGGTCATCCTCAAAAATTTTGCTGGGGTCGATGCCTTGCCCATCGCCATTGAAGCCACCCACACCGGGGAAGTGGTCGATACGGTGCTAAATCTTTCCCCCACCTTCGGCGCCATCAGCATTGAAGATGTCGCCTCACCACTCTGTATTTCAGTCGCCCGTCGCCTCGAATTCGCCCTTAACATTCCGGTTATCAACAACCATATGGAAGGGGTCGCAATGGGGGTTTTGGCCGGTTTGATGAACGCCGCAAAGCTGGTTAAAAAAGATCTATGCGAGATGAACATCGTCATTAATGGTGCAGGCGCAGCCGGTCTAGGAACCGCGCTCCTCCTACATCAATACGGTGTTCACAATCTCACGGTGTGCGACCGTGAGGGAGCGATCTACAAATACCGGCCGCATAACATGAACTGGGCCAAGTGGGAAATCGCCAAAGTCAGCAATGCTGGCGCACGCAAGGGAACACTCAGCGAAATGCTGGTCGATGCAGATGCCTATATCGGCTTCGTCCCGGGCAAAATCACGGCCGATAATGTCAAAGCGATGGCCCAATCCCCCATCATGTTTATGTTCGGGGACCCGATCTGTATGAGCCCCCGTGACGCAGAGCAAGCGGGTGCGGCCGTGGTCGCCACCGCCCACTCCACCTACCCCAATCATATGGATGTCACGGCCGTCCTCCCCGGTGTTTTTCGCGGCCTCCTCGATGTCCAAGCATCCTCCTTCCCACAAGAAGCCCAAATCGCTGTCGCCAAAGCGATCGCCGGAGTCATTAGCGATGAAGAGCTCAACGCCTACTACATCTATCCCAAAGTGATCGATTATCGGGTCGCTCCGGCCGTGGCATCGGCCGTAGCCAAAATCATTCTCGAACAAGGATTAGCCAAAAAACAAGACATTACCCCCGATCAAGTTTATGCCCGTACCCGTCGCTTCGTTTATGAAGGGCAGCTACCGGTGCCACCGAAAAGCGAACGGGAAATGACGTTGGCCGAAGAATCTCTCGAACTCCATGATCGCTTCACAGGACTGCTCGAAATCAAACACAATGTCCCAGTCAAAGATGAATTTATTCTCAAACAATTCTATTTAATGCCGGAAGCGATGGAACCTGCCAAACTAATCGCGGAAGACAGTAGCGAAGCGTTTAACGTAACCGCCCGAGGCAACTTAGTCGGCGTCGTCAGCGATGGTAGCGCGGTTCTCGGCTTAGGTAATATCGGCGGCCGCGCCGCCATGCCGGTTATGGAAGGAAAAGCGATTCTTTTCCACACCTTCGCCGGTGTCGAAGCATTTCCAATCTGTCTCAGCACCCAAAACACAGAAGAGATCATCGAAATCGTCAAACGGCTCGAACCGACCTTTGGGGGAATTAATTTAGAAGATATTAGCGCCCCTCGCTGTTTCGAAATCGAAGAGCGACTTAAAGCGGAGATGGGGATTCCGGTCTTTCATGACGATCAACATGGCACGGCCGTGGTCGTCCTCGCTGGTATCATGAACGCTTGTCGCTTAACCGGCAAACACCCATCTGACTTGAGTGCCGTTGTCGTTGGGGCAGGTTCGGCCGGTATCGCCGTCACCAAGCTCATCATGGCACTCGGCATGGAAGATATCGTCATGGTCGATAAACATGGTGCGCTCAAGTCTGGCGACCCCCACCTGAATTGGATGCAAGAGCGCATGGCTCAAATGACCAACCCAGACAATATCTCCGGCTCGCTCGAAGAAGTAATTAAAGGGCGCGATGTCTTCATCGGGGTTTCAGCAGGCGGCATTTTGAAACCGGAAATGGTTAAAAGCATGGCCAAAGATCCAATCATCTTTGCGCTCGCCAACCCGACACCGGAAATTATGCCGGAACTCGCTCACGAAGCGGGGGCAGCGATCGTCGCAACCGGCCGTAGCGACTTACCCAACCAAGTCAACAACTCCCTCGCCTTCCCCGGCATCTTCCGTGGCGCACTTGACACCCGCGTCCCTCAAATTACAGATGAAATGAAAATCGCCGCCGCCAAAGCGATCTCAAACCTAGTGACCGACAAACAGCTCAGTCACAACTATATCATCCCGCGTAGCACCGATTTCGCAGTTGCTCCGGCCGTGGCCGAAGCGGTCGCCCGCTCAGCCATCGAAACCGGCATGGCTCGCGTCCACGTTGACCCCGCCTCAATCGCGGCCAGCGTGCGCCAATTTGTTTACGAAAAGAGAGACTAATCCAAAAGTAGAGAGTAGAGAGTAAAGAGTAGAGAGAAAAAAATGCACCACGTTCTTACAGTATAAATGTAGAACACATCGTCTCTCTACCCTCTACCCTCTACCCTTTACCCACTCAATATGTACGACTATATCATTGTGGGGGGTGGCACGGCCGGATGTGTTCTCGCCAACCGGCTAACCGCAGACCCACGAATCAGTGTTCTATTGCTAGAAGCCGGTGGGGAACCGGACAAAATGGCGATAAATATTCCGATCATGTGGCCTGATCTATGGGAAACCAAGGTTGATTGGAATTTCAAAACCACCAAGCAGATAGGGTTAAACGGCCGTACGGTTCCCCAGCCACGCGGCAAAGTACTGGGAGGCTCGAGCGCCATCAACGCCATGATGGCGGTCCGTGGTCATACAACAGATTATGACGAATGGGCCGTACTGGGTAACAACGGCTGGTCTTACGCCGATGTTTTGCCTTATTTCAAACGATCTGAAACATCTCATCGGACAAACGATCCATTTCATGGCATCAGCGGCCCCGTAAACATTTCGGCCAACCCCAATCCTAACAAACTAAGCAAATTGTTTGTTGAAGCGGCCATGTCTAGCGGGCTTCCTTACAACCCCGATTTTAATGGGGCCACGCAAGAAGGGGTCGGCTTCTATGATCGCTTTATCGATGGTGGCCGACGGGTCAATACAGCCAACAGCTATCTAGCCCAAGCCCGTAAACGTCCCAACCTGACAATCCGAACCGACGTTTTAGTCATGAATCTCATCTTTAAAGACAAGAAGATCGCAGGCGTACGCTACTTCGCCGACGATGAAGTAAGAGATGCCAAAGCGTTTCGCGAGATCATCTTGTGTGCGGGTGCCTTAAACACCCCACAACTCTTACTCTTGTCCGGTATCGGTCCCGCAAAATATCTCGACTATATGGGGATCTACCCACGTATCGACCTGCCCGGTGTCGGGCAAAATTTGCAAGACCATACCCTTGTCAAACTCGCTTATAAATCGAGAGGCGGGGTCAGCATGGTACGGAGCAAGCGACTCGGCTATCTGTTACGCTATTTCCTAACCGGCCGTCGCGGCCCCGCATCCAGCAATCTAGTAGAATCAGGGGGGTTTGTCTGCTCACGCGCCAATGTAAGACGGCCCGACCTACAATACTTTTTCTTGCCCGCATTGGGCGAAGAATATGGAGCGAATCGAGACGAAGGATTTATGCTCGCCGTAGGATTGCTACGGCCGGAAAGCCACGGCACAGTCACACTACAAACCACAGATGCCGCCGATGCCCCCAAAATCAATCCCCAGTATCTCTCCGCTGATGATGATCTAGACACCCTCGCCCGTGGTATCCACTTGGCCCAAAATATTGTCGAACAACCCGCCCTACGGCCGTATTGGGATCACCCGATCTCTCCTAATCGTCACGGTCTAAGCGACTCCGAAATGGACGCTTTTATTCGCAAATCGCTCGATACGATCTATCATCCATGTGGCACCTGCAAAATGGGTCCAGACAGCGATCCAGAAGCGGTCGTTGACGAGCGACTTCGCTTGCGTGGCACTACCGGCGTTCGTATCGTCGATGCCTCGATCATGCCATTTATCCCAGCGGGCAACACCCAAGCACCGGTGCTAATGATTGCAGAAAAAGCGGCCGATATGATTTTAGAAGATGCAACCGCAACACAAAACTAATCTACTAGCAAAGCTCACCGCACTGCACCCCAAGCGGTTTTGGTGGCGTCGCTGGGCCAGACAAGCGGCCGTTGCCGTCCTGATCATCGATCGTCCCCCCACAGAAAATAACGTGGGAGGCTTATCGATCTTACTCATGAAACGGGCCGCCCGTGAAGGAGACCCGTGGTCCGGTGATATGAGCTTTCCCGGTGGCCGAATGGCCCCCGAAGATCAAGACGATTTAGCCACCGCGCTTCGCGAGTTCACCGAAGAAACCGGATTTGACCTCATCGCAGGGGGAGCCAAAAAAATCGGCGGTCTCTCAGATGTTTTGGTGCGTGGTTGGCACTGGCACAAGCGGCCGTTTATCGTCACCCCCTATCTCTTTTGGCTCGACTATGAACCAACTGATTGGCAAATCGACCCCACCGAAGTAGACATCTTGATCTGGATACCGATCTCTTTTTTCCTCAATCAAGCCAACCGTGATTCAATGGTCTGGAAAAAAGGGAATCTCAGCTTAACCGTTCCTTGCTACGATTATGGCCCCTATCCCGTTTGGGGTTTAACGCTCCGGATGATAGATGAGCTTCTTACCGTCCTAAAAGAGTCGTAAAAAGGAATTTTAGCCTATGTTCCAATACCTTCGCCAATGTGGATCGTCTGATTGGATTTGCTCCCCTCCTATCAGGATGAGTTGGGGGAGCTGGATTACCCCTCTAGACTTTATGGTCAATCAACATCAAGTAGGGGCTATTCCATTTGAACACCAAGAGCCATATTAGGTCCATACCATTCTGGAAGCGGCACAAACATATGAACCGCAGCCCTACGACGGCCGTGTCATTCAACTCTCTGCCAGCGACACATGGATCATGTGCCAACATGTCGGGCCAGATCGCGGCTGGATCGGCCTACTCCCTGATTTAGATGTTCGTTACACCTCAAGCAACCATGATCACCTACTCAACGAGCCAAACATACGGGTTCTGGCCCAACGTTTACTGTCGGTCTTTTCCTAAGCGGTAAATTCACAAGATTTTGTAGGCATTAACATACAGGTTCGTTACAATTCAATAAATGAATCAATTTAAGTCGTCACCACTGCCCCAAATCTGCATTTTGCTTGGTTTGCTCATAACCTTTTCGGCTTGTGTCTCCATTGATGAAACAGCCACAAACACACCACCGCCAGCAATCAACGGCACACTAGACCTGTCTGCATGGGATTTTGATGAAAGAACCCTTGTGCCGCTAGACGGAGAGTGGCACTTCCATTGGAATCAATTTATCACGGCCGAAGATTTAAACACGACAAACCGACCTGAATCGACATTAGTGCCGGTTCCCACCGGCTGGCAAGATTACGATTCATTTACGCCAGCACTCGACGAAATCGGCTATGCGACCTACGAACTCAAACTTCAAGGGCTAAATCCCAATCAAACCTATGGGCTCTATCTAGATAGCATCGACACCAGTTATGTCATCTGGCTCGACGATCAAAAAATAGCGGAACAGGGCAAAATCGGCCGTTCTGCCACCGAAACTGTCCCGTTCCGCCGACCGCGTACCGTAGCCTTCCAACCGCCTGAAAAAGAGGTCACCCTCCTCATTCAAGTCGCCAACTTTCATGACCGACGCGCCGGGCTCAGAAATCAAATCTTTTTACACCACAGCGAGCAGATTCACGCTTACCATATACGCTTATGGAGCCGTGACGTATTTTTATTTGGCATCCTAGCCATCATTGGGCTGTATCATATCGGCATCTACATCTTTCATACCCGAGAAAGCTCCCCACTCATCTTTGCCGCAATGGCCTTGCTAATCGCACTGCGCATTGCGGTCACCAACCAAAACATTCTACTCGGGCTTATCCCAGAAATCGGCTGGCCGATCACCATACGCATAGAGTATTTCACCTTCTATTTTGCCCCTTCTATCTTTATTTATTTTCTCAACACCCTTTTCCCCAAAGATGTTTATCGGCCGGTCTTGTACACCACCCTATCCGTAGCTGTTGGCTACTTTATCTACTCCCTTTCAGTCGATACCATTCACGCCAGCTACACCCCAAATAGTTACCAAATCATTTTCGTATTTAGTAGCCTATACATTTTATGGGTTGGTGGGCGGATTCTCTATTTTAAGCGGGAAGGCTCAGGTCTGTTTGCAATGGCCGCCACTATTTTAGTACTCACAACCAGTTTAGACATTATCTTTAACCGTTTAAGCTGGGATGTAAATGAAATCACCCCTTACGGCTTCGTCGCTTTTATTTTTATTCAATCGATCATGCTCGCTTGGCGTTTTTCCCAAGCTTATACACTCGTCGAAGAAACCCAAGAAGAACTACGCCAAAGCGAAGAAAAATACCGCACCTTCTTCGAAGAATCTCGCGACCTTATTTTTCTCATCGGTAGCAACGCACAAATCATCGATGCCAGTCCATCCAGTGAAAAAATCCTCGGTTATACACGACAAGAGGTCATTCAGATGCGTTTACATGATTTTGTCGTCAGCCATAAGGTCGTTGATTTATTTCACCAAGCAAGCGAGTCAGAGCATGTAATGCGCAACTTGGAAATAACCATACGCCGTAAGGATGGCAGTCTATTTCCGGGTCGCGTCACGGCCGGCTGGCGCTATAACGATCAAGGAAAACGAATCGGCCTACAAGGCACCCTGCAAGACCTCACCTATGCCAAACAACAGCAAGAATTAGCCACCGCCAAAGAAATCGCAGAAGCTGAAAACCGCGCCAAAAGCGCATTCTTAGCCAATATGAGCCATGAACTAAGAACCCCACTCAACGCCATTCTCGGGTACACCGAAATGCTCAAAGAGGATGCCGAAGAAGATGAAAACCAGCAACAAGTGCAAGACCTCAGCCGTATTCATGCCTCTGGAATCCACCTATTAGCACTCATCAATGATGTTTTAGACATCACCAAAGTTGAATCGGGCAAAATGGAGCTTCATTTAACAATATTCGACATTAATCAATTAATGACCGAAGTTGAAGCACAAGCCAATCCGCTTATGGACAAAAATCACAATCAATTTTTGGTACAAAAATCAACTGCGCTAGGGCAAATGCTGGGCGACCAAACAAAAATCAAACAAGTTTTGCTCAATGTACTCAGCAACGCAGCCAAATTTACCGAAAATGGCAATGTCACATGGCACATCGAACGCACGGCCGAGCATCTTATCTGTACCATCCAAGATACAGGGATCGGCATGACCACCAAACAACAAAAATCCCTATTTAAAGCGTTCGAGCAAGCAGACAAAACGATTTCATCACAGTACGGCGGAACCGGGCTCGGCATGGCCCTAAGCAAACAGTTTTGCGAACTAATGGGCGGTAGCATTAACGCCATCAGCCAAAAAGGGAGAGGCTCCACATTCACGGTCATTCTCCCCCATCACAACCCACAATCACAGATAAAAATATCAGCTTAGATCAATACCCATATAGTTCATCAACTGACCCAGAGCTTGGTTTTCCAGATCTATCTTGATCTACCGTTGTAAGAGATTTATCAAAATATGATATTTTGTACTCTTTTACTGCTTCA